>NZ_MKKG01000046.1:0-9479 GCF_001942325.1 Gordonia sp. CNJ-863
GGCGCCCGGTCGGGGGTACGGCGCGCAAGCGCGCCCGAAGGGCGCCGCAAGCGCGCCGTGGTGGCGTGCGTTTCGGTGTCCCCGCTCCCCATCGGCCTACGGCCGATTAGAAAGAGTGTGCTTGTGGTGCACTGTGTTTCATGTCGACAAGTCTAGCACGTTCGGACCGAGCAACGGGCATCGACAGGGGCCTTGTCGGCCTGCGGCCGACCCTGCACCCCCACCCACCGACCGCCCTGCGGGCGCTCTGTGACTCCATATGAAACATATTGCCGCACAACAGAATTAAAACCCATTGCCACACAACCGATTCCCTACGGGAATCTATGCCTGACGCGACCGATACTCGCACATGCAAGCTTTTTTCTCCGCGGATCGATCCAAAGAGGTAGGGGCAATAATTGTTGCGCTGACAGGTGACTAGTATTGCTCCGTCTGGTAGGTCTGGTGTCATGCATCCGTTCTTGCGTCCGTTCCGGCGTTCCGGCTTGTCTCAACCTCCGTTGTTGTCGCGTGCTGGTGTGGCTGCACGCATCGACCGGTCCGCCGGTAGAGTCAGCCGGCTCTACAACAGCGGAGTGATGCCAGAGCCCGACCACCGCGATCAAAGCGGCCAGCCCTATTGGACCGAGCTGACCATCGATTCATGGTGGGCCGCGCGAAATGGGTTCGATCACGAGGACACTCCCCGCTACCACCGCTCGTTCACTGACGGCCATGCACCTCAGCTACTCGAAGACATCGTCATTGACGTCACCCTCGGCATGCACCGACAGAGGTCGGAAGAGATGCACGCACGCATCTACGCAGGTGTGGATGCGCTCGGGCCTGTTGTGCTCATCAGCCCCCTGAGAGGCGACCGAGCCACCATCACCGATCACGGTTTCGCCCTCATCGCTACCGCGGTGACTAAACACAGCGCCCACGAACTCGAATACGAAACCGACACAGTGTGGTTCCTTACGGTCAGCGGCTTCTGGGACGGCCACTTTGACACCAACAGCGGGGCCTACCCGCCGCCAGAAGCCAACGTATGGGACATGTCCACAGCGGTACGCCAGGCACTGCCTTCATCCAGCACCCCCTACAAACTACGATCCCCCGTGACCGCCGACGACGTCGCTCGCCTGATCGGCACACCATTCGATGTGTTCCCCGAAGAGCACTACACCCGCGACAACGTCAGCCGCCGACGCCCTCTCGCAGACAGCCCCATCGCAACACGCATCGAGGTCGACGACGCCGGCCTTGGCACCGTCATCCGCCACCTCGGCGTCGTCGCCGCCTCCTTGACCACGACACCAGAGCCCCACCCAGCACTGACCATTGCTGCCGGCGTCCTCGCCGACAAGGCACATGCCGAGAACACCCTCGCCACCGATAACTCTCGCTTTCTCGAGCATTGGGCGACCCGCGCTGCCCACGAACACCGTTCCCCCACATCCACCAGCCCCACCCGGTTAGCAGTGGAACCGTGGCCACGCACCCTAGGCCTGTCCGAACTCAACCTCGTCCACCGCCACCGACCCCATCAGCCACTCATCGCCGGCCGCGACCCCCACCGTCAGCCGATGACACAGTCCTGGATCAACTCCATCCACCCCGACACCCTCACCTGGTTCCGCAGCCTCACCGACTACCTCGACACCCAGGACCCCGCGCCAGCGCTCCTCGAGGCGCTCAGCGCAGCACACGCCCTGCTCGCCCAGGCGCTTCGCACCGCCACCCCCGACGGCCCCGCCCACGCCGACTACATCGCCGACAGTCACCCGCACACCGTCGGCCGCGTCCGCATGACCCTGCACCCCGGTGTGGCCACCACCTACCGATCCGCCCCCCAACTGGTCACCCTCGACAACCTCGACTCGCTGCCCCCCGGCCACCGCCGGCGCCTAACCACACTCATCGCCGAAGCCCGCGACCCCGCCCTCGCTTACTACCACGACACCCACGCCGACCTGTTCGTCGTCGAAACCCTCCACCAACGCAACGACATCGAACCCGGACAATGGCCCAACGAGCTGGTATTCGAATGGCCCACCGGGCCTCTCGCAGAACACGACCTAGCCCCTGGCCGCAGAATCGTGGCGCCCTCCACCGGCTACGGCGACAGCGTGCCCGCGTGGATCACCGACGGCGACAACTGGACACCCATCCCCTCACCCGGGCGCGGCTTCACATGGGGAACCGAATATCGCTACCCCGAATCCCTGGCCACCACCATCGCCCACACCTACCTCCCCGACTACACCTACTCAAACGACACCGCTCACCAACACCGCCGCCACCTCAACAACCAACTCCACGACCTACTCGCCGGCCGCGCCGAAGACATCGACATCGCCGTCTCCACAATTGCCGCACTGGTCGAACACACCAAAGACCTCATCAGCCAACCCATCCCCGAACCCGCAACGATCACCACACTCCTCGATGCCGCCACAACGATCGCCGCCCACAACCACTGGCGCCACGACCGAACCGACCCCACTCTTTACACCCGACACCTCATCAAAATCGCACCCTCCATCGAAGCCACCATCCCCGCCATGCAAGCACTTGGATGGATACCGGCCACCACCACCGAACTGACATCCTGGAACCCCACAGCAACCACGCCCCGCGACCCACACGAGGCCTACATGCGCCTGAACCAGGAACTGTTCAACCAGATTCTGCCCGAACACCTCCGACCCTCGGACTCCTGAAAGGGTGCCCGACCAAGAAGCTCACCTAGCGAGGTACCAGCGAAGAACAAGTCTCACCATTGGGGACTGCTGCACGGATAGGTGACAGTTGGGGTGTCATGCCGCGGCAGCGGCGGTGCTGATCATTGCTTCGAACTCGACAGGCGTCAACCGACCGAGGCGGACTTGCCCGGCGCCGGCGGTGGTAGGTCCGTTCGATCCAACTGACGATTGCGATCCGAAGCTGTTCACGGGTGTCCCAGCGTTGGCGGTCGAGCACGTTGCGTTGCAGCAGCGCAAAGAAGCTCTCCATAGCTGCGTTGTCCCCGCACGCTCCGACCTTGCCCATCGACCCCGCTAGTCCATGAATATTCAAGGCGTGTACGAATTTTCGCGACCTAAACTGCGACCCTCGATCCGAGTGAACGATGCAGCCAGCCACCTCACCACGACGGGCGACCGCGCTGTGCAACGCTGCCACCGCCAGCCGGGACTTCATCCGGGAATCGATGCTGTAGCCGACGATCCGCCCGGAGTGCACGTCCTTGATTGCGCACAGATAGAGCTTGCCCTCACCGGTGTGATGTTCGGTGATATCGGTCAGCCACAACCGATTTGGCTCCTCGGCGGCGAAGTTCCGCTGGACCAGATCGTCATGGACCGGTGGTCCCGGTCGTCGGCCATTCCGACCTCGTTTCTTGCCGAACACCGACCACCAGGCGTTGTCCCGGCAGATCCGCCACGCCGTCCGCTCGGCCATCGACTCACCCACGGTGGTGGCTTCCCCGGCGAGGAATCGGTAGCCGAATTCCGGGTCCTCGCGGTGGGCATCAAACAGGGCATTCGCCCGATACGCCGCGGCCAACTCGGCACGGGTGACCGGACTGGCCAGCCACCGGTAGTAGGGCTGGCGAGAGAGCTGAAGTACCCGACACGACACCGCGACGGCAATCCCGTCAGCAGCGAGCTCCTTCACGAGCGGGTAGAGCCTTTTCCCGGCAGGTTCGCCTGCGACAAATACGCCGCAGCCCGACGCAGCACCTCGTTTTCCTGCTCGAGCAAGCGGATCCGCTTGCGGGCCTCGCGCAATTCAGCAGACTCGCCGGTGGTCACGCCAGGGCTGCGGCCCTCATCGATGTCAGCACGTCGCATCCACTTGTGCAGCGTCATCGGGTGCACACCGAAATCCTTGGCGACCTGCTCGATCGTGACGCCTTCTCCACGATCACGAGCCACCCGGACCACATCGTCACGGAACTCCTGGGGGTACGGCTTGGGCACAGCTACATCCTTCCCGACCGCCCGAAGGCAAGCCAGATCAGATGTCACCTACCCGTGCAGCAGTCCCTTGATCGGCGCCGATCAGGTATCGGAGGCGGGCATCATCGCAGCTAGGCCCCAAAGTCTCTATAACCGCTGTCATACCCCTCGAGCATCGCCTGCCCCCGGCAATCCCGAAGCACCGGCCCGTCGGCGCAGCTAATGTGCGGGACATGAGCACAGCCGAGGAAATTGGGCGCTGGCGCCACGTACTCACGCAGGCCACAGCCCCGTTCCATGTCAGCATTCCCCTCATGCGCAAGCAGGTTGACGCATTTCCGAACTCGCAAGCCGTCGAGGTCGCCGTCGCGGGGATCTCCCAGCCGATCCTCGGGCACTGGAGCGTCGCGCAACCGGCCGAGGGCTCGGGGCTGCACGACGTGATCGGGCCGGTGGTGGAAGCCGTGAAGGCCCTCGATCCCGCCGACCTGAGCCTGGCCCAGATCACCAAGGTCCTCGACATGGCAAATGCCGCGAGCACGCAGTTGGCCGACGGCCTCAACGACCCCGAGACTGCCCAGGAGGTGATCAGCGAGATGATCGCCGACCTCAAGGCAATGGTGCTGACCGCTCGGCTGGGCCATCACGGAGTGATGGACCTGCTCAACGACGAGTGGGAAAAGCGGATGGAGGACGTCCGCAAGGGCCAGCTCAGCCGGGTGCCGCCACACTTCGACGTGATGAAGTTCCAAACCACCGACGAGGAATCGGCTACGACGATCCCATTCTCAGACCTCCTGGCGGCCGTACACCCCGGCGCAGCGACCGTCCAGGAGTTCATGGAGCAGTACGAGGTCGAGACCGAGACGGATACCCAGAGCCAGCTCGCCGGACGCTGGGTCGTCACGTTCTTCACCGAATGGGAACTCAACTACCGGCGGAGGCTGGCAGCGATCCACGGGTGCCCCGAGCGGGCGGTGCGATCAACGCTGATGAGGGACTTGGGCTTCATGCGCAACGACTACGCGCACAACCGCGGCATCGCCAGTTCCAAGCAGAAGAGGTGCAAGCGGCTCAAGTGGTTCGAGCCGGGCGATCGGATGCAGCCCCTTCAGCGCCACTACCAGGAGCTGTTCGAAGAGTTGGAGCGCGAGCGCGAAGCACTCGCGGCGGCGCCCGCTCCGTACGTCTCTAACAGCGTCGAGCTGAAGGGGCGCGTGCCGCAGGAACTGGTCGACAGCTTCAACAGCGTGGCCGCCGCGGCAGGGATTGGCAACGACGAGGCGTTAGCGTCGGCCATCGCAGCGTGGTGCGAGTCGAACGAGTAGCCCTCAGGCCCTTAACCCCTACAGTGCCAGCGGGACTCGGGTGCCGTCGGCCTTTTTGACCACAACCTCCAACTCGCCGCCGGTGGCCTCGACATACTTGCGCAGCGTCTCCACCCGCGCCGACACGATCTGACCGTGCTCCATCTGCGAAATCCGGTTCTGGCCCACCCCGATCAGATTGGCCAACCGGCCCTGGGTGTAGCCGGCCTCTTCCCGCAGCTGCCGCAGCCGATACACCTGCGCCTCGTGTTCCATCTCCGCGCGCACCGCATCAATCCGCGCCCGGTTCCCCGGACGCCGTGCCCGCAGCTCGTCCAAACTCGTCATCGCTTCTTCCGCCCTTTCCTGCTCTTGCCCGTGGTCTGTGTCTTCGCCCGCCGCGCCCGCGCACGCTCCTGGTGCTCGCTGAACAACGCATCCGCGACCGGAATGTTCTTGGCGTACCACTTCTTCCAGTTCCCGGCCTTGTCCCCGCCGACCAGCACGATCGCCCGGCTCTCGACGTCAAACGCGAACAGAATCCGGATGTACTCCCCCGCACTCGTGCGCGGGGGCCGCAACTCCTTCATGTTCGCGTGCACCGATCCCTCCACGGTGTCAACGAACGGTCGCCCCGTCGTCGGCCCGTGATCAGCCAGGAACTCCAACGCCGCGACGACATGGTCGTAGGCCTCGTCATTCAGCGAGTCGAGCCAGTCGTCCACCAACGCCGTGTCAACGTCCCAACTCACCCCACCACACTATCACTTTACACTGATAGTTGCAGCTAGATGGCTCGTGATCAGTCGATATGCTCAATCAGGTCTGGGGAGAACGTCATCGTCTTGCCCGCCCAACCCCGGGGGGCGCTGACCGTCACCTGCACATCACCGTCGTCGTCGAGTGCGGTCACTTTCCCGGCCAACGCGCACCGTCGGCCCTCGGCGTCACGAAACGACGACAGCAGGTCGATGGTGCGTACGCGGTGTCCAACAGCGAAAGTCTTTCCCGCCTCACGCCGTGGTGGTGTCGCCGAGGTCGTAGGCCACCCAGCGACCCTCGTGCAGGCCGAGTTGGCGGTCGTCGACCTCGCCGGCCCACTCCGGGAGTCGGTCGACGTCGACGACGGTCGGGATGTGCACCCGCGCCATCGACAGCAACGGCAGATCGACGGGCACGCCGGGGTGGTCGACCAGCTGGCACGGCGCGATCGGCACCACTGTCGACGAGCTGTCCGCTGCGGCCGCGGCTTCGATCTGGTTGGCGGTGACACCGACGGTGGTGAACGGGACTTTGAGGACCCGGTCCGGTCCGTCGGTGAACACGATCCGGCCGATGCCGATGCCGATGCACTCACGTTCGGTGAAGTACTCATCGAGCACCACGGCCAGCGGCCACGGCAGATCGTGTTCGGCGGCACGCAGATACGGCCACACATGCGGCAACGCCCCCGGCGCGACCAGCTCACCTGAGGTCGGCAGGTCCGAGCAGCGGGCGGCGGCGCGCAGCAGCTGCCACCACCGCACCGGCAACGGGTGCCCGGTGGTGCGGGCATGCGCGGTCCTCAACACCGTCAGACGGTGATCGGGCCACGGAGTGGCCCCGGTGTCGATGGTGTCGAACGCGGCTTCCACCTCGGCCAGCACCGCCAGCGCCGCGGGGGGTGCGGCGATACACCCGGGCCAACCGGAAACGCCGATCGCAGACCATCAGCCGGCCACCGTCGTGCTCGAGGTGGACGCCGGCCGCGACTGGCGGGCCGCGGCATTGTGCCGACGTCGCCAGTTCCAGTCGCTGAACCGCCTCGCTGCCGCCACCAGTGGCGTCGATCTCGGCGCCGAGCGCGTCGAGATCGATGTCGGCGCGGGTCTTGGGCACGACACGGCGCTGGCCGGGGGCGGGGGTGGCGTGGAAGTCGAAGGTGTCGAACAGAACGAAGTCGCTGAGGTCTCCCGCAACGATCTGATACGTCACGCGAGGTGGCGGCAACCGCATTACTACTCGGTGTGGGATTTCCCGTCAGCACGTGCGGCAAGGACTTGATTGATGTCGATCAGTGGGAGAATTTGGGGCGGGCCCGGTGGTGGCGAGATGCGATATGTGTGGATCTCGCTGTTCATGCGATCGACGATGGCGCGGGCGGCGGAGTCGGTTGGTGCTGCACAAGCTTCGTTCTGGGCCTCTTTGATTCGTTTGCGTAGATCGTCAGCGAGGTTTGGGTAGTGTAGGCCTTCGTTCTCCATCTTCTTTCGCACCCACCAGTGCTCTCCGTCAAGCGGCGAGTCTGGCGGAATAGGTTTTCCGGCGCCGGGGAGGTTGTCGAACTGGCCGCGATCCTGGGCTTTCTGGATTTGCGTTTCGACCCACGATTCGAAGGAAACGTTCGCTGGCTTGCGTTCTGTCACGTGTTTTCCTCTCGGTCTCGCAGCAGCTAATCTGCATGGTCTCTGTGCGCCGGGAGTGTCAGCGCGACCGCTGCGGTCACAATCATGATGGCGGCTATTGCGTAGAAGGCACGATTGTACGCATCTAATAAGTCGGCCTTGTCGCTTCCGCTCGCTGCCGCATAGGTGATGAGCACCGCCAAGCCCAGGGCGCCCCCGACTTGTTTGGTCGTATTCATTACGCCTGACGCTGCGCCAGCGTCTTCAGGGGCGATGCCCGAGTTGACTGCAGCTGTGATCGGGGTATTGAGCATGCCGCTCCCGAGGCTGAATACGATGGCAGGCAACAGAATTCCCATGATATAACCACTGCCGATCGTTAATTGGGCTTGCCACCAAAATCCGGCCGCGGCCAGCAGCGAGCCTCCAGCGATGAGCACCCGTCCATCAATGCGTCTCATCAACCACGGGGTGGCGCCAGCTCCTATGGCAATCGCCACGATCGTGTGGGGCAAGAAGGCCAAACCGGTTTGAACAGGGCTGTAGCCCAGGACGTTCTGCATGGCGAGGGTCAGAAAGTACCACATGGGGTTGAGGCACGCACCAGCGAAGAGCATTGCCACGTTTCCTGCTGAGACCGATCGATTGCCGAATATCCGCAGAGGAATCAAGGGTGATTTCGCGAGTCTTGCTTCGACGAGTACGAACACCATCAGTAGCAGCACACCGGCAACAATGCTAAGAGTCGTCGCCCGTGCACCCCAGCCATCGCTAGCGGCCTGCGTTATTCCGTATGCCAGGATGCCCAGACCGGCAGTGGCCAGAACAGCCCCGCTCACGTCCAACCGTGGCCGAGACGGAGCAGGTTTGTCGGCCGTGATGTATCGGACAGTGAGGACTGCGGCAGCGAGTCCAATGGGGACGTTGATAAGCAGTGTGGAACGCCACGAGAGGTACTCCGTGAGGAGGCCCCCCACCAGGTTTCCCGCCGTCCCTCCGGCGATGCCTACCGCGGTCCAAGTGGCCAATGCCCGAGTCCGGCGGGGACCTTCAGGGAACGATGCGGTCAAGATCGTTAGCGTGGTAGGTGCCAGGAGCGCAGCTCCTAGACCTTGAACCGCTCGTGCGATGACGAGTGGCCCGGCCGAGTCGACCAGCCCCCCGGCAAGGCTGGCGGCGGAGAAAGCAGCGAGGCCTATTAAAAGGACGCGTCGCCGACCAGCCAAGTCGGCGAGTCGGCCGCCGAGGAGAAGGAACCCAGCAAACGTCAGCGCATACGCGTTGACCACCCATTGCAGACCGCTGTCATCGAAACCGAGGGAGTCTTTGATCGACGGTAACGCGACGTTCACCACGGAGATGTCGAGTACCACCATGAATTGCGCGGCACAGACCACTGACAGCGTGATGGCCTCCGACGTACGGCGCGGGCGCTCGCGTTCGGTCGTCGTCACACCGTGTCGCATAGTTTGTTCCCTCGTCGAACTAGCCCATTGATACGTTTGTATCACAGCGCGGACCCAACTGAGGTCTACTCAGCCAGCCGGTAGCACTGCGCCTGCGGGTCATGGGTGGTGCCGTTGAGGATCTGCAGATGAAGCCGTTGGAACTTTTCCGAAGGTCGATGCCCAGTTCTTCACGTAGGACGAGCATTAACCGTCTGTACACCTCAAGGGCTTCGCAACGGCGGCCCAACCTCGTCAGCGCCGTCATCACTGGTAGTAGAATGATTCTCGCAGTGGATATTTCGCGCACAGTTCATGCAGTTCGACCACCACTTCGCCGTAGCGTTGCAATTCCAGCTGCGACTCGGTGACGAGTTCGCATGTCGTCGCTACTTC
>NZ_MKKG01000047.1:0-1205 GCF_001942325.1 Gordonia sp. CNJ-863
CCGAGCAATGCTGCCAGCGCAGGGACGACAATCGTGCGGACGAGAAAGGTGTCCAGGAGTAACCCGATACCGATGATGAAGCCGATCTGCACCATCACGTCGATCGATCCCAGCATGAGTCCGAACATGCTCGCCGCGAAGATCAAACCGGCCGAGGTGATGACCGAGCCGGTGTATGCGACGGTGCGTAGAACTCCGAGCCGGATATTGGCCACCGATTCCTCTCTGAGCCGGGAAACCAACAGCATGTTGTAGTCGGCCCCCACTGCCACTAGAACGATGAAAGACACCAGCGGGACCGGCCAGGCAATTTCATTGCCGAAAATGTGTTGCAGAACTAGGACACCGATGCCCAGAGCGGCTGCGTAGTTGAGAACGACAGTGGCCAGTAGATAGATCGGTGCGACGATCGCCCTGAGTAAGAGCATTAGGATCAGGCCGACTATCAGGATCGTTCCGAATCCGAGTAACTTGAAATCGTACGCCAGAAGTCGTTGGATGTCGGCGTTGATCGCCGGGAACCCGGCGACAGATGCGCGCGCACCCTGCAGCGTGGTGTTCGGCATGGCGTCCTCGGCCACCTTCGACAGACTGTTCGCCAACGTCATGGCATCCGCGGTATACGGATCGTAGGCGGTCTGCACTACAAAGCGAGCAGTCTTGCCATCCGGCGAGATGAACTGGCGCGCCACTTGGCTGAACTGTTGATCCTTGAACGCGTCGGCGGGTAGGTAGAACCCCGTTGCCGAGTCAGTGTTGCCGATGTCCCGGGCGGGCGCGCGTAGCTGGGCGGCCACTTGAGACAGGCCCGCCAGCAGCTGTACGTTGCTGTCCACCAATGCGCTCACACCGCCGGACAGCTGTCGGGCCCCGTCGGCGAGCGCTCGGACGCCCGTCTGGAGCTGTGACAACCGACTGCCGAGGTCCTGGCCGTTGATCGTCTGCAGAGCGGAGTCGAGGACGTTCAATGAGCTCTGCAACTGCGCGAGGTCCGCCGTTCCCGGGCCCTCGACTCCACCGAGCTGGGTAGCGAAGTCCGCGATACGACCGAGGGACTGGTTGTCGGCCAATGCGCGGATGTCCGAGGTCTGTGTCTGCAAGGCCGAACACTGCGGGATCTGGACGCACCAGGGAGCATCGAGTGCACTCAACGCCGGTGCGACGGCGTCGGCAGCCGACTGTGCTTGTCGTGCCACTCGAGACAG
>NZ_MKKG01000047.1:1743-9181 GCF_001942325.1 Gordonia sp. CNJ-863
GTTCGACTCCACCAGAAGGAATTCGGAGATGATGGTGTCTTTGGGAAAGTGCCGGTTCAGCAGCGCGTATCCCTCGTTGCTTCCGGTGTCCGGCGGCTGACCTTCCCGATCGTCATAGGTGATTGTCATGGTGGTCGCGATGAGGCCGAGAGCGATCAGTGCCACCAGGCTCACCGCGAGCAGCGGGACCGGCCGCCGGATCACCCCCGTTCCCACCCGATGCCAGTACCGTCTGGTGAGGTCACGACGAGGTAGACCCGCGCCACGCTTTGCCGCGAACGACAGCACGGGGGGCAGCAAAGTGACGGTTGCCAGGAAGCCGAAGGCGATAGAGATCGCGCACGCCGGGCCGAGCGTGTTGAACACGCTGAGTTTGGCGAACGCCATCGCTAAGAAAGCAAAGGCAACTGTCGCTGCGGACGCGAGCACCACGCGACCGATCGTTGCGGTGGCGTTCGCAATGGCCACGTCAGGGGTATCGCCCGCCCGGATGCCCTCGTGATACCGGCTTATGAGGAATACGGAGTAGTCGACTCCGGCGCCGAAGATGATTACCGTCATGAACATCGAGGTGAATTGAGACACGGGCATGCCCAATTCGCCCAGACCCGAGAGCACCCCGCGGCCCACTGCCAGGCTCATGCCGACCACCAGCAGCGGCATGAGAGCGGTGAAGATCGATCGGTAGACGATCAGCAGGATCCCGGCGATCAACAGCACCGTGGCGAGCGTGATCACGACCAGATCGGTCTCACCCACCGCGAGCTGGTCGGTGAACGTGGCAGGTGGACCGGTCACCCGAACAATTGTGTCGGTACCACTGAAGACTTCGTTCGCGGTGTCACGGACCGCTTCCACGGCGTTGGCAGCGTCCGGTCCGCCCAACGTCCCCGTGACACCGATAGGCAGATACCACGCCTTCTTGTCTTTGCTCAGCGCCTGACTCTCCGTGAGCGGGTCGCCGAGCAGATCGCGGACTGCGATGACGTGTTCCGTGTCCGCACGCAGTGCGGTCACCAATTCGTCATACCTGGCGCGGGTGGTGTCCGAGAAACCCCTGTCGTTCTCCATGGCGACGAAGACGGTGGTCTTGGCCCCCTTCTCATTGAACGCCTCACCCATCCGGTCGAGCGTCTGAAATGACGGTACGCCCGCAGGTATCGGGTCCACCGACTGCTGTCGGATCACGGACTCCAGCTGCGGGAATAGCACCGCTAAGCCGACCGCAACCACGACCCAGACCGACGCCACGAATCCCTTGCGCCGCAACGTGAACCAGGCGACCTTTTCCAGTTGAGCGCTGTATTCACCGGTGCCGGCAGAACGCCTTGATGGACGGTTGTGAACGATCGACGACCTGGCCACGTACGAATTTCCTCTCGGACTCATTGGATTGGGGGAACGCCCCACAGGCGGCTCCGTGCGGGTCGGTCAGCTGTGATGTTCACTCTCTGCTATCGACTCCACGTCTTCGAGCGTGGTGGGGATGTGGTACGGCGGCCTGCTCGTGCCCGTAATGCGATAGCGGTCCCAGAAATCAGGATCGCCCACGACGCACTCGGCGCGGCCCTCTGGTGTCACGAAGACAGCAACCGTGCGCCTGCCCGCGAGGAGGGCGTCGAGCGCATCATTTTTGTCGATCCTGCCGTACCAGGTGTACAAGCCGTTGAGGGGCTGGAAATAGCCTTTGATTTTCACCCGGACAGCAATCTCCTTGCCGCGGCACACCAAGGTGCCCTCGCCGGAGTAGTCGAGATCGTGGTCGTCAGACACGTAAAGCTCACTTTCTTCACATCAAGCGTTGACAAAAGAACACACTGGCAGTGACACTAGCAGTATCGGGTACCCAGAGTATCGGGTATAGAGACGAGACTCAGCTCGGCCCGGAACACAACGGAGGTGTCACATGACCGTTCAGAATGTTGAGATCAAGCCCGACGTTTCGACGGAAGGGGTGTCGCGCGTCAGTGCCCGCAAGCCCGTCGACATGCAAAGGTCTGCCGGCCGACTCCTGCGGGCGGCGGCCGAAAAGTTCTACGACGCGGAGATCGACATCGATTGGGACTCGCCCTGGGAGGAGGGAAAGTACTTCCTGCCCGAGCATCGTGTCTCGCTCTACGGCACCAAGCTGTGGGAGAAAATGAGCGATGAGCAGAAGGTGGAACTCGGGCGCCATGAAATTGTCAGCATTCTCAGCTTCGGTATCTACGCAGAGAATCTGCTCAGCTCAGCGCTGCTCCGAATGTCTGCCAAAGGTGCCCTGACAGATCAAAGGGCCCTCTACGCCCTTAACGAGATCGGCGACGAGGCACGTCACTCGACGATGTTTGCCCGGTTGATCAACAAGACGGGACTGGCGCCGTACAAGTTGCCGAAGGGATTCTTGGGCTTCGCGAAGATTCTGCATTTTGTGCCTCTCGGCCCGTCTGTATCCGGCGCGACATTGCTCATCGAAGAGATACTCGACCGCGCTCAGCGTGAGGCGATGAATGACCCGAAAATGCAGCCGCAGCTGCGCCAGCTCATGAAGATCCACGTTCTCGAAGAGGCCCGCCACATCACCTTCGCGCGGCTGGAAATGGTGGAGGGGATGCAGCGTCGCGGACGCATCTCGCGCGCTTGGCATCGAGGCACGCTGGCGGTCATTGCGAACTTTGCGTACCCGTTGCTCATCAATCCGAAGGTGTACCCCGCTGTCGGAATCAACCGTCTGCGCGGGCTGTGGGCGCAGCAGACGAGCCCGAACTATCGCGTCAATTTGCAGTTCATGTCCGAGCCTATGATCCGGTTCTTCCACGAGGCCGGGATGATGGAGGGGAAATTCACGATGGCGATGTGGCGCGCAACGCGCAGCCTGCCCGACGATCTGCGCTAACACCCTCAGCCTGGCCCCCTCGGCCACTCGCCAACCCTCGACCCCACGTTCGGATGTCTCCGTTCGCGGGCTCGGGTGGATGACATTCTCACACCTGCGACGCGTTCCCGCGCCGTGCAGGTCCGTCTGCTGTATTTGATCAGGGAGCTTTTCACTCAATGCCGTCCTCCAACACCAAGCGCGCGGCGCGCGCCGCCACGGCGACAGACCCGGGAATAGCCGAGCCTATAATCACCAAGGTACTCATCATCGGCAGCGGATTTTCTGGGCTCGGTATGGCCGTGCAGCTCCGCCGGCGCGGGTATAGCGATTTCATCGTGCTGGAAAAGGCCGACTCTGTCGGTGGAACCTGGCGCGACAACACCTATCCAGGATGCGCATGCGACGTGCCGTCACTGATGTACTCCTACTCGTTCGAGAGCCGCGGTAGTTGGTCGAAGGTGTGGTCTTCGCAGCCCGAAATCGAGCAGTACCTGAAAGAGATCTCCGACAAGCGTGGTGTCACTCAGAAGATCCATTTTGGGCAGAAGTTGGTCTCCGGATACTGGAGCGAGTCCGAATCTCGGTGGCACCTGCGTACCGAGTCGGGCCGGGAGTACATCGCGCAGTACGTCGTGTCCGGTGTCGGCGCTCTGCACATCCCGAACTATCCGAACATCCCCGGAATCGATGAGTTCGCCGGCCAGGCATTCCATTCGGCAAAGTGGGACCACACGGTGGATCTCCAGGGCAAGCGGGTGGCCGTCATTGGCACCGGTGCCAGCGCGATTCAGTTCGTGCCATTCGTGCAGAAGGAGGCCGGCACACTCACGGTCTTCCAGCGAACCCCGGCTTGGGTACTTCCACGCAAGAACTTCGCGGTGCCGACGGCACTTCGGACCGTGCTCAGCAAGATCCCTATCACACGCCGCCTCGCTCGGTGGTCGGTCTACTGGGGCGCAGAGAGCCTGGCCTTCGGGCTCAACGGCCACTCCAACCTTATGCGACCAATCGAAAAAGTGGCGAAATGGAACATCGAGCGTTCTATCGCCGACCCTGAGCTACGCAGAAAGCTGATGCCGTCCTACCGCATCGGATGCAAACGCATCCTGGGATCGAACGACTACTACCCTGCACTCGCCGCGCCCAACACGACAGTGATCAGTGATCGGATTGAAAAGGTCACCGCGGATTCTATCGTCACCGCTGACGGCGTGTCACATCCTGTAGATGTGATCATTTACGCCACAGGGTTCCATGTCACAGACGGATTCGATCAACTCGCGCTCAAGGGCGCCCGGGGCGAAGACTTGCCGTCGCACTGGCACCGGACGGGCATCAACACCCACCTCGGCATCACCACCGAGGGCTTCCCGAACCTGTTCTTCCTGCTCGGGCCCAACACAGGTCTTGGACACAACTCTGTCGTATTCATGATCGAGCAGCAGATCAAGTACATCATGAAGGCCATCGACGCCGTCGACAGTCGCGGAGCGCAGCGTGTAGATGTGCGGCCCGAGGTTCAAGAACACTTCAACAAGAACATTCAGCACAAGCTCGCCAAGGGGGTATGGACCAACGGCGGGTGTACGAGCTGGTATCTGGACTCGCAGGGTGTCAACCGTACGGTGTGGCCCGGGTTCACCTGGCAGTACTGGCGAGCGACGAAGGACTTCAAGCCCGCCGAGTACGAGATCGCCTGACAACCCAGCCGTAGGTCATCGAGAAGTGAGTATTCAACAGTGAGTAGTTCGACAACAGATAACTATGCGAACCAGGTCGCAGTCGTCACGGGAGCCGCCTCAGGGATCGGCCGGTCCCTTGCGCTTCAACTTGCCGCACGCGGGGCCAGCCTTTCCTTGTCCGACGTCGACGAGGTGCATCTCGCGGAGACGGCGGCTATGTGCCGTACCGCGCATCGGGCGAAAGTCGAGACCGCCGTGTTGGACGTGGCAGATCGTGCTGCCTTCCAGGATTACGCCGAAAGCGTCCAGTCATCTTTCGGGTGCGTGAACATGGTGTTCAACAACGCCGGCGTCGCCCTCGGCGCCGACGTTGTTGACATGTCTTGGGAGGACTTTGACTGGCTGATGGGTATCAATTTCGGCGGTGTCGTCAATGGGACGAAGGCCTTCCTGCCTTATCTGATCGCCTCCGGTGATGGTCATCTGGTGAATACCTCCAGCGTCTTCGGTCTGGTCGGTATTCCCAGTCAAAGTGCTTACAACGCCGCCAAGTTCGGTGTGCGTGGCTTCACCGAAGCGCTTCGCCAAGAGATGAAGATCAGTCGGCATCCGGTCACAGTGACATGCGTTCACCCCGGCGGCGTCAAGACAAATATCGTCAATAACGCTCGGGGTGTATCCGATATGGGGGCAGATACCGCCACCATTGCCACAATGTTCAACAGCATCGCCAGGACCACTCCGGAGAAAGCGGCGTCCACCATCCTCAAGGGAATGGACAAGAAGAAGCCCCGAGTGCTGATCGGCGCAGACGCACGGGGCTTCGACTTTGTCGCACGCGTTGTGGGTCCGCGCTACCAGGACATCTCTGCGCCTATCACCCGCGCGGGCTACGCCTTCGCTCGCAAGCGGGGAATCATCAAATGACCGTCGAGCAGGAGAATCGGCCGGGCACCACCGCGCGATCGCGGACGCTGACCGTGTCGGAGGTCGTGCAAGAGACCAAGGACTCGGTGAGCATCGCCTTCGAAGTGCCTGACGAGATCGTCGACGATTTCAAGCATCTACCCGGGCAGTTCATTACGCTGAAGATCCCGTCCGACCAGACGGGCCACGTCGCACGATGCTATTCGCTGAGCAGTTCACCTCATGTCGATGACTTCCGCCTCGAGATCGGGGTGAAGCGCACCGCTGGGGGATACGCGTCAAACTGGTTGTGCGACAACGTCTCCGTCGGCATGGAAATGACCGTACTGACGCCGTCGGGAAAGTTTACCGCTAAGAGCCTCGACGTCGACATGCTTTTCTTCGCCGGCGGAAGCGGCATCACGCCGATCCTGTCGCTGGTGAAGTCGGCACTGGTGTCGGGCAGTGGGGAAGTCGTCCTGTTCTACGCGAACCTTGACGCCGATTCGATCATGTACGAGCGCCAGCTTCAGCAGATCAGATCCGAATTCCCCGAGCGGTTCACTTTGGTCGACTGGCTTGAGTCGGAGAACGGGATCCCCACATCCGAGGCTGTCGAGAAGATTATTCGTGATCACAAGGGATCGGTGATCTTCACCTGCGGCCCTTCCCCCTTCATGGATCTGGTGGAAAGGTCTGCCACCGCGTGTGGAGTGGACCATTCGGATGTACATCGGGAGGTGTTCCAGTCGCTGGCGGGTGACCCGTTCGACACCGCCACACTGCGTCGACTCAGTGACGATGAGGGTGTAGCTACCGCCACGGTTTACCTCAACGGAGAGTGCATCACCACGGAGTGGCCACGTAACACGCCGCTGCTCGATGTGCTGCTCTCACGAGGGCACAACGCCCCGTACTCGTGTCGAGAGGGCGCATGCAGCGCGTGTGTGTGCAAGCTCATCGAGGGTGATGTCGACATGGTGCAGAACAACATCCTCGTCGACGATGACATTGAGGACGGTGAGCGACTCGCGTGCCAGGCACTTCCGCTCACCGACGCTGTGACGGTGAGCTTCGATGACCTCTGACTCGATGACCTCTGACTCTTCGGGAGCTGGCCTGTTGTCGCCGCGGTCGCGGGAGGTTCTCTCTAGTGACGGCACAAGGCTGTTCGTTGAGGAGTACGGGCTGGGTGATGATGCGCCGCTGTTGGTGTTCAGCCACGGGTGGGCTTGCCAGGGTCGGTTCTGGAGACCTCAGATCGAACACTTCGCCAACACACACCGTGTGGTGGTATATGACCAACGAGGACATGGCTGGAGTGACCGGGGTCGCGCCCCCTTCTCTTCGTCGTTGCTCGGCGACGATCTCGAGGCGGTCTTGCGCGCGGTCGTCACGTCGAGTCGTAAGGCCTTGGTGTCCGGTCACAGTATGGGCGGGATGTCCATCATGGGTTGGGCTGCCGAGCACCCGGAGTCGGTGCCCCTCCTAGCCCGTGGTGCCGTCTTGGCGAGCACTGGACCTCCCAGTTGGTTAGCCGATCGACGTTAATAAGGTCGCCACGTCGATTCCGCGCCACACTGGAGCGAGCCTTCGCGGCTGGGCTCGCCATCGCGGGACCGGAGATGCTTGACACTCGTTTCAACCGACGGTTGGTAAAATACGGGACGATGGGTCCGCACGCGTCGGCCGACGTTATAGCGGAGTGTTCCGACATAGTGCTGCGTTGCCCACCTGCGGTGCGGGGAATGTGGGGAAAGGTCCTGGCCTCCATCGACGTCAGCAAAGGAGTCGACTCACTTGCGGTGCCGACGACGGTGATCGTGGGTTCTGCCGACAAGTTGACACCTGAGGTTCATTCCACTGATCTCGCCGAACGGCTGCAGCAGCGCGGTCGGTTGCACGATTTCGTGGTGTTGCCGCAGATCGGTCACATGATCAACATGGAGGCACCGAAAGATTTCAACGAAGCGGCGGCGCGATTGGACGCAGC
>NZ_MKKG01000048.1:0-8935 GCF_001942325.1 Gordonia sp. CNJ-863
TCGATGGTTCGCCATCCTCGCAGTCGGCTACACCGCGTTGATGACCTTTGCGTTGACCCTGCTCGCGGGTTCTGTCCTCGCTCAGGGCACTCCCCTGCTGCTGTGGCTGATCGCGGCGACCGCGGCAACGTGTGTGGCCCGCGGTGCGGCCGCGGTCGCGGCCCGCGCGATGCGGCCAGCACGAGGCCGTGCGGTGCGACCGTAGGCGAAGAAACTCACCACCATCCCCGGCGGCAGAGAAACCCGTCGCACCGCCGCGGCGGCGAGACCCGCAGCCACCAGGGCTTCCCAAGATCACCGGGCCTGACCGAGACCACCATCAGCTGGTGCACCAGGGGTAACGGTCCTCGGCCTAGGGCCCAGGTGGCGCTGCGCAGCACCGCGCCATGCACTATGTACCGATCACGCAGGGTGCCGCGATAACACGACCGGCTTGGGTGTATCTCTAGCGAAGGCACGCGCGGGGTGCGATCGACACGCTGAGACGAGCACCGGTCAACGGCCGCCGCTCGGTGGCGCAGACTGACGCGACGCTCGTGGGTGTCGAGCAGTAGCAGCGCCTGTCGAGCGAATATGGCGTGACGGGGACTTACGCGGTGAGTCCATGTACGAGAACTGACAACACCGGAAGTGCCGCAGCCGTACACAGCGCAGCACCCAAGAGGGGTAGCACGCTCGCCGCAGCGTAGGTCGACTTCGTTGGCTCGATCGCGCCGTTCTCGAGCATCAGCAATCGGTAGCGCGTCGAGCGTGGCATGGGGGTCTCGGGGCCTACGCCCTGACTGGTCACGTGCGCGAGTGCGCTGCGCACGGCAGCTGTGCTGGTGACCCGAGCAGCCGACATGTCGGCATCTGCTTCGATCAAGGTCGCGACTGCCGCCGGCGCCCGGCGAAACAGCGGCACAAAGGGCAGAGCTCGTGCCATCACATCGCAGACCGCCAGAACGCGGTCGTGCCGGGACCTCAGATGGGCGAACTCGTGCGCTAGTACTGCGGCCCGCGCCTCGGCAGGCACGTCTGTGCGCAGCGCACTTGTTGCCACGACGAAGCCACTGCGCCCGCCGACGCAGTACGCCATGGGGTGGGGGTGATCGATCCAGAGCACGTCGGGGGTGTCGGGTTCGGTACTGCCCACCACAGCAACGACGTCGCGATGAAGACGGTGCACGCGATGCACGTCGCGGGTGTGACGAGCGCACGACATCGCGGTGCGAGCTACCACGGCGATCAGGACCACGGCGACGGCAATGCCGTACACCTGGCTGAAATCGTCGCGCACCGCGTGCAGGACAGCTCCCGCGCACCGAGCCAGGGTGTCAACGAAGCGTTCGGCCGGCGGCGGGTCCGGCCACAACGCCGACAGCGCCGATAGAAACAACAATCCCACCGCCGTGGCGATACTGCTGACCCATGCGGTGATCAGTACCCGCGGTGACCATCGTTGGGGCAGTCGGTCGAGAACGTAGGGACCCAACACGCCCAGCACGGCCGCGCCCACCAGGTGGGCCAATGCGACGCTCACACTCTCAGCGCTTCCTCGGACGATCCGTCCGCGTCCGGGACAGGTGTTCGCTGAGGACCGCGCGCTCCTCGGGAGTGACCATCCGGGCGAAGTGCATCAGCACCGCCGTCGAATCGCCGCTGGCGTCGAGCACCTGCCGCAGTGTCTGCGACGTCGCCTCCTCCCGCGACTGCAACGGGAAGTACCGATAGGCGCGGCTGATCTTCTCGCGACCGGCGAAGCCCTTCTTGTGCAGATTGGTGACCACGGTCAACACCGTCGTGTACGCCAAGTCGCGGTCGGCCAGCGCATCGACGATGTCGTGCACACTCATCGCCGCCGAAGCGCCCCACAGCACGTCCATCACCGCGCGTTCCAACGAACCCAACTGAGTCACCGTCGCCTGCCTGATTGCCTCGTATTTGCTGCCAGTCTAGAACAAACTACCCTGCTTAGTAGCCGAAGCCTGGTTGCCTCAGCCCTGCTGCCACTGCCCCACCGGGGGCTCTCGCATCTCCTGCGGTGCCGCGCCCTCACCGCCTACTGAAAGCGCCCACCCGTGACCGACCTCGTTGACCACACGCACCCGACACGCCGCATCCAACTCGATGTGGGCGGAATGACCTGCGGTGCGTGCGCAGCTCGGGTGGAACGCAAACTCAACAAACTCGACGGCGTGCGCGCCTCGGTCAACTACGCCACTCGGCGAGCCACCGTGGAACTCGATACCCACGCACACGTCGCCGATGCTATCGACGCCGTGCACACAGCAGGGTATGCGGCTGCGGAACTGTCCGAGCAGGCCCCTGCCGTCAACGAAGACTTAGCGACTGCGAAGGCACTGTTCACTCGGCTGATCGTCGCGCTAGCCCTGTTCGTGCCCCTGGCCAACCTCTCCGTTCTGCTTGCTGTCGTCCCCGACCTTCGTTTCCCCGGCTGGCAAGCAGTGTTGGTGGCGCTTGCCGCGCCGGTCGTGACCTACTGCGCGTGGCCCTTCTACCGCACCGCGGTGCGCACGTTGCGGACCGGCGTGGCCACGATGGACACCCTCGTCTCGCTGGGAGTGCTGGCCGCGACCGCACTGTCGGTGTACTCGATGTTCTCGGCCGAGACGACGTCGACCGCAGGCCAGGGGGTGTGGTCGGCAATCTTCTCCAGTGACTCCATCTACCTCGAAGTTGCCGCCGGTGTCACCGTCTTCGTGCTGGCAGGACGCTACTACGAGGCGCGTGCCCGGACACAAGCTGTTCAAGCACTGACGGCGCTGGCCGCCCTGCGTGCCACCGACGCCCGAGTTGAGTGCGCAGGGGACACGACCATGCTCATACCCCTCGCGGAACTCAAAGTGGGGCAACGACTCATCGTGCTGCCGGGAGAGACCATTCCATCAGATGGGCAGGTGATCGAGGGCGCCGCCACTGTGGACCTCAGCGCCATGACCGGTGAGACGACGCCGGTTCAGGTGTCAGCCGAGCAAGGCTCCACCGCCGTCGGGGGCACGACGTGCCTCGACGGGCGACTACGCGTCGAAGTCACCGCAGTCGGTGAGGACACCCGCCTGGCCGAGATGATCGCGCTCGTCGACAGCGCGCAGACAGCCAAGGCTCGCGCTCAACGCGTCGCCGACCGTATCGCCGCGATCTTCGTTCCGTGTGTCATCGCCCTAGCCGCAGCCACTGTCGTGGGCTGGTCGCTCACCGGGGCGTCATGGGAGCACGCCGTGAGTGCCGCGGTGGCCGTGCTGGTCATCGCCTGTCCGTGCGCGCTGGGCCTGGCCATGCCCATGGCGCTGGTGATCGCTACCGGGCGAGGCGCCCAACTGGGCATCTTCCTCAAAGGACACGCCGCGTTGGAACTGTCCGGGACGATCGACGTGGTGGTCTTCGACAAGACCGGCACCCTCACCAACGGGCAGCCACACGTCACCGGCGTGTACACCGTCGACGACGACAGTGCCGAGCTGATCCTGGGCTGGGCGGCGACACTCGAGCAGCACACCAGCCACCCCATCGCCACCGCTATCGCTGCCGCAGCCGGTCCGCAGTCGCTTGCCGCACCGGTCGACGCGGTGGTCACCGACGTGGGTAGCGGCGTGCGAGGGGTGATCGACGGAGTGACGGTGCAGGTGGGTTCCCCGGCATGGATCGCCCGTAGCGCCGCGGTGCCCGCCGTGATCGACGCGCGGCGCGCTGACATCGAGCGCTCTGGGGGCACCGCGGTCTATGTCGCAGCCGATGATGCAGTCCGGGGCCTGATCGACATTCGCGATGGCATCAAACCCTCTGCCCGCCAGGCGGTCGATGAGTTGCACCGCATGGAAATTCGCACGTTCCTGGTCACCGGTGACAACGCCGGCGCAGCGCAGCGCACCGGGGAGCAGATCGGCATCGACGACGTGATCGCCGGGGTGCTCCCGGCCGAGAAGGTGGCCATCATCGACAATCTGCGCAGTAGTGGCGCCGGTGTGGCGATGGTCGGCGACGGCATCAACGACGGGCCCGCACTCGCGTCGGCTGATCTGGGCATTGCGATCGGACGCGGTACCGATGTTGCTATCGGCGCCGCCGACATCGTGTTAGTGCGCGATGACCTCACCACCGTCGCTCTGGCGCTGCAACTCGCCTCGGCCACGCGACGCACGATGCGCACCAATCTGGCATGGGCGTTCGGCTACAACCTCGCCGCGCTGCCGCTGGCTGCCGCTGGATTGCTCAATCCTCTGATCGCCGGGGCCGCAATGGCTTTGTCATCGTTTTTCGTCGTCTCCAACAGCCTGCGTTTGCAGAACTTCGCGCGTATAGACCGCTGAGGGCGACAGCGGCTGGGGTTGGGCCAACTGCGAGACCATCGCAGCGACGGTGTGGGAGGTGCCGGCATCGATGTCGGCGGACTCGGACCGATCGGGTCGGCGTTCGGCTCGCACCCACTGCGCCAACAGCACCAGGCAAACCAGCACCATCGGAATCTCGCTGATGACCGCAGCCACCACACCGCCCACCCATTGCGTGCGAGCCAGATCGGGATTCCACGGCAGCTGCAACTGGCTGTAGAAAGACTCGCCGATCACCGTGGTGGAGGTCATCAGCGCGATACCAAAGAAGGCGTGAAAAGGCATAACGGCGAACAGCAGACCAAGCCGCGCCAAAAACGGTAACTGTTTGGGTCCAGGATCGATCCCCACAGTCACCCAGAAGAACAGGTAGCCGGTGGCCAGGAACAGCACGCTCATCACGACGTGCCCCCAGTGGTAGCGGACGAGCACGTCGAACACCGGTGTGAAGTACACCAGATACGACGAGCCCACGAACAACGCGAACGCGGCAATCGGATTGAGCAGCAGCTGCAGGCCCCGCGAGCTGAGCACGATCAGCAGCGCCCGCCGGCACGCCGCGCCACCGGTGGTTCCGGTCGTCGGCAGCACCCTCAACAGCAAGGTGATCGGTGCACCACCCACCAGCAGGATGGGTGCGATCATGGTCAAACCCGTGTGTTCGGCCATGTGCACGCTGAACAACGCGTTGCCGTAGGCCTTGAGCCCAGAGCTGGTGGACACCACCACCACAGCGCACCCCGCGACCCACGACACCGTTCGCCGGATCGGCCACCGGTGTCCACTTGCCCGCTCCCGCCGGACGGCGACGAGATAGCCCACGACACCCACCACCGCCGCCACACCCACCACGAGATCAACACGCCACAGCGAGACCAGTGAACCGACATCGGGCGGGCCAGGAAGGGAATAACCCAGATAGACATCCCAGCCCGTGAATGGGTGGGCAATCAACCCGGGTGCGACCCTGGTGTCCATCACCGCCCAGCAGGCCACGGCCACCAGTGCGGTCGACGCGGCAAGGACAGAAGCGGTTGCCGGCGTCACCACGCCCCGGCGCAGGCGCACAAGGTCGGCCACCACCAGCACCGTCAGTACAGCCACCAACAGCCCCGCAGCGCGACCGAACGCCGACGACCACACATCGGGAGTCCGCAGCAGCAGCGTCACAGCCACCGCGCCCGCCAGTGCCATCACATCGGCGCCCAGGACAACGCCACCAACACGCCGGTCGGCCGCCTCGTCGATGGTCGCCGACCCCAGACCACGAACCCGGAACCGATCAGCCCACCGCAGCCCCACCGACAACGCCAAGCTCACTGCGAAGACAATGACCGCGCCGGTCGTGTAATCGTGGTCAGGACCCTGCGCGGCATTGCCGACCACGGGCAGCGCGAGCACACAAATCGCCGCGGGAACCACCAGCGCCGCCTGCATCGACCACCGCAGCGACACCGAACCGATCAGCACCACGACACCCGCAGCCACCACCACCAGCCACGCCAGCGCCGGCAAACTCACACTGAACGCGTAACCGACTTTGCCGCTCGAGACCATCGTGCCCACAGACACACCGGTGGTGTCTGCGGCCGCGGTGAAAGCCATGAAGAGCGCAACGACCACAGAGCACCCCGCGGCGCGACGGACGCGGCGAAACACTGGATAGACCGCAGCGTCGATGAAGCCTTGCGAGTCAGGGACGGCCGTGAGCACCATCGAGACCAGTCCCCCAAGCATCACCGCAGCCAACGCAAAGCCAGCGAAGTTGCCGACCACATCGGCGACAGCTGTGCCCGCCCCAGGATATGGATCTGCGCTTTCGACGTAGCGACTGGCGCCGGAGATCCAGGCGTAGATCACCAGCGCCACAATTAGCCCACCGACCAGCAGTGCAGCCATCAACCGGGGTACGGCTACGCCGCGCGGAGTTGACGGTGCGGTCGCCTCCGTCGACGGCTTCATATCACCCACCACCTACATGCTACTACTGCGCATAGTAATTACGGCGCACGGACTGTAGAACGGGTAGTCGTGGCTGATTCTCGGCTTGCTTGCCACCGCCTCGGTTCGCCGCGGGGCCGCGTCCGCGCGGGCCCTATCCAATCTTTCGCAGGATCGGTTCGGGCGCCCACTCCTCATCCCCGGTCTTTCCGCTCCCCCGGGTGCGCCGTGACGCTGGTCCGCCTTCGAGATCGGTGTCGGATCAGCGTCGAACGTTGATTACCCTAGGGGGGTATGGTACCAAGGTGGGAGTGGCTCAGTCGTCACTGCCGTGGGTGGGTCGGGGTATGGCCGCCCGGGGTATCGCCAGAAGGGAAGGGCAGCATCACTATGAGTACGTCTACCGTCACTGTCACCGGGATGACCTGCGGACATTGCGCCTCGTCGGTACGCGAACAGATCAGCACCCTCGACGGTGTCACCAATGTCGCCGTGGACGTGGCTAGCGGCCAGGTCACCATCGACAGCTCCGCTCCGCTGGAGCGTGACGCTATCCGCAGCGCAGTGCAAGAAGCCGGTTATCAACTCGCTGAGTGAGGTCGCGGGCCGGGCCGCCCCGGTGGTGGCCCGGCTCTCCTCGGCAGCGCAGCGTCGCTGGGCGATCTCCTGACAGACAGGATCATGACAATGAACGTGCCTTCTAGGCTGGGCCTTTTCGCTGGTGCGCTGGCGGTGGTCTTCGTGGCCGCCTACACTGTGGCAGCCGCGGTGGCCCCGGACCGGTCAGGCGCTGCTGGGTCGGACTCACCGGCGCACGCCGGACACCAGAGCGCACCGGCTTCGTCTGCCGCCGCGGCGCCGGGTGTGCGCGGGGTCACCGTCGGGTCGGGGGGTTATCTGCTGTCTGGACTCGCAGCGCCCGCGCAGGCCGGCCAGGCGGGCGTGTTGACGTTTTCGATCACCGACTCCGCCGGTTCGGCGGTCACCGACTACATGGTGGAACACGACAAACAACTGCACTTGATCGTGGTCCGGTCTGACGGCACCGCATTCCGCCACGTGCACCCCACGGTGGATGCTGCTGGGCGGTGGTCGATTCCGTGGCAGTGGCAGACGGCCGGCACCTACCGGGTGTATGCCGATTTCGTTCCGGCAGCGACCGGTGAAACCTTAACGCTGACACGCACTCTCGAGGTGGGTGGAGACTATCAACCCCGCCCTCCAGCCGGTGAGTCGCGGCGGTCGGAGGTGGCCGGGTTCCAGGTCGAGGTGACCGGTGAGCTGCGCGCTGGCGCCGACTCAGAGCTGACTGTGACCGTGAGTCGCAACGGTCAGCCGGTCACCACCTTGCAGCCGTATCTGGGTGCCTTCGGGCATCTGGTGGCGTTGCGCGATGGCGACCTGGCCTACCTGCACGTGCATCCCGAAGGCTCGGCACCCACGCCAGGGCAGTTGTCCGGGCCGCAGGTGAGGTTTGCGACGAACGCACCGACACCGGGCCGCTACCTGCTCTATCTCGACTTCCAGGTCGACGGTCAGGTGCACACCGCGACGTTCGTCGTCGACACCGCTGCAGAGCGTGGTCGAGCAAGCGCGACATCCTCGTCGTCTCCGGCGTCGGTCCCGCCTGAGCACGCCGGGCACTGACCGCCCGTCATCCACCCGCCGGCTCAACCCACGTCTTGGAGTCCTCATGACCACCACTTCCCCGTCCCGCTCGACCGGGTCTGACATCGAACTCGCCGTCAGCGGAATGACGTGCGCGTCGTGCGCGATGCGTATCGAGCGCAAACTCAACAAGCTCGACGGTGTCGTTGCCACAGTCAATTACGCCACCGAGAAGGCGCGTATCACCACCTCGGGTGATCTGGATCCGCAGCTGCTGATTACCGAGATCGAGAACGCCGGTTATCAGGCCACGCTTCCGCCGTCGGCGCAGACCGGTGACGATGCGAGCGCGGCGGCGACCGGTGAGGCCGCCGGGGACCTCGAGCTGCAGGCATTACGCACTCGTCTGATCGGCGCGGTGGTGTTGTCGGTACCGGTCATCGCGATGGCGATGATCCCGGCGCTGCAGTTCACCTATTGGCAGTGGGCCTCGTTGACCCTGGCCGCCCCGGTCATCGTGTGGGCGGCGTGGCCGTTTCACCGCGCGGCCTGGGTGAACCTGCGTCACGGCACCGCCACCATGGACACCCTGATCTCGGTGGGTACCGGTGCGGCGTTGCTGTGGTCGTTGTACGCCCTGTTCTTCGGTACCGCCGGCACACCCGGGATGACCCATGGCTTCAGTTTCACCGTGGCGCCCTCCGACGGAGCGGGCAACATCTACCTCGAGGTGGCCGCCGGGGTCACCATGTTCGTACTCGCGGGCCGCTACTTCGAGAAACGCTCCAAACGGCAGGCCGGTGCAGCGCTGCGGGCGCTGCTGGAACTCGGCGCCAAAGACGTCGCTGTCATCAAAGACGGCCACGAACAACGGATCCCGATCAACAAGTTGTCGGTCGGCGAGGAGTTCATCGTGCGGCCGGGAGAGAAGATCGCCACCGACGGTGAGATCGTGTCGGGCACCTCGGCGATCGACGCCAGCATGCTCACCGGCGAATCGCTGCCGGTCGAAGTCGGTCCGGGCGATACCGTCACCGGGGCAACGGTCAACGCCG
>NZ_MKKG01000049.1:0-8916 GCF_001942325.1 Gordonia sp. CNJ-863
TCGATGGTTCGCCATCCTCGCAGTCGGCTACACCGCGTTGATGACCTTTGCGTTGACCCTGCTCGCGGGTTCTGTCCTCGCTCAGGGCACTCCCCTGCTGCTGTGGCTGATCGCGGCGACCGCGGCAGCCTGCGCGGCCCGCGGAGCAGCCGCGATCGCGGCCCGCACAGCACAACCAGCGCGCGGCCGTGCGCTGCGGCGGTAGCCGGTCGCGTCATCCATCGGCCCAACTCTGCGTGATCAGAGCCTTGCCTGCGGGGCGTGGTGCTGCACAGCGCCACGTGGGCCATGTCGAGACTGCACGCCCCGATGCATAGCTGACGCGATCCCGGTATGACCCTGGTGACGTGGATTATGCATCCTGTTGCGACAGTCTCTCGGCTGGCGGGTCCGATGGCGAAGATGCACTCTGGGCCTCGCGGGGGCGGCGCGCGCGGGGCGTGCGCGCAACACCATGAGACACGCGCCGGTGAAGGTCGTCGTTACCGGTGGCGCAGATGAACGAAACGTCACCGGGTTTGCGACACTAACTGCTGAAGAGTGAACGTGGCGGTGCGGGGACTCACGCGGTGAGCCCATGCGCAACAACTGAGAGCACCGGAAGTGCTGCAACGGTACACAATGCGGCACCCAGAAGTGGCAGTACACTCGCCGCTGCGTACTTCGATTTGGTCGGCTCGATCACGCCATTGTCGAGCATGCGCAGCCGGTAGCGCGTGGAGTGCTGCATGGGGGTCCCGGGGCCTACGCCCTGACCGGTGACATGGGCCAGTGCGCTGCGTACCGCAGCCGTGCTGGTGACCCGGGCTGCCGACATGTCGGCATCCACTTCGATCAGGGCCGCGACCGCCGCTGGCGCCCGCCGAAACAGCGGTACGAAGGGCAGAGCACGTGCCATGACGTCGCAGACCGCCAGGACCCGGTCGTGACGAGACCTTAGATGGGCGAACTCGTGTGCCAGTACTGCTGCCCGCGCCTCGGCCGGCACGCGTGTGCGCAGCGCGCTGGTGGCTACCACGAAACCGCTGCGTCCGCCGACGCAGTAGGCCATGGGGTGGGGATGATCGATCCAGAGTACGTCGGGGGTATCGGGTTCGGTGCTGCCTACCACCGCAACGACGTCGCGATGAAGGCGTTGCACACGTTGCACATCGCGCGTGTGACGAGCGCACGACATCGCGGTGCGAGCGACCACGGCGAACAGCACGACGGCGACGGTGATGCCATACACCTGGCTGAAATCGTCGCGCACCGCATGCAGGACAGCGCCAGCGCACCGAGCCAACGTGTCGACGAAACGCTCCGCAGGCGGCGCATCGGGCCATAAGGCCGACAGCGCCGACAGGAGAAGCAGTCCCACCGCAGTGGCAATGCTGCTGACCCATGCGGTGATCACTACCCGCGGTGACCATCGCTGTGGCAATCGGTCGAGAACGTAAGGACCCAACACACCCAGCACGGCCGCGCCCACCAGGTGGGCCAAAGCAACGCTCACACTCTCAGCGCCTTCTCGGACGATCCGTCCGCGTCCGGGACAAGTGTTCGCTAAGGACCTCGCGCTCCTCGGGGGTAACCATCCGCGCGAAATGCATCAGGACCGCCGTGGAATCGCCGCTGGCATCGAGCACCCGTCGCAGTGTCTGCGACGTCGCCTCCTCCCGCGACTGCAACGGGAAGTACCTGTAGGCGCGGCTGATCTTCTCGCGTCCGGCGAAGCCCTTCTTGTGCAGATTGGTTACCACGGTCAACACCGTCGTGTACGCCAGATCGCGATCGGCCAACGCATCGACAATGTCGTGCACACTCATCGCCGCAGAAGCGCCCCACAGCACGTCCATCACTGCGCGTTCCAACGAACCCAATTGAGTCACCGTCGCCTGCCTGATCGCCTTGTCTTTGCTGCCAGTCTAGAACAAACTACCCTGCTTAGTAGCCGAAGGTGGCTTCGCCAGGTTGGCCGCCACCATCTGACACACTTTTCGCATTTCCTGCGGTGCCATGACTCACCTCACCGCCTACTGAAAGCGCCACTCGTGACCGACCTCGTTGACGACACGTACTCGACCCGCCGCATCCAACTCGATGTAGGTGGCATGACCTGCGGTGCGTGCGCAGCCCGAGTGGAACGCAAACTCAACAAGATTGACGGCGTACGCGCCTCGGTGAACTACGCTACTCGGCGGGCCACCGTGGAACTCGATAGCCACGCAGGCGTGGCCGATGCGATCGACGCTGTTCACACGGCAGGCTATTCGGCTACGGAACTGACCGAGCAGGCTCCTCCTGTCAACGAGGATGCGTCGACGGCGAAGGCGCTGTTCACCCGACTGATCGTCGCGCTGGCCCTGTTCGTGCCGCTGGCCAACCTCTCCGTAGTGCTCGCCGTCATCCCGGACCTGCGTTTTCCCGGGTGGCAAGCGGTGTTGGTGGCGCTTGCCGCACCAGTCGTGACCTATTGTGCGTGGCCGTTCTACCGCACCGCGGTGCGTACGTTGCGGACCGGTGTGGCCACGATGGACACGCTCGTCTCCCTGGGAGTGCTGGCCGCGACCGCCCTGTCGATGTATTCGATGTTCTCGGCCGATGCGATGTCTGCCGCGGGTCAGGGGGTGTGGTCAGCGATCTTCTCCAGTGACTCGATCTACCTCGAAGTTGCCGCCGGCGTGACGGTCTTCGTGCTGGCGGGACGCTACTACGAAGCGCGTGCCCGCACACAAGCTGTCCAGGCATTGAGCGCGCTGGCCGCGCTACGCGCAACCGAGGCCCGCGTCGAGTGTGCAGGGGGTACGAGCATGCTCATACCCCTGGCGGAACTCAAAGTCGGTCAACGACTCATCGTGCTGCCGGGTGAGACCATTCCCTCGGACGGGCATGTGATCGAGGGCACAGCCAGTGTGGACCTCAGTGCGATGACCGGAGAGACGACGCCGGTGCAAGTATCAGCCAACCACCGCTCCACCGCAGTCGGGGGCACTACCTGCCTCGACGGGCGATTACGGGTGGAAGTCACTGCAGTCGGTGACGACACACGCCTTGCGGAGATGATCGCGCTGGTCGATAGCGCACAGATGGCCAAGGCCCGCGCTCAACGGGTCGCTGACCGTATCGCCGCGATCTTCGTACCATGCGTCATCGCCCTGGCTGTGAGCACTGTCGTGGGCTGGTCACTAACCGGAGCGTCCTGGGAGCACGCCGTGAGCGCCGCGGTGGCCGTGCTGGTCATCGCCTGCCCGTGCGCGCTGGGCCTGGCCATGCCGATGGCCCTGGTGATCGCCACCGGGCGCGGCGCCCAACTGGGAATCTTCCTCAAAGGGCATTCCGCATTGGAACTGTCCGGGACGATCGATGTGGTGGTCTTCGACAAGACCGGCACTCTCACCAATGGGCGACCTCAGGTCAGCGGCGTGTACACCGTCGACAACAACAGCACGGAGTTGATCCTTGGCTGGGCCGCGACACTCGAGCAGCACACCAGCCACCCCATCGCTACCGCTATCGCCGCAGCGGCCGGTCCGCAGTCCCTTCCTGCACCGGTCGAGGTGGTCACCGACGTCGGCAGTGGCGTGCGTGGAGTGATCGACGGCCTGAGGGTGCAGGTGGGCTCGCCGACGTGGATTGCCCGTACCGCTGCGGTGCCTGCCGCGCTCGACGCGCAGCGCGCTGACGTCGAACGCTCTGGTGGCACCGCGGTGTACGTCGCGGTCGACGATGCAGTTCGGGGCCTCATCGACATTCGCGATAGCGCCAAACCCTCTGCTCGCCAGGCAGTCGATGAGTTGCACCGCATGGGACTTCGCACGTTGTTGGTCACCGGCGACAACGCCGGCGCAGCGCAGCGCGTAGCAGCGCAGGTCGGCATCGATGACGTGACCGCCGGGGTGCTCCCGGCTGAGAAAGTGGCCATCATCGACGACGCGCGCAGGAGCGGTGCCTGTGTGGCGATGGTCGGTGACGGCATTAACGACGGGCCCGCTCTGGCTTCGGCGGATCTGGGCATTGCTATCGGTGGCGGTACCGATGTCGCTATCGGCGCCGCCGACATCGTGTTGGTGCGCGACGATCTCACCACCGTCGCGTTGGCCCTGCACCTCGCCTCGGCCACCCGACGGACGATGCGCACCAATCTGGCATGGGCGTTCGGTTACAACATCGCCGCACTGCCGCTTGCTGCCGCTGGACTGCTCAACCCCCTGATCGCCGGGGCGGCAATGGCCTTGTCATCGTTTTTCGTCGTCTCCAACAGCCTGCGTCTGCAGAACTTCGCGCGTGTAGACCACTGAGGGTGACAGTTGCTGGGTCGGTGCCAGCTGAGACACCATCGCTGCGACGGTTCGAGAGTCGCTGCCATCAATGGCGACGGACTCGGGCAGATCGGGCCGGCGTTCGGCACGCACCCACTGCACCAACAGCACCAGGCAGACCACCACCATCGGAATCTCGCTGATCACTGCGGCCACCACACCGCCCGCCCACTGCGTGCGCGCGAGGTCGGGACCCCACGGCAGTTGCAACTGGCTGTAGAAGGATTCACCGATCACCGTCGTGGAGGTCATCAGTGCGATACCAAAAATGGCGTGAAAAGGCATGACGGCGAACAGCAGACCTAGGCGCGCCAGAATCGGCAACTGCTTGGGGCCCGGGTCGATCCCCACAGAGACCCAAAAGAACAGGTACCCAAGGGTGATAAACAGCACGCTCATCAAGACGTGCCCCCAGTGGTAGCGGACGAGTACGTCGAACACCGGTGTGAAGTACACCAGAAACGACGAGCCCACAAACAACGCGAACGCGACAACTGGATTGAGCAGTAGGTGCACGCCTCCAGAGCCGAGCAGAGTCAGCAGTCCCCGCCGGCACGCCGCTCCACCAGTGTTACCTGCCGTTGGCAGCACCCTCAACAGCAACGTGATCGGTGCGCCACCCACCAGCAGAATAGGTGCGATCATGGTCAAAGCCGTGTGTTCGGCCATGTGCACGCTGAACAGAGCATTGCCGTAGGCTTCAATCCGGAGCTGGTGGATACCACCACCACAGCGCAGCCCGTGACCCATGACGCGGTCCGCCGTATCGGCCAGCGATGTCCACCGCCCCGCTCCCGCCTGGCGGCTACGACATATCCCACGGCGCTCACCACCGCTGCCACACCCACCACAAGATCAACACGCCACAACGACACCAGCGACCCGACACCGGGCGGGCCAGGAAGCGAATAACCCAGGTACACGTCCCACGCAGTGAATGGGTGGGCAATCAACCCGGGTGCGACCCGGGTGTCCATCACCGCCCAACACGCCACCGCTGCCAGCGCAGCCCCCGCGGCAAGGGAAGAAGCAGTTGCCGACATCGGCACACCCCGGCGCAGGCGCACAACATCGGCGATCACAAGCACCGCCAGTACACCCACCAACAGCCCCGCAGCGCGACCGAAAGCCGACGACCACACGCCCGGAGTCCGCAGCAGCACCACCACACACACCGCGCCCACCAGAGCTGTCACATCGGCGCCCAAGACGACATAGCTGACACGTCGGTCGGCCGCCCTGTCGATGGTCGCCGACCCCAAACCACGAGCCCTAAACCGGTCGGCCCACCGCAGCCCCACCGACACCGCCAAGCTCGCCGCGAACACAATCACCGCGCCGGTCGTGTAATCGTGGTCAGGCCCCTGCGCGGCATTACCGACCACAGGCAGCGCGAGCACCCCGACCGTCGCGGGAACCACCAGCGCCACCTGCATCGACCACCGCAGTGACACCGAACCGATCAGCACCACGACACCCGCTGCCGCCACGACCAGCCACGCCAGCGCCGGCAAACTCACACTGAACGCGTAACCGACCTTGCCGCTCGAGACCATCGTGCCCACAGACACGCCGGTGGTGTCTGCGGCCGCGGTGAAAGCCATGAATAGCGCAACGACCACAGAGCACCCCGCGGCGCGGCGGACGCGGCGAAACACTGGATAGACCGCAGCGTCGATGAAGCCTTGCGAGTCAGGCACGGCCGTGAGCACCATCGAGACCAGTCCCCCGAGCATCACCGCAGCCAACGCAAAGCCAGCGAAGTTGCCGACCACATCGGCGACAGCTGTGCCCGCCCCAGGATATGGATCTGCGCTTTCGACGTAGCGACTGGCGCCGGAGATCCAGGCGTAGATCACCAGCGCCACAATTAGCCCACCGACCAGCAGTGCAGCCATCAACCGGGGTACGGCTACGCCGTGCGGAGTTGACGGTGCGGTCGCCTCCGTCGACGGCTTCATATCACCCACCACCTACATGCTACTACTGCGCATAGTAATTACGGCGCACGGACTGAAGAACTGGTAGTCGCGGCTGATTCTCGGCTTGCTTGCCACCGCCTCGGTTCGCTGCGGGGCCGCGTCCGCGCGGGCCCCTACCTAATTTTTCGCAGGATCGGTTCGGGCGCCCACTCCTCATCCCCGGTCTGTCCGCTCCCCCGGGTGCGCCGCGACGCTGGTCCGCCTTCGAGATCAGTGTCGGACCAGCGTCGGACGTTGATTACCCTAGGGGGGTATGGTACCAAGGTGGGAGTGGCTCAGTTGTCACTGCCGCGGGTGGGGTCGGGATACGGCCGTCCGGGGTATCGCCAGAAGGGAAGGGCAGCATCGCTATGAGTACGTCTACCGTCACTGTCACCGGGATGACCTGCGGACATTGCGCCTCGTCGGTACGCGAAGAGATCAGCACCCTCGACGGTGTAACCAATGTCGCCGTGGACGTGGCCAGCGGCCAGGTCACCATCGACAGCTCCGCTCCGCTGGAGCGTGACGCTATCCGCAGCGCGGTGCAAGAAGCCGGTTATCAACTCGCTGAGTGAGGTCGCGGGCCGGGCCGCCCCGGTGGTGGCCCGGCTCTCCTCGGCAGCGCAGCGTCGCTGGGCGATCTCCTGACAGACAGGAACATGACAATGAACGTCCCTTCTAAGCTGGGCCTTTTCGCTGGTGCGCTGGCGGTGGTCTTCGTGGCCGCCTACACCGTGGCAGCCGCGGTGGCCCCGGACCGGTCAGGCGCTACTGGGTCGGACTCACCGGCGCACGCCGGACACCAGAGCGCACCGGCCTCGTCTGCCGCCGCGACGCCGGGTGTGCGCGGGGTCACCGTCGGGTCGGGGGGTTATCTGCTCTCCGGACTCGCAGCGCCCGCGCAGACCGGCCAGGCGGGCGTGTTGACGTTTTCGATCACCGACCCCGCCGGTTCGGCGGTCACCGACTACACGGTGGAACACGACAAACAACTGCACCTGATCGTGGTCCGGTCTGACGGCACCGCATTCCGCCACGTGCACCCCACGGTGGATGCTGCTGGGCGGTGGTCGATTCCATGGCAGTGGCAGACGGCCGGCACCTACCGGGTGTATGCCGATTTCGTTCCGGCAGCGACCGGTGAAACCCTGACGCTGACACGCACTCTCGAGGTGGGTGGCGACTATCAACCCCGCCCACCAGCCGGTGAGTCGCGGCGGTCGGAGGTGGCCGGGTTCCAGGTCGAGCTGACCGGTGAGCTGCACGCCGGCACCGACTCAGAGCTGACTGCGACCGTGAGTCGCAACGGTCAGCCGGTCACCACCTTGCAGCCGTATCTGGGTGCCTTCGGGCATCTGGTGGCGTTGCGCGATGGCGACCTGGCCTACCTGCACGTGCATCCCGAAGGCTCGACACCCACGCCAGGGCAGTTGTCCGGGCCGCAGGTGAGGTTCGCGACGAACGCACCGACACCGGGCCGCTACCTGCTCTATCTCGACTTCCAGGTCGACGGACAGGTACACACCGCGACATTCGTCGTCGACACCGCTGCAGAGCGTGTTCGAGCAAGCGCGACATCCTCGTCGTCTCCGGCGTCGTCTGCGTCGGTCCCGCCTGAGCACGCCGGGCACTGACCGCCCGTCATCCATCCCGCCGGCTCAACCCACGTCTTGGAGTCCTCATGACCACCACCTCCCCGTCCCGCTCGGCCGGGTCAGACATCGAACTCGCCGTCAGCGGAATGACGTGCGCGTCGTGCGCGATGCGTATCGAGCGCAAACTCAACAAGCTCGACGGTGTCAGTGCCACAGTCAATTACGCCACCGAGAAGGCGCGTATCACCACCTCGGGTGATCTGGATCCGCAGCTGCTGATCACCGAGATCGAGAACGCCGGCTACCAGGCCACGCTTCCGCCGTCGGCGCAGACCGATCACGATGCGAGCGCAGCGGCGACCGATGAGGCCGCCAGCGACCCCGAGCTGCAGGCATTACGCACTCGTCTGATCGGCGCGGTGGTGCTGTCGGTACCGGTCATCGCGATGGCGATGATCCCGGCGCTGCAGTTCACCTATTGGCAGTGGGCCTCGTTGACCCTGGCCGCCCCGGTCATCGTGTGGGCGGCGTGGCCGTTTCACCGCGCGGCCTGGGTGAACCTGCGTCACGGCACCGCCACCATGGACACCCTGATCTCAGTGGGTACCGGTGCGGCGTTGCTGTGGTCGTTGTACGCCCTGTTCTTCGGTACCGCCGGCACACCCGGGATGACCCATGGCTTCAGTTTTACCGTGGCGCCCTCCGACGGAGCGGGCAACATCTACCTTGAGGTGGCCGCCGGGGTCACCATGTTCGTACTCGCGGGCCGCTACTTCGAGAAACGCTCCAAACGGCAGGCCGGTGCAGCGCTGCGGGCGCTGCTGGAACTCGGCGCCAAAGAGGTCGCCGTCATCAAAGACGGCCACGAACAACGGATCCCGATCAACGAGTTGTCGGTCGGCGAGGAGTTCATCGTGCGGCCGGGAGAAAAGATCGCCACCGACGGTGAGATCGTGTCGGGCACCTCGGCGATCGACGCCAGCATGCTCACCGGCGAATCGCTGCCGGTCGAAGTCGGTCCGGGCGATACCGTCACCGGGGCAACGGTCAACGCCG
>NZ_MKKG01000050.1:0-8632 GCF_001942325.1 Gordonia sp. CNJ-863
CGTCATCGAGGGTCAACAGGGCCGGTGTTCCGTCGTGCCGGCTGGTCAATTCGGGCAGAAGTATCCAAACCGCGAATGGGGTACTGCAAGTACCTGGTACTGTGCGAACACCCATCGCGGAGGGCTGTTCAGCAAGGTGAAGGAGAATCAGTATCGCTACGGAACTTGCTGGTCGTGCGACAGACAGTCTTGCGACCTTCGGAAACACGATTGCCCTCGCCGGCCAGGCATTACGGTGGGCCGTGCACGACATTGTCACCGGACGGTTTCCTTTCCGGGAGGTCGTTGTACAGACCTGGTTCGTCATCACCGTCACGACGTTGCCGGCGATCCTGGTGGCGATTCCGTTCGGCGTTATCGTCTCGGTGCAGGTCGGAAGTCTGACCCAGCAGGTCGGGGCCACGTCCATCGCCGGCGCCGCTGGTGGACTCGGGATCATTCAGCAGGGGGCACCGATCGTCACAGCCCTTCTGCTCGGTGGTGCGGCAGGGTCAGCCATCGCCTCTGACCTCGGCGCACGCACCGTCCGTGAAGAAATCGATGCCATGGAAACTCTTGGACTCAATCCGACCCGTCGAGTCGTCGCACCGCGGTTCGTTGCGGTTCTCATCGTCGCTCCAATGTTGTGCATGCTGATCGTGTTTACCGGTCTCGTGGCCGGCTACATCCTGAGCGTCAACGTCCAGGGCATCACGCCCGGAAGTTACGTCGCCTCGTTCGCCTCGTTCGCCTCGTCGGCGGACATCCTGGTGGCACTGATCAAGTCATTGGTGTTCGGTCTCGTGGTCGTGGCGATCGCATGTCACCGGGGTCTGTCCACGAAAGGCGGCCCGAAGGGTGTGGCCCAATCTGTCAACGCCACCGTGGTCCTGGGGGTGGTGGCGTGCTTCGTCATCAACGTGGTCATCACCCAGCTGACAATCATGTTCGTCCCGCAGACCATCGGATGACGGAGAACACGTGACCGCAGTACCATCCACCCGTTTCACTTCGGTCACTCGTCCGATCGTGCGTTCTGTGACGCCCCTCGCCGAAGTCCCCGCACAACTCGGGCACATCACCACATTCATCATCGACACCGTCGCAGGAATTCGTCACGTCGCGACCACCTATCGACGACAGACGCTCTTGTACATACAGGAGTTTGCCTGGGGACGAGGCGCTGTTCTGGTCGGCGGGGGTACCGCAGTCGTGCTGGTCATTCTCGGAATGGCTGTCGGGGCATCTATCGGCATCCAGGGTTACGCCTCGCTGGACCTGGTGGGGATGGGGTCTCTTACCGGGTTCATCTCGTCATACGCCAACACTCGGGAGTTGGCACCGATGATCGCTGCGATCGGCTTTGCGGCCCAGGCCGGCTGTCGCCTCACTGCGGAGATCGGTTCGATGCGCATCGCCGAAGAGATCGACGCACTCGAATCGATGGCGGTGCGGCCGATTCCATACGTCGTCAGCACACGCGTGGTCGCAGCGATCACCACCATCATCCCGCTCTACATCGTGACGCTGATACTAAGTTTCGCCGCGGCCAAGCTGGTCGTCATCCTGCTACACGGCCAGTCAGGTGGCACCTACGACTTCTATTTCAATGCGTTCCTCAAACCGCAGGATCTGGCGTTCTCAGTCATCAAGGTCCTGATTTTCGTAGTTTCGGTCGTCATCATCCACAGCTACCAGGGTTTCTACGCCACCGGTGGAGCAGAAGGCGTCGGCCGCGCGTCTGGTCGAGCGATCCGCAGCAGTCTCATCGTCATTGTTGTGGAGGACATGATCTTGACCCTGCTGATGTGGGGCTTCGATTCGGGCGTCAGGATTTCGGGCTAGGGGTTGAAGTGGCTGTTTATAAAGATCCGTCAGGGCGCGCGCCCTCAATAACAAATTTGACACTGCGTGGGATTGGGGTCCTCGTCGTAGTGGTGGTTGCGGCCTATTTTCTGGTGTCAAACGCAACCGGAAAATTTGAAGATAACAAGACAGTGACGATCACCACCGACGCGATTGGTGACGGGTTGAAGGGCGGATCGGAGGTGAAGTATCGGGGCCTCACGGTGGGCAAGGTGTCCTCGGTGTCGGTGCGCGACCAAAGCACGTCTGTGAAAATTGAGCTCACCGGAGCGAACGACGACATCCGGTTGCGTCAGGGCTTGGCGGTGAATTACACGTCCGCCAGCGCGCTGGGGCCGACGGCACTGGATATTGTCGACCCCGGGCAGGGAGCGCTCATCCGTGATGGCGGCAGTGTCTATGTGAGCAAGCAGCAGTCCGAACAAACGTCGGTCTCGACCCTGATTCGAAAACTTTCCAAGCTGGTCAATGCTCTCGATCAGCCGGCGTTCAATTCTGTGGTGAAGTTTGTCGTCGACGATTCCCAAACGTTTGCCGACGCCGGCAAACTCATGTTCCAGATCGCACAGCTCACTCGGGACGTTCAACAGCGGCCAGTGGGCCAGGATTTGGCGATCGCGGCAGACGTGTCCGAGGGTGTTGCCGACTTCATGAAGCCGTTCATTCCGGGCATCCTCATAAACGTCGACATCGCTGACTTCTTCGCCACCGACGAGGCCATCAAACAGACCAAGGGCAACCTCAACGACACCGGCGAGGTCCTGTTCGGCGCACTCGGAGGACTGTTGAACAAAAACTACCCGGCGTTGAGTTCACTACTGGACGTCGGCCTCGATCTGGCGAGGCCAGTCGCCAGATCGGCCTCGGGGCTCGCGCGGACCGTTTACACCATCCCGCAGATCCTGGACAGCATCGACAAGGCCACGCCGCAGGTCGGCGAGCGAGTACAACTTCAGGTCGCCCTGGTAGTGCAGACGTCACCTGCGCTGCAGAGCGCGCTTGCAGTAGGAGGACCGAGGTAGATGAAGCTCAAGTCGATAACTCCCACCATCATCAAGATCGTCGCGTTCGCCGCAGTCATCGGCGTTCTCACCTACGTGATCATCGCCATCCTCCAACCCAGCTCGGATGGACCGAGTTCTGAACGATCAGCGGTCTTCTCCGATGCCTCCGGGCTCAAACCTCGCGACGGTGTGCGGCTGGCTGGAGTCAAGGTCGGTTATGTGACGGCGATCGACCTGAACGGGCCCACGGCGGTCGTTCATTTCCAACTGAACGACGACATCACGATCACATCGAAAACCACCGCCGCCGTGCGTTATCAGAATCTTCTCGGACAGCGATATGTCGAATTGATCGGTGCGGCACAGGGGAAGACACAGGGGGAACTCACACAGGTGGCGCTCGACAAGACCATTCCCTCATTTGATGTGTCCACCTTGTTCAACGGATTCAAGCCGGTGTTCGACACGCTTAATGCCGACGAGATCAATGAACTGCAGTCCAATTTATTGCGCGTTGCTCAAGGTGATGGAAGGGGCATATCGCCTGTTCTGAAGCAGATCGCCAACATCACCGCCTACGGGAACCAGCGGTCTGAGATCATCACAAATATTGTGACGAGTCTCGGCCAGGTCTCCGACCAGCTCGAAGGCCGCTCGGCGGAGATGGTCGAACTCGTCGACAAGCTGGGATCGATCGTCGACGCCTTCAGCCGCGTGAGTGACCGGCTGCGAGAGTCGCTACGCGAGGTCAACCGGTCCATGTCGAAGACGGTCCTCACCGGCGAGCAACTCGAGTCAACGTACGACCAGAGTTTCGCGGCGATCTATCAGCGTCTGGCGCGAGAACCCGGGGAGTTAGAGGGTCTACTCAACGGTGCGGTGCTGCTCAAGCCCCTTATGGACTCGCTCACCGCTGCGACGACCTCCACGCCGAGCGAGGCGCAATGTTCGAAAGGTCTCCTGCCCCTGCCGGATACAGCGCAGATTGCGCTTATGGGGCAACGATTGGTGGTGTGTAAGTGAGGTTGTTCAATCGAAATCGATCGCATCACCAGCCCGAACGCAGACGCGACCTCATCGTCGCCGGTGTGGTGGTGGTGACCGTGGTGGTCGGTCTGGTCATCGCCGGGGCCGTGTATATCGCACCGCCCGGTCAAAAGGTGTACTCGGCCCATCTGGTCAACACCGGCGGGCTGGAGTCGGGTGATCAGGTGCGTATAGCGGGGATAAGACAAGGGAGGGTGTCGTCGGTGGACCTCACGGGAACGGTTATCACAGTCAAATTTCGACTCGACGACTCGGTGTCAGTCCGTTCGGATGCTACCGCAGCGGTTCGCCTGATCACGCCGATCGGCGGGCGAGTTCTCGATCTGGACCCAGGGTCAGGACCGACCGCGCTGTCGGGGGCCATCCCCCTTGTTCAGACATCGAGTACCTACGACATCTCCAACACGCTCGAGACGACGACGCCGGTGTTCCGTGATGTGAACGGCGTCGATCTCCGTCAAACTGCGGCGCTGCTGCAGAATGCGTTCTCCGACGGCAACACAAACATTCCCGACGCACTGAGGAACACCAGCAGTCTGATGGACCTCCTAGAGCGACAGTACGGTCAGCTCGACAAAACGGTCGCTCTATCGGATGAATACGTCAAAGCTTTCGCCGACCAAAAACAGGTGCTAGTCGACTTTCTCCGTCAACTCAGCTTCCTGGCCAGGACGCTGGGACCTGATATCCAGAACGTCCGCGACGGGTTCGACTATCTCAGGCGTCTGTTCAAACTCCTGACGAGGCCGCTCGTGGCGTACCGCGATGGCATCGAACCGTCCGTGCAACAGTTCAAGACGCTCCTGGACAAGGTGTCGACAGAGATGCCGGGCTACTCCAATGCCCTGACACAGATCGATCAGATCACTCAGCGCCTCGGCGTCCTCCTCCAGGCGCCGGTCGGTGCGCCGGCCACCACAGAACCAGAGGTTCGTGTGTGCATTCCGAGTGGTGACGACAAATGCTGACCACCTGGGTCCGAAGACTGCTGCTCCTGATCGCCGTGGTGGTGGTGGTCATCGCTGGTATCGGGATAGGCCGGACAGCGTCCGACGACACGCGCGCCCTGTGCGCAGAGTTCACCGATGCATCGGGCCTCTTCGAAGGCAACGCAGTCGCCATGCTCGGCAAGAAGGTGGGCAGCGTCGTCGGGGTGCACCAGAATAAAGGTCAGTCCGGTGTGAGGATCGACATGCGGGTCGACAAGAGCGTGCCGCTGTCTGCCGACGTCGGCGCGACTCTGGTGTCGACATCCATCGTGACCGAACGTCAGATCGAGTTCACCAAGCCGTACTCCGGTGGAGCCCGATACGAGACGAATCAATGCATTCCGTTGAGTAAGACGAGAACCCCGCTGGGAATCAGTCAGACGCTCGACTCGATCAGCGACTTGTCCGAGGACCTGGTCAAGGACAACGGCAGAAACACCGACGCCGTCCTGCAGTCCCTCAAGCTCGTTTCCCGCAATCTGGAAGGGACCCAGGGTGACGTGGCCGGGATCATCAAGGACTCTGCCACGCTCATCAACGACCCGGCCAAGCGGGATGGACAGGTTCGCAGGATCGTCGGGAACCTCGCAACACTGACGGGGGTGGCAACCGAGAACGACAAAGAGGTGACCGCCCTCTTCGACAACTTCGTGGGTGCCATCAATGTCATCGTCGCGTTCGGCCAGACGTTCGGCGCGGCAGTCGAGTACGCGGGGACGTTCGTACCGATCCTCTCGCGGCTCGCAACGGATTTCGGGCCCCCAATATTCGCGATCGGTGATGCTGCCGTTCCGCTCATCGCCGGCATGGGAGAGCAGCCGGACATGGTGGCAGCGGTCGCAGCCCGCACGGCAGACCTCATCATGAAACACCCCGATGCCAAGTCGATCGTGCAGGCGTTCGCAGTGTCGCTGCCTTTGCGAAGCCTCGTCAGTGGCTGCGCCGCGCCGGTGGCAAACGGCGTCTGCGGGCCCGGCGATGCATCAAGGACGATCGCCGGGATGATGGGGGGAGGGGCCTGATGATCTCAGTCAACCGGGCACGCCTCGGACCCATGGTGATCGCACTGATGGCAGCGATGGTGTTCGTGACGTCGTGTGGGATCAACGCTGACAATCCGCCGACCATAGGAACCTCTGACGGCAACGGCTACGACATCCAGATGGAGTTCACCAGCGCACTCAATCTGCCGGCCCTCGCAAAAGTCCTCTCAGAGGGGCTCAGCGTCGGAACCGTCGAGAATGTCACGTACGAGAACGGGCATGCGGTCGTCAAAGCTCGCATCGATAACAAGACTCAGCTGCCGGCCGAATCGCGAGCCGAGCTGCGTCAGGACACTCTCCTTGGTGAGATCTACGTTTCCATCCTTCCCCCAGCCGAGCCGTCGACGGGTGCCTTGCTGCGGTCGGGTTCGGTGATCCCGCTGGCACGGACCGAGCCGGCAGCGAATGTCGAGGACGTCATGCGTGGGATGGCGAATGTTCTCGGCGGCGGTGAACTCGACAAGATCCACACCGCGATCTCGACATTGAACACCTCGTTCCCCAAGGATCCGCAGGAATTCGACGCCCTGTATCGGACAACGCTGGAGACCGTTTCGGAGGTCTCCTCGAACACTGACAAGCTCGACGTGGTGTTGAGGTCGGCTGATCGGACTCTGAAGGTGATTTTGGCTGATCCGTCGGGAATCGACCGGATGCTGACTAAGGGCGGAACCAACTTCTATGGCCTCGGCTACTCCCTGATCGACGTCGCGTTACTCATCGCCAACTTGCGTACATTTGCTACGGCCGCGGGCAGGATCGTGGATCCGGAGTACTCACGCATCAAGGAGTCGGTGGCCGCGATCGCCCCGGTGATCGCGTCGATCGCCAACTCCGACATTTACTCGAAGTCCGTCACGGAGCAGGCAACGCGCGTCATCCGCGACAAACTCATTCCATTCGTGGGGTCGCCTGACATCAACCTCTCGGACATCTCCATCGATGGTCGGGACCTGGCGCGGCGTGACGCCGAATCGTTCATTACCGTGTTGAAATCGATCGGAATGATGCCGTGAACCGCAGCAGCAGCACGCTCATATCGATGGTGGCTTTGGCCGTCGTGTTCGTCGCAGGGCTCGGCTACCTCGTCGTCGGCGTGGCACGCGTCAACCCCACCCGCTCCGAGTACTCGTTAACCGCCTTCATCGACAGCTCAGGCGGTCTACTGGACACGTCGCCGGTGATGGTGCGGGGGATACCCGTCGGAAAGGTGGCCTCCATCAACGTCGTGGATTCGGCACTTAAGGTCGAGATGGCGATCGATTCCGATCACAAGATCCCCCAGGACAGCGTGATGTCTATCCTGAATCTGTCGATCGCGGGGGAACAGTACATCAACTTCGTGCCCGGGGGCACGGCCACCGGCGGGTACTTCGACAACGGAGACGTGGTGCCCGCTGAGGCGGTGCACGTGTCGCAATCGGTGCCCCAGGTGTTGCCGAAGATGGCTGCGGTGGCAGATGGGCTCGACCCGGCTTCGATCGAGTCCATCAACAAGACCGTCGCCGAGGCCGTCGCAGGACGGCAGGGAGACCTCGACATGATCGGCGACATGATGCACCGTCTAGTCGATTTCGTCGGCAAAGATGGGTCCGTCCGGGTGACCGCGGACAACGCCGAGTTCCTGCTCGGCCTCATGTCCAATGTCGGGGACGTCCTCAGTACGGCAGCTGTGCGTACCCCTGACGCCGTGAACGGATTGGCGCGAATTCAGCGGGCGTTCATCGAGTTCACAACCACCTCGTACGACAAGTGGCCTCCCGTGTTGAAGCTTGTGGACAAGCTCAGTGGCTATATCCAGATCCTGCAGCCTGATCTGGTGACGATCACCCGGGCGGTGAAACCGGCGACAGAGAAGGTCGCGGACACATACGTCGACTTCGGATCGATCGGCGACCTCCTCGCCCGAACCTTCCCGACGTCGCGACCAGGTCGCGCCGAGGTCCCCATCACCGTGTCGCAATCACCAAGATGACGGCTTGTCCGCAAGCGACTGTCACCAGCAAGTACACAGAAGGCCCCAGATGACAAATGACGAGCAGACCAGACCGCCTACTGAGGCCACTGAGGTCGAGGGCGGCGCGGCAGCAGCGACGACGGATGGCGATCTGCTGGTGGACGAAAACGCCAAAACCGCTTCCGTAGCCGCGACGGGGGTTGACGACAGCGACGTCGACCCCCCCTCGCCGAGTGGGCGTCGCTGGTCAGTATGGCCGCGATCACGTGCTGCCGTGGTCGTTTCGGCCGTGATCGTGGTGCTCGCTGTGCTGGTCGGCGTGTTCGCCTACCTCTACCTCGAGGCCGACGACGCGAAGTCGGTATTGGAAAACGACGCCGCGCAACGGGCTGCGGCGGCGGAGGCCGCCTCGGATTACACGACCAAGTCCCTGACCTACAGCTATCAGAACACCGACGCCTTTTTTGCGGCGGTCAAGGAGAACGCAGATGAGGCGCTCGTCAAGCGTTACGACGAGGTTCGACCGACGCTGACGCAGATCATGCAGCAGGCCCAGGTGCAGGCGTCGGGACGCGTGCTGGCCACCAGCGTCACTGGTGAAACCGACGGCGAGTACACGGTGATGGTCTTCGCGAGCCAGAAGACGCAGAACGTGCAGAACCCGCAACCGAGTGAACTGCCGACGTTGTTGAAGGTGGTCGTGTCGAAAACGGCTGGGGGCTGGCAGATCCAGGACTATGGCCCAGC
>NZ_MKKG01000051.1:0-8331 GCF_001942325.1 Gordonia sp. CNJ-863
GGTCCTGTCGGTGTGAGTGATGAGGTGTAGGGGCTTTCATCTTCACACCACAGGACCCGCCCGCATCCCCGGCTCGCCGCCGCCGAACCCGACCTACATCTTGTGCCCGGTAGAACCCGTTCTACGCACCGTCAATCAGGAAGAGCCCTCAATGGGGGTGGTACCTCTCGTTTTCGTTTGTTACGTTCGCCGATGTCCATAGATCGAAATATTAATGGAGGTCGGGAAACGCATGAAACGTAATCTGATACGTGTGACCACTGTCGGTGCAGCTCTCGGAATCGCGGGACTCATCGCTCCTGCTGGGGCAAATGCCGCGCCGGTGGACGAAAACAATTGCGCAAAGGTCTCGAGCCCGGGTAGCCCCGCCGGCTGGGGAAATACTTTCTCCGATGAGCTGGGGCAGGCCGGAAAGCATTCCGACGTCGACGTCAACGACGATGACGGATCACTGCAGTTCGTGACCACCGACGACACGCCGCGACAGGCGTCCTACCACGCCGCCGGGCAGCTACCGCTCGCTGACGTGGCGAAGAAGCCGCTGACATTCCACAAGTCCGAAGGCCAGGCGAACTGGCAGATCCGCGTGACCGGCGCAAAGACCGGATCCGGCGACGGATTCGCGACCCTGGTGTGGTCCGCCCCGGACGGCAAGATCAAGGCCGACGCCACCGAGTCCGACCAGTGGTGGGCGACGCGTGACCTCCCCGGTATCCCGAGGGCCCAGACCGCAACCCTGGATGAGCTCATCGCCGCTGCCGGCGACAAGACCGTCGTCGACCACTACGGCATCTCGAGCCAGCCCGCGAACAAGGCCGGGATCGTGAACGTCGACAACGTCTCGTTCAACGGCTGCACCACGAACTTCACGGCAACGGATGCCGGCGGGGCCTTCGGCTCGCTGGAGAATCTCTTCCCGTGATGCGGTGAGTCGAGCTCATATCCCAGCGTTTCTCCCCGCTGGTCGAGCTCGTCGAAACCACCGCAGGCCCCACGACCGTTGCCGGTCGCGGGGCCTGTGGTGTTTCCAGTGATCAGCAGGCGTCCTCCACTCACCACTGGTCGAATCCGACGTTGGCTTGCGGGAAGCCGGTGTCGATGTGGCTGTTCATCCAGTACTGCTGCGACTGGGGTCCCCAGATACCGCTCATCCCGGTGTTCACGTTGAACTTGTGGTTGGTGAGCTGGTAGTTGGCGGTCGGGCCGAAGAGGCCGATGCGGTACATGGCGTTGACGTCGAGATGGTTGTTGAACGGTGCGACGGCCGTGATGGTTTCGCTGGCACCGGGGTAGAGGACCTGCTTCGGAGCGTTGACCCACTGGCCGCCGTCGGCGTTGCTGCCGATCAGGTACTCGGGCTTGTCGGTGTGGTTGGTGATCGTCATCGCCACCGTCGGCTCTCCCGGGCGGGTGATCGGCATGGTGCCGGCGTGGGCTGCTCCGGCGGCACCGAGTGCGATGCCGGTGGCGGCGGCGAGTCCGAGGGTTCCGGCTGCGATGCGGGACGCGATCTTCATGGGGTTCTCCGAGTCTCTGAGGTGGGTTTCTATGTTTGTGGTTGTTCCGGGCTGTCCCGGTGACACCAATGACTTTCCTCGGAAACGACCCCGCCGGGATTCCGCCGACCGGGTGATCCACCGGTGGATTCGCGCATCCACCGATCGGTGGACAGGGGCAGAGGCCAGCGCTGAAAACCGCCCCAACGGATCCGCCCCCGAAAGGCACCCCCCACAGCCCGCCCGACGACACCATGTCGCCGAATCCGCTGTACAGGGCGGGTTTCGGGGGCGCTTCCCAGTGGCGGAGTCAGACCTCGCGCGCTGGCACCTCGACCACGACGGCGGTCCCGCCGCTGGGCCGGTTCTCCAGGGAGAACGTGCCGCCGACCCCCTCGATGCGTACTCGCCGCGAGGCCAGGCCGATGTGGCCGGCGGCCTGGCGTCGTCGCATAAGTTTCTCGATCTCGACCTCGTCGGGGAGTCCGACGCCGTCGTCGACGACCACCAGCCGCGCGACCCCGTCGTCGAACTCGGCCGTGACCTCCGCCGTGTCGGCGTCGGCATGTTTGACCACGTTGGTGAGGAGCTCGCGCGCCGCGGCGAACAGCAGCGAATCCGCGGTTGTGCGGAGCTCGGTCGGCCAGGCGGCGGTGTCCACCGAGATCGACGGTGCGCCGGCGCGACTGCCGTACGACGAGGCGAGGTCGGTGAGGGCGACGGCGAGGCCGGCCTGCTCGAGGACCGCGGGGTGCAGTTCGCTCAGTGTCGACCGGAGCAGCCGTGCCGAGTCGCGCAGGGCGCCGTCGACCCGGTCCAGGGTCACCGGATCGGCCGAACCCCGCAGTGTCGCAAGCTCTTGCCGTGCGGCGAGCACATACTGCAGGGCGCCGTCATGGAGGTTGTCGGCGAGGTCGCGGCGCTCGCGTTCCTCGATCTCCATCGTCGCGTCGAGCAGCCGGGCCCGTTCGGCGGCGAGCGATCCGATGGTCGTCACCCGTGACCGTTGCAGCTGGGACAGCAGGACCGCCCCGACCGCGAGAGCCGCGACGACGAGGATGCGCAGGACGATGATCGACCACGGCTCGCCGTTCGAGTCCCGGGCGAGGATGTTCGCGATCGCATAGACCACCACGGTCGCCGCCACGACCATCGCGCAGAGTCGCGGCTGCAAAGAGATGGCCGCGATCATCGGGACGAGGGCGAAGCCGGCGATCAGCGCGTCGGTGGTCCAGCTGACCTCGTTGGACATCCCGGCGACGACGGCCAGGATCGTCAGCAGCAGTAGGTCGATCGGCAGCGCGATCCACGAGTAGCGGACCATCCAGGATTCGTGGCGCCGGGCCACGACCCCTCCGGCGATGCACCACGCCGCGTAGAGAACTGCGGTGACGACGCCGAACACGGCCGCATGGTCGGGCGGATCCAGACAGACCGTCAGGAGTACGAAGAGTGCAAGGAACAGTCGCAGGAGCACCTGGATCCGGATTCCGCGGATCGCGTGGTCGACGAGGATGCGGTGGATGCGCGGCTCGTCGGCGAACTCGCCGAAGCCGAGATAGACGGTCAGACCGGCGATCTCGACGTCTGAGTTGCGCATCACGCGACGGCTACTCGAGAAGGCCACGACGCATCGCCTCGGCCACCGCGGCGGCACGGTCGGAGACCCCGAGCTTCTCGTAGAGACGCTGGGTGTGGGTCTTCACGGTCGCTGCCCCGATGTACAACTCTGCGGCCACCTGCGGAATCGACTGCCCGCGTGCGAAACCGGCGAGGACCTGCCGCTCGCGTTCGCTGAGAGCCGGTGCGTCGCGCTGGGTCTGGGCCCGGATCTCACCGGCGAGACCGGCCGCGAGCGCCGGGGGCACCACGGTCTCGCCCTTCGCCACCCGGGTCACCGCACCGACGATCTCGTCGCGGTCGGCATCCTTCGACAGATAACCGGCGGCGCCCTCCTGCAGTGCCCGGAACACGATGGGGCCCTCGGTGACCGCGGACAGCAGGAGGACGCGCGTCGGCAGCTTGTCGCGGGTGACCGCGTGTGCCAGCTCGACACCCGTCATCCCCGGCATCTGATGGTCGACGACGGCGACGTCGGGGTTCTCGCGCCGGATGAGTTCGAGACCGGCGGCGCCGTCAGCGGCCTCGCCGACCACCCGCACCCGACCGCTCTGGGTGAGACCCCGTGACACCCCGTCCCGGAAGAACGGGTGATCGTCGACGACGACCGCGGTCACGAACGTTTCCATCGCCCCAGACTACGGCGCATACAACGCGTTTCATCCGATTACGCGGGTTTTTCGCCGGCTCGTGCTCCTACCTACTCGGCGTGCTGCTCCTCGATGAACTCGAAAAGGCGGAACTCTGAGCCCGGGTCGGTACGCGAGGTCGTGGTCGGCGTCCGCTTGCCCGCGTCGGCGTGAATCCGGGACACGATCTCGGGGAGATCACCGTCGAGGGTGTAGGCCGCCAGATAGCGGTGGGTGGCGTCGGGATCAGCCGACTTGTACCGCACCGCGCTCGTGACGCCCTCCGTCGCAAGGATTTCCGGAAGGTGATGCGTGGTGTACCACTCGTTGAACTCGTCTTCGACCGAATCGTCGCGCGGATGGGTGAAGGCGATGTAGAGGCCTCGTGCCATTGTCGTCTCTCTTTCTGGAACCGGGGCGGATCAGGCGGACGGGAGTTCGGCCGGAGGAAAGACGCCCGCGCGAGACAGCTGACCCGGCACCGTCGTCCCGAGCATCTCGCCGAGCCGGCGGGCGCCGTCGAGAAGTACGGACGCGTCGACGCCGGTCGCACATCCGCTGCGGTCGAGGAGGTACCAGAGGTCCTCGGTGGCGATGTTGCCCGTCGCGGCGGGAGCGAACGGGCACCCGCCGATACCGCCGAGGCTCGCGTCGAGGGCCGATGCCCCGAGTTGCAGCGCGGTGAGGGCGTTGGCGTACCCGGTGTTCCGTGTGTTGTGGAAGTGCCAGCGCAGCGGCATACCCGGGGCTTCCCGGCGGGCGGCGTCGGCCAGTGCGACGACCTGTGCGGGCACCCCGACGCCGATCGTGTCGGCGAGGGCGATCTCGTCGGGCTGTGCATCGCTGCACCTGCGGAGGAGGTCGGCCACCCGTTCGACGGGGACCTCGCCCTCGAACGGGCATCCGAAGGCGGCAGCGATGGTCACCGTCGTCTTCAGACCGGCATCCGAGGCGCGCTTGGCGAGACGATTCCACAGGTCGACGCCCTCGTCTGTGCTGGTCCCCTGGTTCCGTCGGCTGAAGGTGTCCGACGCGACGACAACGATGTTGACCTCGTCGAGTCCGGCCGCGATGGCGCGGTCGAGTCCACGTTCGTTCAGGACCAGGCCGATCCACGAGACCTCGCCCCGTGGCAGCGCAGCGGACACCGCCTCGGCGTCGGCCATCTGCGGGACGCGCTTGGGATGAACGAAACTCGTTGCCTCGATCCGACGGAGACCTGCGGCCACCAGATTGTCGATGAGCTCGAGTTTGGTCTCGGTCGGCAGGAGCGTCGCCTCGTTCTGCAGGCCGTCGCGCGGCGACACCTCCACAATGGTCACGGATGTGGGGGTCACGGACGACGGGGTTACTGACGAGGGGGTTTCGGGCATGTTTGTGCCCGAGTGGTCTCTAGCCGTGGTGTTTGCCATGTCCGGATGTTCCCCCAGCCGCAGAATGTATGCAAGTGGTCGGGTGTCATGTGTCCATTACGTAAGAAGTTCCAGCAATTAACAAGGTTTCGGTTGTAGGGCGTCAGTTACCGGGCTAACATGTATGCAATCTAGGAGGTAAGAGTGTCTCAGGCATCACAGCGCGCCACGGATCTCCTCCGCGCGAAGATCCTCGAAGGTCGATGGGGGCCCGGTGATCGGCTCGCCGAGGTCGAACTGGCCGAGATCCTCGAGGTCAGTCGTACGCCGGTGCGAGAAGCGCTGTCGCGACTGGCCGTCGAGGGGTTGGTCGAGATGTCCCCGAACAAGGGCGCCCGCGTGGCGACCTGGTCGCAGGCCAGGCTGAACGAGATCTTCGATCTGCGTCTGCTTCTCGAACCGGTGGCCACCGGCAAAGCGGTGGGCCGGCTGAACGACGACGAGATCGGCGAACTGGAAGAACTCGCCGTTCGTATGCACGAGCACGGTCGCCCCGGTGGTGACCGCGACTTCAGCGAGATCGCCCGGCTGAACCGCAAGTTCCACGCGACGTTGATCGAGAAGGCCGAGAGTCTGCAGCTCGAGGCGACGCTGACGTCGGTTCGGCACATCTCGCTGGCGACCCGCAACTACCAGCACTTCACCGAAGACAGTCTGTCCCGCAGCCTTTCTCACCATTTCGAGATTGTCGCGGCGGTTCGTGCCGGCAACTCCGACTGGGTGGAGGCGGTCATGCGCTGCCACCTCCACAACGCACGCACCGCGATGCTGGGCGCGATGAGCAACCCGACCATCGGTGCCGACAACACACGTGACGGCATCGGCGCCATCCTCGCCTGATCGCTTCACCGACGTACTCGACCGAAACAACATCAGAACAATCCGACTGAACAGAGCACATACCGCTTGATCAACGGGCCCGTCGACGGCCCGGTACCCCCGTCTTCATCCTCCAGCGCCGCGCAAACCCCTGCGCGCGGTGGCGATGACGCACGCATCCATCCGGCCCGGTCGCATCGGGCTCCCAACGAACAGGAAGTACGAGATGAGCAACGAAACCATCGAAACCGCCCCCGAGCACGACCAGGTGGGGCCGCTGTCCGATCTGCGCGTCGTCGAGATGGGCCAGCTCCTGGCCGGACCGTTCTGTGGCCAGTTGCTCGCCGATTTCGGTGCCGAGGTCATCAAGCTGGAGGACCCGGGCCGCGGCGACCCGATGCGTCAGTGGGGTCGTAAAAGCGCTCAGGGACAGTCACTCTGGTGGCCGGTCGTCGGCCGCAACAAGAAGTCGGTCACCTGTAACCTGCGGACCCCGGAAGGCCAGCAGATCGCCCGCGATCTGATCGCAACCGCCGACATCCTCATCGAGAACTTCCGTCCGGGCACGCTGGAGCGGTGGGGTCTGAGCTACGAGGAGCTGAGCGCCCTCAACCCGAAGCTGATCATGGTGCGGGTCACCGGATACGGCCAGACGGGACCGTACGCGCCGCGCGCCGGTTACGGTTCGATCGGTGAGGCGATGGGCGGATTGCGGTACATCACCGGCGATCCCGACAGCCTCCCGAGCCGGACCGGCATCTCCATCGGCGACTCGCTGGCCGCTGTCTTCGCGACGATCGGCGCGCTGACCGCACTGCACGGCGTGCGCCGGACCGGCCGCGGTCAGATCGTCGACTCGGCCATCTACGAGGCAGTGCTGTCGCTGATGGAATCGACTGTGCCGGAATACCAGCTGACCGGCTACCAGCGTGAGCGGACCGGCTCGATCCTGCCGAATGTCGCGCCCAGCAACGTCTATCCCACCGGGGACGACAGCAGCATCCTCATCGCGGCCAACCAGGACACTGTCTTCCGCCGTCTCGCCGAGGCGATGGGTGAGCCCGAACTCGCCGACGATCCGCGGTACCACAACCATGCCGAGCGGGGTGCGAACCAGGCCGAACTCGACGACCGGATCGCCGAGTGGACCCGCCGCCAGCAGTCCGACGATCTCCTGGCCCTGCTCGAGGAGAAGGGCGTGCCGGCCGGCCGGATCTACCAGGCCAAGGACATGCTGGCAGATCCGCACTTCGCCGCACGTGAGGCCATCGTCACGCTGCAGCACAAGGTCTTCGGTGACTTCCCGGTCCAGAACGTGGCCCCGAAGCTGTCGTCGACGCCGGGCACGATCCGCTGGCTGGGACCGGAGCTCGGCGAGCACACTGCCGAGGTCCTCGGCGACGTCCTCTCCCGGACGCCTTCCGACATCGACGAACTCCGGACGTCGGGCGTCATCTGACAATCCGGGACAGACGTAACGCAGACGCAACCACGGACCCGCAGTTGTATGCAATGCTGAGAATCTGCGCCGTTCCCGGACCTGTCTGCGGACGAAAGTATGCAATAGAGCGCTAGAAAGGAACATCCAATGTCTGCATGGAAGCAGAGCACTGCCGCCGAGTTGAGCCCCGAATCGCTCGCGGCTCTGATCCGCAACGAGATCCCCGCCATCCGCATCGAGAACTTCGCCGATGCCGAGGAGTGCGCCGCGTTCACCAAGGCGGTGTACAACTCGCCCGACCTGAAGTCGTACAGCGTCGCCACCCCCACCCACTACCTCGGCCTGGTCATGTACGAGTACCGCCAGGACGGTGGACGTAAGCAGGAGTTCTTCGACGCGGTTCCCGAAGCCGTTGCCGCGCAGGAGAAGCTGTACAAGCATTCGTTCGACGTGCCGCAGCGTTTCCGTGACCTGCTCGGCGCTCACCATCCGGGCAACATCCTCGTCCCGTCCGAACCCGGTTACGGGGACTACTGCCCGGTGGTCGTCCGTATCGCGTCCAACGGCGTCCACCTGCACGCCGACTACGCGCCGTACAACTCCCCGGATTGGGCCATCGGCGGCATCGAGCACCAGATCACCTGGAACCTCTACACCCAGTGCCCGTCCGTGGGTGGCGAGACCACCGTCTACAACAAGCCGTGGGTGCCCGCGGAGGGCGAGGACCCCGCACGCGGTCTTCCCGACGGCGGGGTGGAGACCGACGACTCGATCGAGAGCTTCACCTCGGAATTTCTCAACCTGTCTGAGACAGGACTTGGTTGGTTGTTCTTCGGTGGTTGATCCCGACGATGGTCGGGATCTCCGGGGCCCGGGGTGGGCGGCGGAAGCGTTGCGGGTGGGCCAGGTATATG
>NZ_MKKG01000052.1:0-7337 GCF_001942325.1 Gordonia sp. CNJ-863
GTTCTGGGCGACGCGGACAACGTCGTCGCGGAACTCCTGGGGATAGGGCTTGGGCACAGCTGGCATCCTTCCAGGCCGCCCGGCAGGGCAAGCCAGATCAGATGTCACCTACTCGTGCACCAGCCCCTTGGCACCACTCTAGCGTTTGGTACGGTTGCGTATTGCGAGTACCGCCAGAGCGAGAAGTATGGGGCCTAAGATTCGGATGGAGAGGTCGATGAACACGCCGATGCCGACGAGAGTTGCCCCTGCTGCTCCGGCTGGTCGAAAGAGCGCGACTGCTTCCTGTGCGGCGAAAGCTAGAGGCCAGAGATGACTGTCGGGATCAATCAATGGGGGAGTGGAAGAATCATTCTTGCGGACCAATTCCCAACCAAACGGCGGTTTCTCACCACGAATAAAGCAAAGAGCGGCGAGACCGATAATGGCGGCGAGACTGGCAACCGCCCGCCAGGCGCGTAACCCGTACCCCGATACTACTCGGTAAGTAGCTAGTATCCATCGCTCCACGGAAAGCAGCCCAGCGGCTTGACGACGCATCTCCATCTCGCCGTAGTAAAAGTCGGCAGCCCCCGGTTCATCTTTGGCATCTTCGAGTGCTTTTCGGAGAGATCGATAGATGGCCGACACCTCTCGTGCCGACAGCGGATCTGAGTCCTCACCCTCTCGCTCGCGACTGTCCCTGATGGCGGTGCTATCTCGTCTGAGCTCATCGTTGATTACACGGCGGTCGGTTCGCCACCAGTGTCTACCGCAAGTCTGCTGCGGGCGTTTGTCCTTCTCACGGTCCCCGCGGCTGCTCGACATAATGTTGTCGCCGGTGATAGTCAAAGCATCAAGTCCGTAGGCCGCAGCGAATGTGCAACTCGTTAGGTCCATTCCTGAGATGGTTACCCCAGTCACTTGCGCTCGCTGCAACGATCTTATGCTTGAGCGCTGGCCTGCCGGTAAGGCCTCGGTCAGCGCGATATCTAGCCGTAGCAGGGCGAGGACGTAATCGGCCCACTGTGCAGCGGACAGTTGCCGCCTTGCGGGCCTCGGGTACAGAACGTTTAGGCGGCTGCCTGCGAGCGGTGGGACGCGCACCCAAGTTCTGTGGTTCTCAGGCTCCGTTGAGGGATGGTCTGCCAAAGCTTCGCTGATCAACGACCCCGGTGCCAGTTCCGCATCCGGCAGATCGACTACTGCGCCGGAAACTACGAGATGCAGCCGACTCGTCGCCCTCAACCAGTCCGCCGACACCTTCCCCGTGGTTATGTCTAACCGTGCTGGTGCGTCAAACACCGCGCGATCAAGCCGGACCCTCGTAGTCGCCAGACCGGTCGATCGGATAGTCGGCGACGACCACTGAGTCTGCGACCAGTCCAGTAGTCGAAACCGAGCGTTCTCGAACTGGGCGTTGTTAGAGAACGTCGCACCGCGGAACTCGGCTGAGCCGGTGACGATTGCCTCGGCGAACTTTGCGTCGCCGGTGAATATAGCCGCCCCGAATCGGGCGTCGCCGGTGAAGATAGCCGCTCCGAATTGGGCGTCGCTAGTGAAGGTCGCGCCGCCGAAGTCTGCGTGGCGGATGAAATTCACCTCACCGAAGTTGGCGTGGCGGGTGAATGTAGCCTCCCGAAACCAGGCGTCGCCAATAAAGATCGTCCTGTCGAAAGAGGCGGTGTCGGTGAACCTCGCACGGGTAAATAAGGTATCGCCGGTGCATGTTAGCCGTTCGAACGAGGCCCGGCGGCCGAAGGTTGCCTGCTGAAATCGGGCATCGCCGGTAAAGGTCGCTCCGTCGAACCGCGCGTCATCGGTGAACGTGGTCTCCTGAAACTGGGCTTTGCCAGTGAGGGTCGCTTCGTCGAACCGGGCATGGCCCATGAAGGTCGCCTTGTCGAACCGGGCATCGCCGGTGAAGGTAACTTCGTCAAACCAAGCTTTGCCGACAAAGGCGGTACCCTCGAACCTTGAATCTCCGCCGGCGAAGGTCGCCCCGGCGAATTTTGTGTCGCCGTTTAGCACCGAGCCTGTGATGCTGAGGCAGATGCGTTCACCCTGCAGGTCGAGATTGCCGTCGACCCTGGCTCCGCTCAGGTTCACTGCCGCTTCGCGTTCCAATAAAGTGTGCTCTAGAAAGGCGGCGCGCACCACCCTATCGTCACCCCATCCTGCGGCGTCGAGAGCTGACGGATGGTGATTGCGCTCGTTTTGAGGGCGTAGGTTGCAGGCCTGACCGGCGCTGATCGCGCACAAGAGGGCGCGCTCGCCGCTAGAGGTGGGCTCCATTTCATTTGTAACTCTATTACAACGGACGTCGAGCGAGCAGCCCACACGGGGAGTCGAGTTAGCGGATCTAGGCTGGGGTCTAGGGGTTGCAGGGTGCCGAGGCGACGGGCTGGATCTGGGTTGTCGATGTTGTCCGCAGGCTTCCATTCGAGCACAGCTGCCACCAGCTGGAGGTGGACAACGACCGCGAGGTGCTCGGCCGCGAGGGTTGCCAACCGTATGCAGCGCCAGGGTGTTCTGCGTCGCAGATGCTATGCATAGCACCGGTTAAGGTGACTCTGGGTTACTTGACATAAGATACATTATCGGCACATTAAAATAGCTGGGGGACAGGAACTTTTGCTAGAAAGTGACATAACTCGGACTGAGGTCGGGCACGCACTGGGGCTGTTCCACACCTGCTCCAACGACCTGATGGCAGATAATGACGGGGCCCGCGAAACGTCCTACACACCCACCGGCCTCACCCGCGACCTGTACCACAACAAGTGGGGATTCTGATGACCCACCACCGAGCAACACGACCGGCGGCCCTCACGCTCGGCATCGCCGGCATCCTCGCCGCTGCCACCCTGGCCGCGTGCGGCGAACAAACCGTCAATGAGGGCATCCCGCCCCTCGAATCGGCCACGGCCACCTCGACCGCCCATGCGGACTCGATCACCGACACCTCTGACTTACGTAATCTGATGGCGATCTCCACACACGTCTTCACCGGCCGTGTCGAATCAGCTGCTGGGACCAAGGCACTCGGGCCGCTCCCCGAAACTCAGTACAGCGTGCTCACCAAAACAGCGATCAAGGGCGAAGTCCCCGAGAGCGTGGTAGTCAACCAGCAAGGCGGAGTCAAAGACGGTGTCTACATTTCCGTCAACGGCGACACACCCCTCGAGGTCGGCCAGTGGTACCTGTTCGCCACCCGCTACCTCGAGTCCGAGAAGTGGAACACCCTCATCCCGGTCGACGGCCGCAAACCGGTGACCGAACAACAAGCCCGCGACAGAGCCTCCGCGCCCCTAGCCGCGGCTGAGGCCGCGGTGCGCGCCAACCCCCAAAGCCGGCTCGCACCACCGGACCCACCGAGCCCGTCGATGACCTTCCCGATACCCCAACCCGGCGACCGCAACCCCCCTCCACCCTCACCGGCGCCACCCGGCTGAATCATGAAGTAGCCAGTGGCGGCATATGGAAAGCGTTGGGGGAGGTAGCTTGCCAGGCTCAATCGAGTTGACATAAGGCTGTCGGTCACAAACCGAGGTGTTCCGATGGTTCGAGAATGCTCGGGGACGTCATCCTTCGCTGAGCCGGATGCTCGCGAGCACCCCGTGATGATCGGAGCCCGGCAGATCGATCCGCCGGAACGATGTCGGTGTCGGGCCATTGCGTGTCAGCACCCGGTCGAGCGCAAGCAGCGACGGGTAGGGCCGGCCGGCGGGATAGGTCGCGACGACGCCCGATCCGAGATGCTCGGCGGCGTCGGTCAGTTGGGGCGAATTCGAGGGTCCCGACAGTAGCTGCCGGAAGGAGCGGTGATCGTAGGTCGAGTTCGCATCGGCGCCGATGATCAGTGGATCTGTGTCGGCGAAGAGGATCGAGCGCAACTCGCGGAGCTCGGCATCCCAGCGCCACGACGGTTCGGGATACGGCGGCAACGGGTGCAGTGCATAGATCGAGATGGGCGAGCGGTTCGGAAGCAGCAGTCGCGCGCGAAGGTTCGACAGTTCGAATCCCCGCAGGAGTTGCCCGTCGGTCAGCGGGGCCCGCGCATAGATGCCAGCTCCACCTCCACCGTCTCGGGGACGGAGAAACGCGAACGGCAAGGCTTGGCGCAACCCGGCGCGCTCGAGGGCTCCCACCGCCTCAGGCGTCAGCTCGACTATCGTCAGGGCGTCAACGCCTGAGTCGCGCACCCGCGACACCAGCGCGTCCGGATCAGCCTGCCCGAGATAGATATTGGCCTGCATCACGGTCAAGTCCGAGTCCGAGACCTGTTCGTCGACCCCCCGATACAGCGGGACCTGCGCCGTCACGCCCACGGCGATGACGAGCACAGCTCCTGCCGCGGAAAGCCAGGCGCGCGCGGCGAGCAGCAGCAGCAGACCGAGGACACCGACGATGATCAGCACCGGCGTGAACGCCGCCACCCGGGACACGAGATTGCTAACCAGGCCAGAATAGTGGGCAGCAACACCGGCAGCAGCGGCGAGGACCGCACCCCACCCGAGCGCTCGTAGCAGTCCACGCATGCGGCCGATCATGCCACGATCACCGTCACGCCCTCTGGCGGGCAATCGTCGAGTGCAGGCTGTCGGCGACAGGGGCTGTCAGCCAAGCCACCAGTCGCTTCGATCTATGGTGCCCGTTACGAGCCGGACGCTTCGTTGCCGACGCAGCAGCCCAGGCGAGAACTCGTGCACGCAGTGACGCCAACCCGTAGTCGGCCACGACGATATTGCTGGTCAACCGGGCGCACGACTGGAGCTGCGCAGCGCGCAAGGGGTGATCCTGGGGCCAACGCGGAGAAACTAACCGGGATAGTAGTAACCTGTCTGTGGCGCGTTCGATATCGAACTGTTTCCATCCGGACTGACGCTTGGACTGAAGGACTCCCCTTGGCACGGCATCGCAAAGCTGATCCCAGCCCACCCTCCGCTGGCATCCCTGCGTTCCGGCGCGACGCATCGGCGAGCCTCACCCCCGGACTCGCAGGGCTCCAGCATTCACCCACCGTGCGTGCGGCCGGGCGACACCGAATGCCTGTCCAACCCGAGGTGTCGGCCGGGCTCACGCGGCCCATCTTCTCGGGCGCCCCAGTGCCCTCCTACTCGCCCCATGCGCGATCGACGACGGCGCCCGAGGCGTCGCCGTCATACCCACCACGCAGTGGCCGTCCATACACTGCGCGCTCGCGTACTGCCTTGCCCCGCCAAGCCGGGCCTGGCCATCGAGCTTTCGGGCCGCCTCGCTCACAGCGCCCGCTCGACCTCGGCAGGCATCTATCGGCAGCGCCTACCGCACCGTGGGAGCGGGCGTTGTGTGTCGTTGAACCTCAGTCCAGCGAGCAAGCTCAGTCAGGCTTTCTCGAGGTGCTTGACGGCGAGGAGGTCTCGGGTACCTCAACTCGGTCGGCGGCTGCGGCCGGGTTGAGTGGATCACTCATGGCCGCGGTGGTTCTATGCGCTGCCGGCGGGACTGCGGCCACTGCGGTCGCCGATCGACACGACCCAACGGTCACTCCCCTGACCCAGGCTGGCGTGCCCGTCGACGTCCAGCCCGCAGCAGCCCCACGATCTGTAATCGTCGGATCGGCGGACGAACAGCGAAGCCGCACGTCGGCACGGGCATCGTCACGCGATGAGCTGACCACGGCTATGCGAGAACTGACACAGCCAGATCGCGCGCGGCCGCCTGAACCCCCGGTGCCACAACGGCCGCGGTCGGCGGCACCGACCTACGGCACCGTGACCTCGAGTTACGGAGCGCGATGGAGTACCACGCACTATGGCCTCGACATCGCCAACACGATAGGCACACCGGTGGTCTCGACCAGCGACGGCAGATCATCGAATCCGGTCCGGCTGATGGTTTCGGTCTATGGATACGAGTGCTGCAAGACGACGGCACGATCGGCGTGTACGGGCACATCAACGAGACGCTGGTGAGCGTCGGGCAGCGAGTCCTGGCCGGCGAGCAGATCGCAACGGTAGGAAACCGCGGCTACTCCACCGGCCCACACCTGCACTACGAGGTCTGGCAGCAAGATGGACCCAAACTCGATCCTGCACAGTGGCTGAGAACCCGGGGAGTCTACGTCGTCGGATGACCCGCCTCATCGGCGCGGGAGGTGTGACGACGAGTGGTCCCGCTCAGGTGTCGCGAGCTCGAGGCGGGACTTGGTCGGGCCAAATCCTCGGGCGCAGTGATCGGTTCGACGGCCACACAGTTGATGCCTAGTCCGATCGATTGAGAGGATCGGTGTGCGGGTGGTTGTGGTCATTGAGGGTGAACTGCGTTGGTTTCACCGATCCGGCAGACTGCACTGCATGTTCCGGCACCTGTCGGACAGGCGGCCTGCTGATCATGTTTGCTGGTCTGGTAGCAGCTCATGGCGCGTCCGGTCTGGCGAGTCCCTTCTTGGTTGCTCGGCGGGAGTCCATTGCTTCGGCCCGGTGATTGATACGAGTTCGTAGGGGTTTGAGGACGATCATCGAGACTGGACTACTGAGAATCACGGCGAGCACGACGGCTACGAAAAACGGGACGTCCACGTCAATCAGGTAGGCGACCAACAGAATTAGTCCAGTTAGCGCAGCAGCGAGTGCTAGGCGCGCGACGTTGTACAGCAGCGCGATGGCGATCAGAGATCTGGCCGAAGAGGCCGGCGTGGTGGCGGCGCCGTGAGAAGTGTTTCTGCGCATGGTCGATGTGCCTCCGTGTGGCTGAATGCGATCGGGATGGATTGTGACGCGACAGTTGGCTCGGTGCCGCATCCTGAAGGGGGCGGTTCATAGATGAGATCTGTACGGATGTGAAAGTTCATGGCCGAGGTGCGCGCCGTGGTCGGCGGCTTGTCGGCCCTGGCTGGGTCAGCCATCGCCGCGCCTGCTGGTCGAAGTCTTCGCCCCACCCGGCCTGATCGGTGCGGGCCAGTCCCGCGATCGTTACTGCGGTGCCTCGTTGGCCGTCGACTTCGACGGGCACTAGCCGCACCCAGATTCGGCGACGCCGGACAAGTAGAGACACAAGTAACCCAGCCAGCATCACGGTCGCCGACACCAGAACCCAGTTCTGTGCCGGCCCGTGCGACACCTGCATGGACACGAAGCGTTCATACCCATCAAAGCGCACCACGGTGCCATCGGCGATGGTGTGAGTCTGTCCCGGGTTGAGATTGACCTGTGCCCGCTGCTGGAGCCGACCCTGCTCGATGAGCGCTCGGTTCAAGGAGTACGCATTCTGCGGGCGACCGGTATCCAGTCCGGTGTCGCTTGGTAGATCCTGATCGCCACATACGGATCATTCGGCACGGGAAACGATGAGGTGAGCAGGGTTCCTTGGAATGC
>NZ_MKKG01000053.1:0-6800 GCF_001942325.1 Gordonia sp. CNJ-863
ACCGCAGCCAAGGGCGTCGCGCTGATCGTGGCGTACTGCGCCGGCCTTGGCATTCCTTTTGTTGTGCTTGCGTTTTCCTCGGCGTGGGCGTTGCGAAGCCTCGGCTGGTTGCGCACCCACGCCCGCATGATCCAGATCGCCGGCGGGGCCATGATGATCGCGGTGGGCATCGCTTTGATCACCGGCCTGTGGGACCAATTCATCGTGTGGGTGCGCGACGCGTTCATCACCGATACTCAACTACCCATCTGAGCCCTGTGGTGGCGGCCCCGATTCGACGTCCACAGCGTCCCCCTGTTTCCGGTCACCGCACCCTCACGAGACCGAACAACCACCGCCTCCACGCCGCCAACGTCGGGCCATCTCAGCACATCCCGAGTCAGTCGTGACGTGATCCGCTGGTACCGTTCCGGCCCGGTCTGTCATATAGTCACATGCGCATGTATTGATATATAGGGGTAGCGTGGCTATCTGGGTGTGGATGAGAGGGAGTACGAAGTATGGGAGCCGGACACAACCACGGACCAACCGATCCTGCGTCCAGCGACTCGTCGCTGCGTGTCCGTCTGGCGATAGCGTTTGTTCTGACGGGGATCATTGTCGTGGCCCAGTTGGTCGGGTCGGTGATCACGGGAAGTCTGGCGCTGCTGACCGACACCGCGCACGCTGCGACAGATGCGATCGGGTTGGCGGTCGCGCTGGTCGCAGCAACCGTGATGCACCGTCCGGTCAGCAAGACTCGCACATGGGGACTGCGGCGCATCGAGGTCATCGCCGCTCTGGGGCAGGCCTCGCTGCTGCTTGCTGTCGGGCTCTACGCCGCTGTTGAGGGCGTGCGGAGACTGTTCGCTCCGCCAGAGGTTCCCTCGACCGAACTGCTGATCTTCGGAATCATCGGGCTCGTGGCGAACATCGTCGCCATGCTGGTGCTTGCCTCAGGACGCGGGGCCAACTTCAACATGCGAGCGGCGTTCCTGGAGGTCCTCAACGACGCACTGGGATCGCTGGGTGTAATTGTCGCCGCGATCGTCATCGCTACCACCGGCTTCCAACAAGCCGACGCACTGGCCGGCCTGTTCATTGCGCTACTGATCGCACCCCGCGCCCTCAAGCTCATGGCAGAGACGACGCGAGTGCTGATGGAGTTCACGCCCAGGGAGATCGATTTGGACGACGTCAGGGCCCACATTCTCGAGATGGACCGCGTGCAGGACGTGCACGACCTCCACGCATCGACGGTGGCCACTGGTCTGCCGATCATTAGCGCTCACGTGGTGGTCGATGACGACTGCTTCCAGGACGGGCACGCCCCCACGATCTTGAATGACATCCGAACGTGCGTGGCGACCCACTTCGCCATCTCCTTCGAGCACTCCACCTTCCAGCTCGAGACCAGTGCCCAGCGTCACCAGGAGGAAGCCTTGGCAGCCCATCACCCGTGAGGGGTGGCGCATCGACGACACCCACGCCGCCGGTCTGCGCACGAAGTGCACGATCGTTGCCAGGGGAGAGACGATGCTTCACCCCTGTCAATCGGGCCACGGTCACACCAGCGTGGACCAGTACCACCAGAAGCGTTCGATGATGAGGGCGATCACCGCCATCGCCCACACCAGCGGTACTACGGTGTGCACCGTGAGGACCACATCGAGGGCTCGGCGTGCTCTCCCGGATGGGCAGACATGGTCGGCATTGCGCAGGCTCACATACCAAAAGGCAACCACGACAACGACCCACACGGCCATGCAGTACGGGCAGAGTGCATCGATTCGATACAGACTCTGAAATATCAGCCAATGGACGAACACCACCGCACCCGTCAGGCCGATCTGCAATCCGATCATGACCCACAAGGCCGGGCGGGGTCCTAGCAGGACGGCGATAGCGATCAGAGCTGTGAAGCCTGCGATTCCGAGCAGTGAGTTGGGGAACCCGAAGACGGCTGCTTGGGGGGTGTCCATGACCGATCCGCAATTGACGATCGGGTTGATACTGCAGGTCGGCGTGTAGTTCGGATCGGTTGCCAGTTCGAACTTTTCGACGGTCAGTGCGAACGCAGCGACAAGTCCAATGCCTCCGCAGACCGCAAGAATCCACGGGAGCAGCCGCGGGAAAACCGGGATCTGCGTGTCGGGCGCAAAGCCTGACGGCTCTGAGGTCTGCCGGGGTGTGATGGTCACTGACGTATCGCGGATTCGAGCGCAGAGCTCAGATCGTCATAGCCTTCGGGCTTGATGAGTTCGTCGTTGATGAAGAACGTGGGGGTTCCGGTCACGCCTAGTGCTTTGCCGTCAGCGACATCGCGGTCGATGAGCTCGCGGGTGGCCTGTGAGTCATAGGCGGCGGCGAATCGCTCCATGTCCAGGCCCAACACCTGGGCGTAGGAGAAGAACAGATCGTCCAGCGGCACCTTTTGTTCGCCCCAGCTGCGTTGAGTGTCGAACATCTTGCGGTACATCGGTTCGAATTGGCCTTGTTCGGCCGCCGCGGCCACGGCCCGTGCCGCGCGGTCGGCGTTGAAGTGCCCGGGGAGGGGGAAGTAGCGGACCACGAAAGTGACTTGATCGCCGTAGGTTTGGCGAAGCTGCTCCACCGCCGGGTACGCCGCCCCACACCCTTCACACTCGAAGTCCAGGAACTCGACAAATGTCGCCTTGGACTCGGTCGGAGCCGATAGCCGTGGAGAATCAGGCCGTACCGTCGTATACGCCTGGTCGCCGGACTGTTCGCTCTCTCCGGCCCGGGAGACCACGAACACCACTGTGAGCGCCAGGCAGAACACGAAGACTGCCGCGAGCGACATCTTGACGTTGCGACTCATCGAGACATCCCTCCGCGTCGAACCTTGACCGCTTGAGCTGGCACGATCATCACTCCCGTCACGTTTACTACTACGTTGGCTAGTAGTTTACAGGGCGTGCGGTGTCGTCCGGGCGATTGGCGTGCATATCACGCACGACCGAACCGGTGAGGGGAGCGGTGGGCGGTGAGTCGTCACTCGGATGCTCGGCATGCCGGCGCAGGTCTGCCACCGATATGTGCATCTGCACTACGTATCGCGGCTGCGGCCGGTTCGGGCGGGCTGCTGTATGTGAGCTTCCCTCCGCGCCAACTGTGGTTCCTTGCCCCGGTGGCGATCGCGGTCCTGGTGGTGACACTGCGTGGGCGGTCGCTGTGGGCGGCGTCAGGCTACGGCTATCTCGCTGGGCTGGGCTTTTTCGTGCCGCTGCTGCCGTGGGTCGGTACGTATGTGGGTGCGGTGCCGTGGCTGCCTTGGCGGCGGTCGAGGCGGTGGCGTTCGGTGTCTTCGGGGCGGTGGCGGCGCTGGTCGGCAGATGCCGCGGAGCGCCGGTGTGGCTAGCATGCGCCTGGGTGGCAGTCGAAGCCGTCCGCTCCCGCGTGCCTTTTGGCGGTTTTCCCTGGGGCCGAATAGCATTCGGTCAGCCGGACGGGTTCTTGCTGCCGTTAGCGGCCTTGGCTGGCGCGCCGGGGTTGTCCTTCGTTGTGGTGCTGCTCGGCGCACTCCTGGCCGCGATCGCAGTGGCGGTAATCAACGTGCACCCTCGGGCGTTGGCCGGCCCAGGCGTAGCAGTCGCCGTAGTGGGAGTGCTGACATGGACCCTGGCGCCGTCGCAGACAGCAGAACCGGAGGAGCAGTCGGTGACGGTGGCGTTGGTGCAGGGCAACGTACCGCGGTTGGGTTTGGACTTCAATGCTCAGCGACGTGCAGTGCTCGACAATCATGTCCGGCGCACTCTCGACCTGGCGGAGGAGGTCAGCTCTGGGCGGGTCGTGCGTCCCGATGTGGTGGTGTGGCCGGAGAACTCATCCGATATCGACCCGTTCGGTAACCGTGATGCTGCGGCGCAAATTGATCGTGCCGCGCGGGCGATCGAGGTGCCGATCCTGGTGGGCGCGGTGATCGCCGGGAGCCACAGCACGTCCCGCAATACGTTGGTGGTGTGGGATCCCGTCACCGGGCCTGGTCAGGAGCATGACAAACGTCAGCTGGTGCCGTTCGGGGAGTACTTGCCGCTGCGGGGACTGATGACACAGCTTTCGTCCTACGCCAGCCGGGCTGGCAACTTCATTCCTGGCACAGGCGATGGCGTTGTCGATCTTGCCGGGGTGCCCGTGGCGGTAGCGACCTGCTACGAAGTCGCGTTCGACGATCTGGTGACCGAATCGGTGCGCGCCGGTGCGCAGCTGATCGCGGTTCCGACGAACAACGCGACGTTCGGGCGCACCGAGATGACCTACCAGCAACTCGCGATGTCGCGAGTTCGGGCAGTCGAACACGATAAGGCGGTGGTCATCGCAGCAACCAGTGGCGTGAGCGCGGTCATCGAACCTGATGGGACCATTGCACAACGCACAGAATTGTTCTCCCCCGATGTTCTCATCGCGCGGGTGCCGTTGAGGACAACGACGACCCTGGCGACGCGGATCGGAGCAGCAGGAGAAGGGATCTGTGCTGCCGCCGTCCTGGCGGCACTGATTGTACGCACGTGGAGATCACGCCTACGCTCCTGACGCGGCGTGGCTCCCTCAGTGACGCTCGCGATGAAACGTTGGCGAGCTACTCGGTACGTCATCGGCGCCATCCGACGGGCTCGAACAGCAACTGCACCCTGGTTCTGTTGTGGCCGAACAGCTCTTGCTGGTCGCCGCGCCGCGTGCTCGTGGTGTCGGCAGCAGGGGTACCGCGGGCACCGACCGTGGTTGAACGGGGGTGGTGGCTGGTCCTGGAGCGCAACAGGCGTCGCCTGTGTCGTGGTAGGCCGACACCGAGATGTTGAGCGTGCCGGGGGATACCCGGGGCACGGCACCGGTGCCCGGCAGCGCTTTCGTCCGGGCGGCACGAATCGCGTTGGCGATCACCAGCACTTCTGCGAGTTCGTGGACGAAGACCACTGTGGCCAGGCCGAGGACGCCCGTGGCGGCCAGCGGAATCAGCACACCGATGATCGCTAGGGAAAATCCTATGTTCTGCATCATGATTCGGCGTGCGCGCCGAGCATGGGACAGTAGTTGCGGGAGATGGCGAAGATCTTCGCCCAGCAACGCCACATCGGCGGTTTCGATAGCGACGTCGGTACCCATCGCTCCCATCGCAATACCGACATCGGCGGTGGCCAACGCCGGGGCGTCGTTGACGCCGTCGCCGACCATGGCGATCGCCCGCCCGCGCGCTAGCGTGGCCAGCAAGTCGGCTTTGTCTTCGGGAAGGAGTTCGGAATGGACGGTGCTGATTCCGGACGCAGTGGCCAAAGCATGTGCGGTGCGGTCGTTGTCCCCGGTCAGCATGACCGAGTCGACACCCAGCGCCGTCAGTTGCCCGATCGTTTCAGCGGCCTCGGGGCGAAGCTCATCGCGGACCGCGATCGCGGCGACGACGGTGCCTTCCCGTTCGATCAGCACGACGGTGGCGCCGTCGCTCTGCAATCGAGTGACGTCTCCGGCGAGCGCGCCGGGATCGAGCCACCCGGGTTTGCCCAGGCGCAGTTGCTGTCCGCGTATCCGGCCGGTGAGGCCGTGACCGGCGATCGCGGTGACGTCATCGGCAGGTGAGCCCAGAGCAGGTGCGGCCGCGAGAATCGCGCTCGCCAACGGGTGCTCGCTGCGAGCCTCGAGCGCGGCGGCATAAGACAACGCGTCCTCGCGGGTGACCTCGGGTGTGCTCACCACGTCGATGACCTCCGGAGTGCCGCGGGTCAAGGTGCCGGTCTTGTCCAGCGCGACGACGCGGACCTGTCCCAGCTCTTCGAGTGCAGCACCGCCTTTGACGAGTGCGCCATGGCGGCTGGCGGCGCCGATCGCGGCGACCACCGTCAGCGGCACCGCGATCGCCAACGCACACGGGGACGCGGCAACGAGCACCACCAGGCCGCGTTCGAGCCACAGCAGCGGATCACCGAGTAGCGCACCGATACCGGCCACGAGTGCGGCTAGCACCATGATGGCCGGGACCAGGGGGCGGGCGATGCGGTCGGCGAGACGTTGGCCGGCGCCCTTGCGTTCCTGCGCTTGCTCGACGATGTGCACGATGCGGGCTAGGGAACTGTCGGCGGCGCGGGCGGTTACGCGGACTTCGATCGCACCGCCACCGTTGATCGCGCCGGCGTAGAGCAAGTCACCCGGACCCGCCTCCACGGGCACAGATTCGCCGGTGATCGCCGACAGATCTACGCTGGTAGTGCCAGCGGTGATAGTCCCGTCGGTCGCCGCGCGCTCACCGGGACGCACCACCATCACATCGCCGAAGATCAACTCATCCGGTGACACGGTGACCTCGAGACCCCCACGAATCACCGATGCGGTCGGTGGAACCAGCGCGAGCAGCGCCCGCAGGCCTCGCCGGGTCTTGGTGACCGCGTAATGCTCGAGTCCTTCAGCGACCGAGAACAAGATTCCCAGCAGCGCGGCCTCGGGTATTTGGCCTAGCGCCACGGCGCCGATTGCGGCGATCGTCATCAGCGTTCCGACACCGATACGCCCGTGGCGCAGCGATCGCAGTGTCGACGGCACGAACGTGGAGGCGGCAACGACAACCGCGATCAGTTCCACGACGATGCCCGCGGTCTCTGATAGAGAGCCTCCGATGATCCAGCCGAGCGCGAGGAACACTGCTGCTGCGGCGGCGAAACGCAGCTCGCGCACCTGCCACAACCGAACCGGGCCCTGATCGACCTCAGCCTCGAGGTCGGCGGAATCGGAGGGTCCGCAGCATGCGTCAGCCATGAGCATGTCCCTGCACTGTGGCTGCCGACGGTGTCGTCATGGCTGCGGTGGAGAGTCCT
>NZ_MKKG01000054.1:0-6215 GCF_001942325.1 Gordonia sp. CNJ-863
TGCCGTTGTCGTTTGCGCAGCGGCGGATGTGGTTCATCAATCAGTTCGATGCGTCTTCGGGTGCGTACAACATCGTGGCCGGGTTGCGTTTGACCGGTGACCTCGACACCGACGCCCTGCGCGCAGCTTTCCTGGATGTCGTTGCGCGCCACGAGATCCTTCGCACTGTGTTCCCGAGCATCGACGGTGAACCCGTCCAGTCGATCGAGTCCGCCGAGCTGGTCGACTACCGGTTGGACTGGGCGGAGTCGACGTCATCCGATGAGCTCGTCGAGGCCGCCGGCGTCGGTTTCGATGTCACGCGTGAGTGGCCGGTACGCGTCCGCCTGTTACGTGAGGCCGGAGATCGGCACGTGCTCGTCGTGGTCGTCCATCATATCGCCGGCGACAACGAGTCGGTGCGCCCGTTGGTCCGCGATCTCGTGGTCGCGTACGACGCGCGGCGCCGCGGTGAGACCCCGCAGCTGCCCCCGCTGGCGATCCAGTTCGCCGACTTCGCCGTCTGGCAACGCGACGTCCTCGGCGATGTCGACGACGAATCATCGATTCTGGGACGGCAGCTCGGCTACTGGCTTCGGCAACTCGCAGACCTGCCGGACTTGCTCCGCATTCCGACCGACCATCCGCGCCCCGTCGTGGCATCGATGCGCGGCCACACCATCGCGTTCGAGTTCCCTGCCGAGGTTGTCAAGCGCGTCACGCCTCTTGCGCGCCGGGCGGGGGCCACGCCGTTCATGGTGGTGCATGCCGCGATGTCGGTAGTGCTGTCGCGCTTGGCAGCCGTCGACGACATCGCCATCGCCACGCCGGTTGCCGGTCGCGGAAGGTCTGAGATCGACGAGACCATCGGTATGTTCGTCAACACCCTGGTGCTGCGAACCGCGGTCGACCCGGCACGGAGCTTCGACGACTTGCTCGCCGACACCCGCGGAGTGGACCTCGACGCGTACGCGAACGCCGACGTCCCGTTCGAATACCTCGTCGAGAAACTGAACCCCGCGCGTTCGGAGGCGTTCGCACCGCTCGCGCAGGTAATGCTCAATTTCGTCGACGACACACCGTCGACCGCTTCCATCCCGGGACTGTCGGTCGAGCCGGCTGAGACCGGCGATCATCCTGCGCAGCTCGACCTCGCGCTGGAGATCCGCGCGTCCGAACAGAACTGGGCGGGTTCGATCACGTACGCCACCGACCTCTTCGAGGAGACCGGGATCCGGGTCTTCATCGACCGGTTGATCACAGTGCTCGACACCGTGACCGCCGATCCGGCCCTTCCGGTCGGCGACGTGTCGGTGGCAGTGCCGGCCGATGACGACAACGAGATCACGGCACGCGGTGACATCGCCGAGATCGACACCGCGGCGATGTGGGACCGGGTCTCGGAGCTGAGCCGGCTGACGCCCACGGCGCCGGCCGTCGTTCTCGACGATCGGGTGCTCGACTACGCCGAGTTCGCGGCCCGGGTGTCAATACTGGCTCGGACACTCCTCGGCCATGGAGTTGGCGCGGATGTCGCAGTGGCGCTGTGCTTGCCGCGCTCCATCGAGATGGTGATCGGTATCCATGCCGTCAATGCCGCAGCGGGACAGTACGTTCCCGTCGACCCGGCGGCACCGTCGGAGCGTATCGAGTACATCTTGTCCACCTCGGGGGCAGGCCTCGTGCTGACGCTCGCGGGGGAGCTGCCCGCGGCGTTGAGCGCACTAGAGGGCATCACTGTGATCGAGATCGACGCCGGCGCCGAGATCGACTCTGACGCACCCCTGATCGCGAGTGCTGACCTCCCAGTGTCCTCGCGCGAAGCCGACCGCGCCGCGTACACGATCTTCACGTCGGGTTCGACGGGCCGTCCGAAGGGCGTGACGGTCAGCCATCGATCGCTGTCGACCCACCTCGCCTACGACCAGTGGCGCTACGGCTTCACCGCCGACGACGTCGTCCTCCAGGTGCTGGAGTACACCTTCGACCCGTCGGTGCTCGAGTTCTTCCGGCCGCTGCTCGCCGGGGGCACCCTGGTCGTGACCGCCCCGGGCGGACACCGGGACCCGCAGTACCTTGCCGAGGTCATGCGGGCGCGACGGGTGACCTCCGCGATCTTGGTGCCGTCGCTGTTGTCGGTCTTCCTCGAGGTCGTCGACCGCGAGCAGCTCACGCAGCTCACGCGTCTGCGGCTGGTGCACACCGGTGGCGAAGCCCTGCCAGAGGCTCTGGCGCGACGCTTCCACGAGGCGTTGCCAGGAGTGAGCCTGCACAACCAGTACGGTCCCACCGAGACGACCATCTACTCGACCGTTGACCACGTCGAACGACACTCGCACGTGACCATCGGACGGCCGGTGTGGAACACACGCGCACACGTGCGCGACGCGCGCCTGCGGCCCGTCCCGCCGGGCATCGTCGGCGAGCTCTACCTAGGCGGCGCCTGGTTGCCCGTGGTTATGCGTCGCGTCCCTCGCTGACGTCGGAACGGTTCGTCGCCGATCCGCTAGGAGAGCCAGGCGCGCGTCTGTACCGCTCGGGCGACCTCGTCCGCTGGAACAGGGACGGCCGCCTGGAGTATGTCGGACGCAGTGACTTCCAGGTGAAACTGCGCGGACAGCGGATCGAACTCGGCGAGATCGAGGCGGTGCTGGCCGCGGCGCCGGGGGTCGTGCACGCGGCGGTCACCGTCGCGTCCGCGCCGGGTGGCGGAGAGTTCCTCGCAGCCTTCCTCGCTGCCGGCCCCAGCGAATCGGTCGATGTGGCCGTCGTCCAGGCAGCTGCGGAGGAAACCCTACCCGAGTTCATGCGACCGGCGTCGTGGAACGTCGTAGACGAGATGCCCCTGACATCGGCGGGCAAAATCGACCGAAAAGCATTGCCGGAAGCCCGTTTCGACAGCGCAGAAGAGGTCGCCCCCGAGAACCCGACCGAGCAGCTGATCGCCGAGGTGATGGCCGGTCTGCTGGGACGCCCGACCGTAGGGGTGACGGAGTCGTTCTTCGCGCTCGGTGGCGATTCGATCATGTCGATCCAGCTCGCCGCGTTGTTGCGCGCCGCGGGATTCGCGGTCCGTCCACGGGACATCTTCGAGCACAAGACCGTTCGCGCCCTCGCTGCTGTCGCCATGAGCGGGGCAGGGCAGACGCTCGCCGAGTTGCCCGGCGGCGGGACCGGTGCCGTGCCGCTTCTGCCGGTCGCACGCTGGATGCTGGAACGCGCCGACGCGCCGACGGACTACGCCGCTTTCGCCCAGGCGATGGTCGTCGGGATACCGGCGGGCATCCCGCATTCCGACATCGTCGACGTCCTCACCGCGCTGATCGCCGCTCACCCGATGCTGTCGGCCAGGTTGGTCCACTCCGAGTCCGGCGTACCGCATCTCTTGGCCGGCGAGGCATTCGATGCGAAGGCCGCTGTCGAGGAGCAGATCGTCGACGCGGTGCCGGGCACGACCGAATTCGAAGCCGCGGTCCACGCGGCGCACCGTGACACCATGCTGCGCCTGGACCCCGAGAGCGGTGCGATGGTCCGCTGTGTCGTCCTGCGGCCGGCCGACGGTGGGAACGGCCGGATGGTCGTCACCATCCATCATCTCGTGGTCGACGCGGTCTCCTGGCAGACCGTTGTCGCCGACCTGGTCAACGCGGGGGCGCAGCGCGCCCGCGGGGAGGAGATCTCGTTGCCCGCCGAGGGCACATCCATGCGCCGTTGGGCTGCGGCGATCGCTGATCTCGCCACCGCCCGCGCCGACGAGGCCGCGCTCTGGGACCGCATGTTGCCGGACACCGACACCCCCGTACTGGCGCCGATCGACCGCGACCGTGACCGCGACCGCGCTCTGCGAGATGTGGTCTCGCGTATACCGGCCCGCATCGCCGAGCCGGTCCTCGTCGACGTGCCGGTGGCGTTCCGCACCCGCGTCAACGACGCGTTGCTGGCGGCACTTGGTAGTGCACTCGCCCGTTTCCGGGCCGAGCGCACGCCCGGAACGCCGTTGACCAACCTGACCGTGCTCGTCGAGGGGCACGGACGCGAGGAGCACGTCGCCCCGGGCGCAGATCTCACCCGCACAGTCGGGTGGTTCACCGGAATCGCGCCGGTGACCTTCCCGGTGACTGCGTCGACGTCCGACGCTTCGGTCGTCGGTCTGGTCAAGGGTGTGAAAGAAGCGCTGAACGCGTTGCCCGACAACGGCATCGGTTTCGGCGTGCACCGCTACCTCACTCAGGGTTCACCGGTCGCCGACCGCCCGATGCCCGAGGTCACCCTCAACTATCTGGGGAACGTGGCCGAATCGTCTGCGGACGCCACGGACGTGTCCTCGGATGTCGCATTCCTCCCAGCCGCGGAGCGGTACCTGCTGCCCGGCACGGTCAACGGCGGAATGGTCGTACCGGGCAACCTCAACGCGAACATCTCGACCGTGAGCACGGCAGACGGACGTGAGCTCGAGGTCGCGTGGAGCCATTCGCCGTCGGCAGTGTCCGACGACGAGATGCAGAAGCTGGACAGGTATTTCCTCGAGGCGCTCTCGGCGATTGCCGACGCGGTCGCGTCGTCGGGGGATGTGGGTTACTCGCCGTCCGACATTCCCGCCGCGAATCTCTCGCAGACCGATATCGACCGGTTGGCGGCTGAACACCCGGGTGCGAAGCTCTGGTCGCTCTCACCGTTGCAAAAGGGTCTGCTGTTCCAGGCCGAACTGGCGACGGCCGGCGACGAAGTCGACGTCTACGTGTCGCAGTCGGTCATCGGCGTCGCCGGGGACGTCGACGAAATGCGCCTTCAGCGAGCGGCCGATGCGGTCACACGGCGACACGCTGCACTTCGTTCTTCGTTCTTCCGAGCCGAAAGCGGCGAACCGGTAGTCGTGGTCCGTTCCTCGGTCAGCACGCCGATCGGTGTCGAGGACCTCTCGGAGCTCTCCGATGACGACGCGAGTGCGCGGCTCGATGCATTGGTGGACCGCGAGTACACCCGCCCCTTCGATCTGAGCCGTGCGCCGCTGCTGCGGTTCCTGCTTGTGCGGATGCCGGGTGGCAGGTGCGCTCTGGTGTTCACCAACCATCACATCATCATGGACGGTTGGTCTGCGCCGCTCGTGCTCGCCGACCTAGTATCGGTTTACCGAACCGGTACCACGGTGACCGACGCCGGCGTCTCGAAGGGCGCCGAGTTCGCCGACTACCTGCGATGGCTCGCGTCGCAGGACTCGAACGCCGGTCTGCGGGCGTGGCAAGAGGTCCTGGCACCGCTGGAAGAGCCGACGATCGTGGGGTCGAGCCGACCGGGAGCGCAGGAAGCACTGCCCGGGTCGACCCACTTCACCCTGGATGAGCGCCGAGTACTCGAGTTGAATGCGCTGGCGCGTTCGCTTGACGCCACGGTGGCCGAAGTGGTCCAGTTTGGTTGGGCCGTCCTCCTCGCACGTGTCAGCGGTACTCCGGTTGTGTCTTTCGGAGAGACGGTCTCGGGTAGGCCGTCGGTGCTGGAAGGCATCGATCGGGCAGTCGGGCTGTTCATCAACACGATTCCGGTGGTGGCCGAGGTCGACCCTGGCGTCCGTGTCGCGGATGGTATTCAGGCACTGCACTCCTCGAAGCTGCGTGTCCTCGATCACCAGCACATCGGACTGTCGGAGATCTTGCAGGTCTCACCGTTTGACGGTCTCTTCGACACGCTCTTCGTGTTCGAGTCCTATCCGATCCAGCTCGGCGAAGCCGCCGCTGCCGACCGGTCCGCGGATCTGCAGATCGACGACGTCGAGATGAAGGACGCCACCCATTACGCCATGACCCTCGAGGTCTCGCCGATCGGTGGGGAGCTTCGTCTGACACTCAAGTACCGTCCTGCCCACGTGTCCCGGGCCGCGGCTGAGACTTACATGACGATGCTCGAGCGGATTCTCGCCCAGGTGCCCGACCCGGGTCTGCGGGTGGACGATATCCGCGTCCTCGACACCGACGAAGCAGGCACGGTTCTGGCGGTGTCGACGGGTGAGTCGCGGGAGTTGGTGCCGGAGACGGTTGCTGATGTGTTGGCGGCGGGTGTGGCTCGTGATCGGGATGCGGTGGCTCTGGTGTTCGAGGGCCGGTCGGTGTCGTATGGCGAGTTGTCTGATCGTGTGGCGGTGTTGGCGCGTGCGTTGATCGATGCCGGTGTGGGTCCGGATGTGGCTGTGGGTGTGTGTGTTCCGCGGTCGGTGGACATGGTTGTGGCGATTCATGCGGTGG
>NZ_MKKG01000055.1:0-250524 GCF_001942325.1 Gordonia sp. CNJ-863
GCACCTGCACCGAGCTCGGAGTCACGGCGAAGTACACACGCCCCTACCGGCCGCAAACCAACGGCAAGATCGAACGGTTCCACCGGACCATGGCCGCCGAATGGGCTTTCGCCCGGCACTACCGGTCCGAACAAGCCCGACGCGCAGCGTTGCCAGGATGGTTGCACACCTACAATCACCACCGGCAACACTCCGCCATCGGCCGGAACGTTCCCTTCAGCCGCTTGACCAACGTCCCTGGGCAGTACAGCTAGACGACGGGGCCCTGGAACTTTCCGGCGAACCAGACCCTAGCACGGGTCCGGCCGCACTCACCTTGCAGTGAAAAACTCCCCCCTCCTGCCTGAGCAGGAAGAGGGAGCTTCTGTAGCCCCGACGGGATTCGAACCCGCGCTACCGCCTTGAGAGGGCGGCGTCCTAGGCCGCTAGACGACGGGGCCAAGGAACTTCCAGCGATCGGACCTCGCGGTCTCGATCTTCTTCAGTTCGCTGGGGTACCAGGACTCGAACCTAGAATGGCTGAACCAGAATCAGCTGTGTTGCCAATTACACCATACCCCATGGACTTCCCTTTTCCCTGAGGAAAAGTGCCGAGGAACACAATAGCAAAGGGTTACCGGAAGTCCACAAACGCGCAGTTCAGAGGGCTATTTCCCGGCGATCTCCCGGGCTGCGGCGAGACGCGCGAGGGTCTTGTCGCGACCCAGGATCTCCATCGACTCGAAGAGCGGCGGACTCACCTGCGAGCCGGTGACGGCGACACGCACCGGACCGAACGCCTTGCGCGGTTTGAGCTCCATACCGTCCACCAGAGCCGCGTTGAGCGCGTCCTGCAGCTCCGGGGTGGTCCAGGACGCCAGCGGCTCGACAGCGGCGATCGTGGCGTCGAGAACGGCCACCGCATCGGCGCCCAGATTCTTGCTCGCGGCCTTCTCGTCGATGGTGAAGTCGTCGTCGGAGACGTAGACGAACTTGATGAGGTCCCAGGCGTCGCCGAGGACCTGGATGCGCGTCTGGACGAGTTCGGCGAGTGCGGCGAAACTCACATCGTCGACCGGCTCCGACAGGTGGCCGTGACCGACCAGGAACTCCTTGAGGCGCGCGGTGAAGTCACCGAGTTCGAGCCGGCGGATGTGTTCGGCGTTGATCGCGTCGGCCTTCTTCTGGTCGAAGCGCGCCGGATTCGAATTGACCTGTCGCACATCGAAAGCCGCGATCATCTCGTCAAGCGAGAAGACGTCGTTGTCGCTGGAGAAACCCCACCCGAGCAAGGCCAGGTAGTTGAGCAGCCCCTCGGGGATGAATCCGCGGTCGCGGTGATGGAAGAGGTTCGACTGGGGGTCGCGCTTGGACAGCTTCTTGTTGCCCTCGCCCATCACGAACGGGAGATGGGCGAACTTCGGCACGAAGTCGGCGACACCGATACGGATGAGCGCCTCGTACAGCGCGAGCTGACGCGGCGTCGAGGAGAGAAGATCCTCACCGCGCAGAACGTGGGTGATCTTCATCATGGCGTCGTCGACCGGGTTGACCAACGTGTACAGCGGGTCCCCCGATGCGCGGGTCAGCGCGAAGTCCGGAACGGTGCCGGCCTTGATCGTCGTCGTACCGCGGACCAGGTCGTCCCAGGAGAGGTCGATGTCCGGCATACGCAGGCGCACAACCGGTTTGCGACCCTCGGCGCGGTAGGCCTCCCGCTGCTCGTCGGTGAGGTCGCGGTCGAAGTTGTCGTAGCCGAGCTTGGGGTCGCGTCCGGCCGCCTTGTGCCGCGCCTCGACCTCCTCGGGGGTGGAGAAGGCCTCGTAGGCCTCCCCCGCCTCGAGCAGGCGCGCGACGACGTCGGCATGGATGTCACGACGCTCCGACTGACGGTAGGGACCGTAGGGGCCACCGACCTCGGGCCCCTCGTCCCAGTCCATCCCGAGCCAGCGCAGCGCGTCGAGGATCGCCTGGTACGACTCCTCGCTGTCGCGCGAGGCGTCGGTGTCCTCGATGCGGAACACGAAGGTTCCGCCGTCGTGACGCGCCTGGGCGAAGTTGAACAGCGCGGTCCGCACGAGTCCCACATGGGGTGTACCGGTCGGGGACGGACAGAATCGGACTCGTACGGCTTCACTACTGGTCATGACCCTCAGGGTATCGAAACCGCCTCAGGCGCTGACCGGCGCGTTCAGTCCCGGAACCGCCCGCAGAAGTCGACGAGCACGCGGTTCACCTCGGCCGGTTGTTCGAGATAGCCGAAATGCCCGGCACGTTCGATCTGCACGTACTCCGCGCCCGGAATCGCCTCGGCCACCTCGCGAGCCAGCTTCGGCGGCAATGTGCGGTCGTCGGCGAAACCGACGACGAGCGTCGGGCGGGTGATGTTGCGGTACGCCGAGAGCCGGTCGGACTCCTTGTGGTGGAGTTCGAGCTGCGCACGCACTCCCGGGGTGATCGTCTGCGGCGAGAACCCGATGATGTCGAGCCAGTCCCGGGCCGAGCGGTCGTCGTCGAGGGTGTGCGGAGACAGGTTGAGGTGAGCCGTGATGGCGGCCTCGTACTCCGGCGGCAGCTTGATCTTGTTGTCGTAGAGCGCGCGCTCGCCGGCCGAGATCGCTTCCTGCAGCGGGGTGTTGCGACCGTAGGTGGCGATGAGGACAGCGGCCTTGACGACGTCGGACCGGGCCAGTGCGAGTTCCTGGGTGATCCGGGCGCCCAGCGACGTTCCCACGACGATGGCCGGACCGCGGTCCAGATACTCGATGAGCGCGGCCGTGTCGGCGACCATGTCGTCGAGGCTGAAACCCTCCGCACACTCCGACGACGGGGCGATGCCGCGGTTGTCGAAGGTGACGACGGTGTAGCCCGCCTTCACCAGCGCCGGTTCCTGATTGGCCTTCCACACGCGACCGGGACTTCCGGTCCCCATCACCATCACGACGAGCGGGCCGCTCCCGGCCACGCTGTAGGAGATGTCGATGCCGTTGACGCGTGCCGTGCTGGGAGCTGTCATGCCTTGTCCACCACCGGATTGGAGAGCGTGCCGATTCCGTTGACGGTCACCGAGACCCGCTGTCCGGCGACCATGGGTCCCACTCCTTCGGGCGTGCCCGTGAGGATCACGTCACCGGGGAGCAGGGTCATGATCCGCGTGATCCACTCGACGATCTCACCGATGTCGTGCAGCATCAACGACGTCCGTGTGCGCTGCTTGACCTCGCCGTCGAGCTCGGTGACGAGTTCGACGTCGGACGGATCGAAGGACGTCTCGATCCAGGGACCGAGCGGGCAGAAGGTGTCGTAGCTCTTGCCCCGCGTCCACTGACCGTCGGCCTTCTGCTGATCGCGGGCGGTCACGTCGTTGGCGATCGTGTAACCCAGGATGACGTCCTTGGCCTGGCCGGCCTTGACGTCCTTGCAGGGACGTCCGATGACGACGGCGAGTTCACCTTCGTAGTCCACACGTTCCGACGACGGCGGGCGCACGATCGGGACCTCGGGACCGATGATCGAGGTGTTCGGCTTGATGAAGATCACCGGGTCGGCCGGTGCCTCACCACCCATCTCGGCCGCATGTGCGGCGTAGTTCTTGCCAATGCAGATCACCTTGCTGGCCAGGATCGGAGCCAGCACACGGACGTCGGCCAGTTTCCAGGAACGACCGGTGAACGTCGGGGTGCCGAACGGATGCTCGGCGATCTCCTTGGCGACAGCGTCGTCGCCCTCCCCTTCGACGGACACGAAGGCCACTCCGTCGGGACTCGCAATTCGACCTAAGCGCATGTCCAGACCCTATCGCACCGACTGATCCCATCGGTTGAGAGCCGAGTTGGCGAACCACCTCACCGTTCTTACAATGTGAACCTCAAGTCCCATAGTATGAGATAGTAGAGAGCGGGGTGAGTTCGGATGGATGACATCGGCATCATTTCCAACACCAGGAGATGGGTCATCCTCGGATGCTCACTGCTCGCCGCGCTGACGACCACCTGCGTCGTGAGCGGCGTCGCGTATCTGATACCCGCGCTGCACACCGATGCGGAGCTGACCCTCACCGCGGCGTCGACGCTCGCCGCCGTCCCCACCATCGGCCTCACGATGGCCACATTCCTGTGGGGAATTCTGCTGGACCGTTACGGCGAACGCCGGATTCTGCTGATCTCCCTGTCGATCTCGCTGGTCGGCGCCACCGGCGCGGCCGTTGCTGCGGCCACGGATGCGTCGTATGCCCTTGTGGGAGCCGCTCTCCTGGTGGGCGGCATCGGTTCCGGCGCCGCCAACGGCGCCAGCGGCCGAATCGTGGTGGGCTGGTTCCCCGCCCATCAGCGTGGCACCGCGATGGGGATTCGGCAGATGGCGCAACCTCTGGGTATCGGGGTGTGCGCGTTGACCATGCCGGTTGTCGCCGCCACCCACGGACCCGCTGCGGCACTGGCCATCCCGGCCGTGATCACCGCCGTCGGATTGCTGGCGGTGCTGATCGGCATCAGCGACCCGTCGCGCCGGGCGACACCCAGCGGCCACGACGATGCTCCGGCGATCACTCGAAACCCCTACCGGGGCAATTCGTTCCTCGCCCGGGTTCACACCGTCAGCATGCTGCTCGTCGTACCGCAGTCGATGATGTGGACCTTCGTACCCACGTGGCTGATCGTGGCGCACGACTGGTCGCCGGCCGGCGCCGGCATCCTGATCACCGTGACACAGGTGGTCGGCGCGCTCGGCCGGATCGCCGCGGGTCGATGGTCGGACGCCTGGCTCTCCCGGATGCGCCCGATCCGGATCATCGCGGTCGCCGGCATCGCATCGATGTGCGCTCTCGCAGTGGCGGATTGGTTCGACAGCCCCGTGGCCCCCGCACTGATGGCCGTGGCGAGCGTGATCTCGGTGGCAGACAACGGCTTGGCGTTCACCGCCATCGCCGAGTTCGCCGGGCCCGACTGGAGCGGACGCGGACTCGCGGTGCAGAACACGGGCCAGTACCTGGTCACCGCCGCGACGACGCCCGTGCTGGGCGCACTGATCGCAGCGGTCGGTTTCCCGGCGGCGTTCGCGGTCACCGCGCTCGCACCGCTGGTCGCCACTCCCCTGGTCCCGCGCGACGCACAGCGCCTCGTCGAGGAGCCCGTGAGAGTTTGACCTGACCGCGACCTCAGACCTCAGCACATACGGATCAACCCACCACCGATCGCCGGGTGGTGGGTTGATGCGTTGGTGCTGGTTCGCGGAACCTCAGGAGAGGCGTTCGCGGATGCGCTTGCCGACCTCGCTGGTGACAACCGGTCCGCTGCGCTCGGCGAGGTCGTCGGCGACAGCCTTCTCGATCCGGGCCGCGGCGTCGTTCTCGCCGAGGTGCTGGAGCAGCAGTGCCGTCGACAGGATGGCAGCGGTCGGATCGGCCTTGCCCTGGCCGGCGATGTCCGGTGCCGAACCGTGAACCGGCTCGAACATCGACGGATTCGCGCCGGTGGCATCGATGTTGCCCGACGCCGCGAGTCCGATGCCGCCACTGACGGCAGCCGCGATGTCGGTGATGATGTCGCCGAACAGGTTGTCGGTGACGATCACGTCGAAGCGGCCCGGATCGGTGACCATGTAGATGGTCGCCGCGTCCACGTGGCAGTAGTCAGTGGTGACGTCGGGGAACTCGGCACCGATTTCCTCGACCGCGCGGCTCCACAACGATCCGGCGAAGCCGAGCACGTTGGTCTTGTGGACCAGCGTCAGCTTCTTACGACGCTGCTGCGCCCGCCCGAAGGCGTTGCGCACCACGCGTTCCACGCCGAAGCGGGTGTTGACGCTGACCTCGGTCGCGACCTCGTGGGGGGTGCCGACGCGGATCGCACCGCCGTTGCCGGTGTACGGACCCTCGGTGCCCTCGCGGACGACGACGAAATCGATCTCGGGGTCGCCCGCCAGCGGCGAGGTGACACCCGGGTACCGGCGCGACGGACGCAGGTTCACGTGGTGATCGAGGGCGAAACGCATGGTGAGCAGCAAACCGCGCTCGAGGATGCCCGGCGGCACCGACGGATCGCCGATGGCGCCCAACAGGATTGCGTCGTGGCTGCGCAGCGACTCGAGGTCGCCCTCGGTGAGGAGTTCGCCGTTGCGGTGGTAGCGGCGAGCACCGAGATCGAACTCGGTGGTGCTCACCGACGGAACGACGGTCTCGAGGACGCCGAGTGCCTCCCCGATGACCTCGGGACCGATGCCGTCGCCGGCGATGATTGCGAGTTTCACGAGAGGTCCACCTGCTCGATCAGAGTGGCGCCCACGGCCGAGCCGATCGCCTCGACGACGTCGTCGGCGAGCACGCTGCTGATGCGCAGCATCATGGTCGCGCCGCCGCCCTCGGCGTCCTGGGACAGACCAGCGGCGAGGATGTCGACCCCGGCATCGCCGAGCAGGGTGCCGATCTTGCCGAGCGAGCCCGGACGATCCGCGTAGCTGACGACCAGGTTGTGGCCCTCGGCGCGGAGGTCGAAGTTGCGACCGTTGATGTTGACGATCTTCTCGACCAGACGCGGCTCGGTGAGCGCGCCGGAGACGTTGTGAACCGAACCATCGGCGAAGACGGCCTTCACGTCGACGACGCTGCGGTGGTTGGGGCTCTCCGGAGCGGTGGTCACCTCGCAGGTGACGCCGCGACTCTCGGCGACGGCCGGAGCGTTGACGAAGGTGACCGGCTCGTCGAGGACGGCCGAGAACAGACCGCGCAGCGCGGAGAGTCCGAGGACGTCGACGCTCTTGGCGGCCAGCTCACCGCGGACGTCGACGACCAGCGAGGTCGGCGGCTCCTTGCTGATGGCGCCGACGAGGACACCGGCCTTGCGGGCGACCTCGAGCCACGGGGCGACCTCTTCGTCGACCGCTCCGCCGGTGATGTTGACGGCATCGGGCACGAAGTGACCGGCCAGGGCGAGACGCACGCTCTTGGCGACGTCGGTACCGGCACGGTCCTGGGCCTCGCTGGTGGAGGCGCCGAGGTGCGGGGTCACGACGACCTGCGGGAGGTCGAACAGCGGCGAGTCGGTGCAGGGCTCGGTCGCGAAGACGTCGAGGCCGGCGGCGCGGACCTGGCCGGAGTTGATGGCGTCGGCCAGTGCCTGCTCGTCGATCAGACCACCGCGCGCGGCGTTGACGATGACGACGCCCTTCTTGGTGCGGGCCAGCTGTTCGGCGCCGATGAGGCCGAGGGTCTCGGGCGTCTTGGGCAGGTGCACGGTGATGAAGTCGGCGCGCTCGAGGAGCTCGTCGAGGGTGACCAACTCGATGCCGAGCTGGGCGGCGCGGGCCGGCGAGACGTAGGGGTCGTACGCGATGATGTGCGTCTCGAATGCGGCCAGACGTGCGGCGACCAGCTGACCGATGCGGCCGAGACCGACGACGCCGACGGTCTTGTCGAAGATCTCGACACCGTTGAAAGCCGAACGCTTCCAGGTCTTCTCACGCAGGGTGGCATCGGCGGCCGGGATCTGGCGCGACGCCGACATCAGCAGCGCGATGGCGTGCTCGGCGGCGGTGTGGATGTTGGAGGTCGGCGCGTTGACGACCATGACTCCACGAGCGGTGGCGGCGGGGACGTCGACGTTGTCGAGACCGACGCCGGCGCGCGCGATGATCTTCAGCTTCTTGCCGGCGTCGAGGACCTCGGCGTCGACAGTCGTCGCGGAACGCACGAGGATGGCGTCGGCGTCGACGACGGCCTCGAGCAGCTTGGGACGGTCCGGGCCGTCGACCCATCGCACCTCGACGCCGTCACCGAGTGCTTCCACGGTGGACGGCGCCAGCTTGTCGGCGATGAGTACGACCGGGCGGCCAGCAGAGCTCACAGTCTTTTCTCCAGGTTCGGGGCAGGTGCGATTTCTCACCTTCGGCAGGACGGAGCGTCGTGGACTCTCCGTATCACACCTTAAAGGTCTGGTAGGTGGCCCCGAACAGGCGGTCTACCCCAAAAGAGGAGCCGTGTACGTGCGGCTGGGTAGAGTGTGACGGGGGTTACGACGCGCTGCGGCAAGCATCACGGAAGGGTTGCAAACCGACCGCGGGTCGATCCCACGCAGGAGCGAAGCCGGAGAGTCCCGGTACGGTGTGTTTTGACCGCCTGCCGCGACCAGTTCCGGCAGGCGTTTCGGCGCATTGCGAATCAGAAGTGGAGAGCGGATGACGAAGAAGCTGACGGCACTGTTGGCGGTTTTGGCTGCGACGGTGCTCGCCGGCTGGGGAGCGGGCGTCGCGGTCGCGGCCCCGGCGAAGATCTTCCTCGGGGGCGGCTCGGGAATTCTTGTCCTCAAAGGTGGAAACTCCGCTGCAGCCTGCACCCTGACCACGATCGGCCGCTCCAAGACCGGCAAGCTCATCGGCATCACCGCGGGACACTGCGGTAACCCAGGTCAGAAGGTCTATTCGGAGACCTTCCAGGACCGCGGCCAGGCCGGCACCATCACCCACTCGTTCTCCGACCTCGACATGGCGATCATCGAGATGGACGCCTCGCGTGTGGTTCCGCTGCGCACCGTCCGCGGCGTGACGATCCGATCGGTCGATCCCCGGCCGATCGGCTTCCCCACCATCGCGTGCAAGGAAGGCCGCACCACCGGCAACACCTGTGGCATCGCCTGGTTCTCCGAGGGTGACGTCCACCTGAGCCAGCTGTGCGTGATCGAAGGCGACTCCGGCAGTCCCGTCGTCGTCGGCGACCGCCTCGTCGGCATGGTGAACGCCTACTACTTCCTCGGCTGCTTCGGCCCGGAGACCGGCACCAACATCAAGCCGATCCTCAACCGGGTGGCCTCGGTCCCCGAGTACAAGGGATTCAAGATCGCCTGACGATTGATCGAACTTCCCTCGCGACGCCCCGGGTTCACCCGGGGCGTTGCGCATTTCTGGGCCACTCGTCGGCGCACGGCGTTGGTTGCTGGAAACCGCCCCCGAGATCGACCCTCCAGGAGAGACCCGACGACGTAGTGTCGACGGTCCCCCTGTGGGGGGCCTATCTCAGGGGTGCTTTCCAGGGGCGCTTCTCAGAGGTGGGATACGACGGCGGGCCCGCACCTTTCCAGGTGCGGGCCCGCTGTCGGTGCAGAGAGGGTGAGACTCAGGCGGTCTCGGTGATCGGACGATCAACCCAGCTCATCAGGTCGCGCAGCTTCTTGCCGGTGACCTCGATCGGATGCTCGGCGTTCTGCTTGCGCAGGCCCTCGAGCTCCTTGTTGCCGCCCTCGACGTTGGCGACGAGGCGCTTGACGAAGGTGCCGTCCTGGATGTCCTTCAGGATGGCGCGCATGCGCTCCTTGGTGTCGGCGTCGATGACACGCGGGCCCGAGATGTAGCCACCGAACTCGGCGGTGTCGGAGACCGAGTAGTTCATGCGGGCGATGCCACCCTCGTACATGAGGTCGACGATGAGCTTGAGCTCGTGCAGCACCTCGAAGTAGGCCATCTCCGGTGCGTAACCGGCCTCGACCATGACCTCGAAGCCGGCCTTGACCAGTTCCTCGGTGCCACCGCAGAGCACGGCCTGCTCACCGAAGAGGTCGGTCTCGGTCTCTTCCTTGAACGTGGTCTTGATGATTCCGGCGCGCCCACCGCCGATGGCGCTGGCGTAGCTGAGAGCGAGAGCCTGGCCCTCACCCTTCGGGTCCTGGGCGACCGCGATGAGCGCGGGCACACCCTTGCCGTCGACGAACTGACGACGAACGAGGTGGCCGGGGCCCTTCGGGGCGACCATGGCGACGGTGACGTTCTCCGGAGCTTGATCAGACCGAAGTGGATGTTCAGGCCGTGACCGAAGAACAGCGCGTCGCCGTCGGAGAGGTTCGGCTCGATGTCCTCGGTGAAGATCTGTGCCTGCGAGGTGTCGGGTGCGAGGACCATGATGACGTCGGCCCAGGCAGCAGCCTCGGAAGCGGTCAGAACCTTGAGGCCCTGCTCCTCCGCCTTGGCCTTGGACTTGGAACCCTCACGCAGGCCGATGACGACGTCGACGCCCGAGTCACGCAGCGACAGCGAATGCGCATGGCCCTGGCTGCCGTAGCCGATCACCGCGACCTTGCGACCCTGGATGATCGACAGATCCGCGTCGTCGTCGTAGAACAGTTCGATGGCCACTTTGTTTCCCTTCGATATGTGGCGCCCCTCGCGATTTTCTCTCTCGCCGAGGGACTTTTAAATTTCTCGCCGCTGTTTCCAGCGGAGTGTATAGGTCAGCGGTTGGCCGACATGCTCTTCGGTCCGCGTCCGAGCGCAACGGCGCCGGACTGGGCGATCTCACGGATGCCGTAAGGATCGAGCATCCGCAGCAAAGCCTCGAGCTTCTCCGACGTACCGGTGGCCTCGATGGTGAGCGACTCCGGCGACACGTCGATGACCTTGGCGCGGAACAGGTTCACCACTTCGATGACCTCGGTGCGCACGGTCGAGTCCGAACGGACCTTGACCATCATCAATTCGCGGGACACGGAGTTGGCCGGGTCCTGCTCGACGATCTTGATCACGTTCACCAGCTTGTTCAGCTGCTTGGTGACCTGCTCGAGTGGGAAGTCCTCGACGGAGACCATGATGGTCATCCGCGAGATCCCTTTGAGCTCGGTCGGTCCGACGGCCAGCGACTCGATGTTGAACCCGCGACGCGAGAACAGTCCGGAGACGCGGGCCAGGACGCCCGGCCGGTCCTCCACCAGGACGCTGAGGGTGTGGGTGGTGCTCACTTCTGGTCCTTCTTCGCTGCCGGCGCGTCGGCCGGGGCCGCTGCATCGGGCTTGGTCATGGTCTCGTGGATGTCGACCGGGTCGGAAGCCGCCTCGTCGTCGTCGAACAGCGGCCGGATGTTGCGGGCCGCCATGATCTCGTCGTTGCCGGTGCCCGCGGCGACCATCGGCCACACCTGGGCGTCCTTGCCGACGATGAAGTCGATGACGACCGGGCGGTCGTTGATCGCCCGTGCCTGCGCGATGACGTCGTCGACGTCCTCCTCACGCTCGACGCGGAAAGCGACGCAGCCCAACGCTTCCGACAGCTTCACGAAGTCCGGGATCATCCGCGAATGTGTCGCCAGGTCGGTGTTGGAGTACCGCTCCTCGTAGAAGAGGGTCTGCCACTGCCGGACCATGCCCAGGTTGCCGTTGTTGATCAGCGCGACCTTGATCGGGATGCCCTCGATCGCGCAGGTGGCCAGTTCCTGGTTTGTCATCTGGAAGCAGCCGTCGCCGTCGATGGCCCACACCTCGGTGTCGGGTGCGGCGGCCTTGGCGCCCATGGCGGCGGGCACCGCGTAGCCCATCGTGCCCAGACCACCGGAGTTGAGCCAGGTGCGCGGCTTCTCGTAGGAGATGAACTGTGCGGCCCACATCTGGTGCTGGCCGACGCCGGCGCAGTAGACCGCGTCGGGTCCGGCGGCCTTGCCCAGCGCCTGGATGACGAACTCCGGCGACATCGAACCGTCGGTCTGACGGTCGTAGCTCAGCGGGTACGTCTTCCGGATGCCGTCGAGGTAGGTCCACCACTCGGACAGGTCCGGTGTGGTGCCGGTGGTCGCCCGCTCGTCGCGCAGCGTCTCGGTCAGCTCGGCGATGACCGCCTTGCAGTCACCGACGATCGGGACGTCGACCGGACGGTTCTTGCCGATCTCGGCCGGGTCGATGTCGGCGTGGATGACCTTGGCGTCGGGCGCGAAGGAATCGAGCTGTCCGGTCACGCGGTCGTCGAACCGGGCGCCGAGGGTGATCAGCAGATCACTGCGCTGCAGGGCGCCGACGGCTGCCACGGTGCCGTGCATACCCGGCATGCCCAGGTGCTGGTCGTGGCTGTCGGGGAACGCGCCACGCGCCATCAGGGTCGTGACGACCGGGATGCCGGTCAGTTCGGCGAGCTCGAGCAGCTCCTCGGAGGCGTTGGCCTTGATGACGCCGCCCCCGACGTAGAGGACCGGCGCCTTGGCGGCGTTGATCAGGCGAGCCGCCTCGCGGACCTGCTTGCCGTGCGGCTTGGTGACCGGACGGTAGCCGGGCAGGTCGATCTGCGGCGGCCACGAGAACGTGGTCTGGCTCTGCAGGATGTCCTTCGGGATGTCGACGAGAACCGCACCGGGACGGCCGCTCTCGGCGATGTGGAAGGCCTCGGCGATGGTCTTCGGGATGTCGATGGCGCGGCTGACCAGGAAGTTGTGCTTCGTGATCGGCATGGTGATGCCGGAGATGTCGGCTTCCTGGAAGGCGTCGGTGCCGATCAGCGAGCGGCCGACCTGGCCGGTGATCGCCACGACCGGGACGGAGTCCATCTGCGCGTCGGCCAGCGGGGTCACCAGGTTGGTGGCACCGGGGCCCGAGGTCGCCATCATGACGCCGGCACGACCGGCGACCTGTGCGTAGCCGGTGGCGGCGTGACCGGCACCCTGCTCGTGGCGCACGAGGACGTGGCGAACCTTGGTGGAGTCCAGCAGCGGGTCGTAGACCGGCAGGACCGCGCCGCCGGGGATGCCGAAGACGACCTCGACCCCGAGCTCCTCGAGCGATCGGACCACAGACTGCGCACCGCTGACGCGCTCCGGCGCGACGGTGTGCTGACCTACCGCACGGAGGTTGCCCGCCGCGGGAGACTGCTGACGCAGTCCGGCGTTGCGCGTCGGCTCATTCCGGCCGGCGTCGGTGCGTGCTGTTGGTGCGCTCACTGCACGATCCTCATCTTGTCTGTATTTCGGTGGTGGGGTGATGTGACTACCTGACATGAAAAAACCCCCGACAGCTTCCGCTGTTCGAGGGTGGCGCGTCGATGCCGGTAGGGGTCTGCGAGGTGACCGGTCAGGCGACGCGCCAGCCGATTACTACGAGGATCCCGTTCGTCATCACGTAGATCACGGTAGGACCGTGCGTCGTTCTGAGTCAAACTCCGGACCACGCCGTCCCACATCATGGGAACGCACAGGTGGTGACGGACGTCTCACCGACTACTGCCCGGTAGACCCGACGCCGCGTTCACCGTGGCCGTGTTGGCACAATGGATGTGTGCCGACTGATTCCAGCGACCCCGCCGCCTCGACACCCGACGACTCGGCGGAGATCCCCTATCCCGTGGTCTTCCGCATCAACCGTGTCGCCTACTTCACGGTGCCGATGGTCGCGCTCGTGGTGGTCCTGCTGCTCGGCGCGTCGTACTGGTTCGCCTTCCTCTTCGTCGCCCCGGTGGCTCTGTACATGTGGATCCACCGCCTCCGCACGGTCGTCACCGAGGACGGAGTGCGCGCGGTCGGCGCCCTGTCCACGACCGAACTCCCCTGGTCCGAGATCGCCGGCCTGCAGTTCCCCAAGTGGAGCTCGGTGCGTGCGGTCCGCCCCGACGGTGAGCGGGTCAAGTTGCCCGCCATCGGTTTTCGCGATCTCCCGGTGCTGAACGTGGTCAGCAAGGGCCGCATCCCGGATCCGTTCGAGGCCGCCGCAAACCGCGACAAGTAGGCCCGACCCGTCCCCGGCGGCACAGAATCGTCGCTGCGCGAACGGCTTTGACACCGACACCAGCCGATAGGCTCGTCGGGTGACGTACGCGATGCTCGACGCGAACCAACTCGACGACCTGATCTCCGACGGTCAACTCGGAGCGGCCGCGACCGCGCTGTCCGCACTGCCCGCCGGTGACATCGCCGCGCTCCTCGACCGTCTGTCCCACCAGGCGCGGGGCGTGGCCTTCCGTCTCCTCCCGAAGGATCTCGCCGTCGAGGTCTTCGACGATCTCTCCGCGGGCTCCCAGCGTCGGCTCATCGACGATCTCGGGACGGCCGAGGTGGTGGCGGCGTTCGACCACCTCGACCCCGACGACCGTGCAGAACTCCTCGACGAACTGCCCGCCGGCGTCGCCCGCGCACTCATCCAGCAACTCACCCCCGCCGAACGCGACGTCACCGCCGTCGTGCTCGGCTACCCGCGCGGTTCGGTCGGGCGTCGGATGAGTCCCGAGTTCGTCCACGCCCGACGCGACGAGACCGCGGGTGCCGCACTCACCCGGGTCAAGGACCGCGGCCACGCCGCCGAGACGATCTACACCGTGCCGGTCCTCGACGTCGCGCGGTCCCTGTGCGGCGTCGTCAGCCTCCGCGACCTTCTCCTCGCGGAACCCGACGAACCCATCGCCGACCTGATGAGCAGGCCGATGTTCGCGCACGCCGACGACGACGCCGAGGCCACCGCCCAACGATGCGTCGACCGCGGCATTCTCGCGATGCCGGTCGTCGATCGCGACAACCGGCTGGTCGGCGTCCTCACCATCGACGACGCGGTCGAGGTCGTCGAACAGGCCCGCGACACCGACGAGGCCCGTGCCGGCGCCCGCGAGCCGCTCCGCGAGCCGTACCTCCATGCATCGATCCTGTCGATCACCCGCGCCCGCATCGTGTGGCTGTTCGTCCTCGCGGTGTCGGCGATCCTCACCGTCAACGTCCTGGAGATCTTCGAGGGCACCCTCGAGCAGAAGGTCGCCCTCGCGCTGTTCATCCCACTGCTGACCGGCATCGGCGGCAACACCGGATCGCAGGCCGCGACGACCGTGACTCGTGCCCTTGCGACCGACGACGTCACCACTCGCGACGTCGTCCGGGTCGCCGCCAAGGAGGTCCGGGTCGGGCTGACCATGGGATCGCTGCTCGGCGTCGTCGGGTTCGCCGTCGCCGCACTGGTCTACGGCGTCGACATCGGTGGGGTGATCGGGCTGACGATCGTGTCGATCTGCACGATGGCGGCGACCGTCGGCGGCGTGATGCCGCTCGTCGCGAAATCCATCCGGGTGGACCCCGCCGTCTTCTCCACCCCGTTCATCTCGACGTTCTGCGACGCGACCGGCCTGATCGTCTACTTCTCCATCGCCAAGGCGGTTCTGGGAATCTGAGGTCACCACCGGAGCACCGGGGGCACGTCCGAATCGTTTTGTTTCCGCATGTCACAGCGGAGTAGCCTGGTCTCTCGGCGACTCGCGACGCCCACCCTCAGCGTGCGACGCCGTTCAACCCAGGTCCCGGGACCACACAGCCCGAGTGAGACAAACCCCCGGGATCGCGGTGTTGACGCCAAGAGTCCGACGCGGAGAACGACTTCGGCCCAGCAGCGCCCGAAGCCGTTCGACGACGCCGACTCTGCCCGACCCGACGATCGATATTGAGGAACCCATGCCAGCCTTGAGGTCACGCACCACCACCGTCGGCCGCGAAGCCGCCGGAGCACGCTCCCTGTGGCGCGCCACCGGTATGACCGACGACGATTTCGGCAAGCCCATCGTGGCGATCGCCAACTCGTACACGCAGTTCGTGCCGGGCCATGTGCACCTCAAGGATGTCGGCGACATCGTCGCCGACGCAGTGCGGGCCGCGGGCGGCGTCCCGCGTGAGTTCCACACCATCGCCGTCGACGACGGCATCGCGATGGGTCACGGCGGCATGCTCTACTCGCTGCCGTCCCGCGAGATCATCGCCGACTCCGTCGAATACATGGTCAACGCCCACACCGCCGACGCGCTGGTGTGCATCTCCAACTGCGACAAGATCACCCCCGGCATGCTCAATGCCGCGATGCGCCTGAACATCCCGACCGTCTTCGTGTCCGGCGGTCCGATGGAGGCCGGCAAGGCAGTCGTCGTCGACGGCGTCGCCCAGGCCCCCACCGACCTGATCACCGCGATCTCCGCCTCCGCGAACAGCGACGTGGACGAGGACGGGCTGAGCGAGGTCGAGCGGTCCGCCTGCCCGACCTGTGGCTCGTGCTCGGGCATGTTCACCGCCAACTCGATGAACTGCCTCACCGAGGCCCTCGGACTCGCCCTGCCGGGCAACGGGTCCACGCTGGCCACCCACGAGGCGCGTCGTGCGCTGTTCGAGCGCGCCGGCAAGGTCGTCATCGACGCCGCGAACCGCTGGTACCGCGAGGACGACGCATCGGTGCTGCCGCGCAGCATCGCGACCCCGACCGCCTTCCGGAACGCGATGGCGCTCGACGTCGCGATGGGCGGCTCGACCAACACCGTGCTGCACATCCTCGCCGCGGCGCAGGAGGGCGAGGTCGCCGACTTCGATCTGTCGACCATCGACGAGATCAGCCGCAACGTTCCCTGCCTGTCGAAGGTCTCCCCCAACTCCGACTACCACATGGAGGATGTCCACCGGGCCGGCGGAATCCCCGCGATCCTCGGGGAGCTCCGCCGTGCCGGACTGCTCGACGACACCACCTCGACCGTGTACAGCCCGACCCTGGCCCAGGCCCTCGACGACTGGGACATCCGCGGCGGCAAGGCGACCGACGAGGCCGTCGAACTGTTCCACGCCGCGCCGGGTGGCGTGCGCACCACGACCCCGTTCTCCACGGCCAACCGCTGGAGTTCGCTCGACACCGACGCCGCCGGCGGCTGTATCCGCGACCTCGAGCACGCGTACACCGTCGAAGGTGGGCTGTGCGTCCTGCGCGGCAACCTCGCTCCCGACGGCGCCGTGCTCAAGACCGCGGGCATCGACGAGGACCTGTGGCACTTCGAGGGTCCGGCCCGCGTGGTCGAGAGCCAGGAAGAGGCCGTTCAGGTCATCCTGTCGAAGACCATCCAGGCCGGCGAGGTGCTCGTCGTCCGCTACGAGGGCCCCGCGGGCGGGCCGGGCATGCAGGAGATGTTGCACCCGACCGCCTTCATGAAGGGCACCGGCATGGGCAAGAAGTGCGCCCTCATCACCGACGGCCGGTTCTCCGGCGGATCGTCGGGTCTGTCGGTCGGCCACATGTCGCCGGAGGCGGCGTCGGGTGGTGCGATCGGACTCGTCGAGGACGGCGATCAGATCCTCATCGACGTCAAGACCCGTCGCCTCGAGGTGCTCGTCGACGACGAGGTGCTCGCCGAGCGCCGCGCGAAGATGGAGGCCTCCGAGCGTCCGTGGCAGCCGAAGGACCGCGAGCGCACCGTCACCACCGCGCTGCGCGCCTACGCGAAGCTCGCGACCTCGGCCGACAAGGGCGCGGTCCGTCAGGTCGACTGACCACTGAACAACGAGTGCGGGGTGCGTACCGGATGTCGGTACGCACCCCGCACTGTTGTCTGTGCGCGGAGCTCAGTTCAGCGGATTGGTCCCGTTCGCCAGGATCCACACGGCGACGGCTGCACCGATGCCGACGATCAGCCACACGAACGACCCGACGAAGGGTCGGCGTGCCCAGCCGCGCGGGTAGTCCAGTGAGTACAGGCCCGGCCCGGTGAGGATGACCGCGGCCGCGGTGGCCGCGAGGAACAGCTCGTACTCCGCTCCCTGTGCGGCGGCGAAGAACTCGAAGCCGCCGGCCGCGGACACCCGGTACGCCGCGGCGACGAGCATCGTGCCCAGGATGGCCGAGGCGCCGATCGGGGTGAGGAGGCCGAGGATGACCATGAGGCCGCCGACCGTCTCCGCGAGTGCGCCGACGATGGCGAGGATCTGCGCATAGTCGGCGTTGAATCCGCCGTCGACGAGCATCTGCTCGAAACCGCTGAGACGCGGCCCGTTCCACAGTCCGAACAGCTTCTGCAGTCCGTGCGCGCCGACGAAACCGCCGAGCGCGATGCGCAGCAGCAACAGGCCGAGGTCGAGGGTGCCGCGTCGGGACTTCGCGAGCGCGTCTTCGAGGTCGTCGTCGGCGACCGATTTGGTTTCGTACTCGTCCTCGGGAGTCCGGTTCCGGCGACGACCGAACAGGCTCCTGCGCTCCGGCTCGTCGTCGAGCAGGGCGGTGTCCGCGGCGCTCGAATCGGCCGGGTTCGCGCTGTAGCGGCCGGCGGTGTCGTCTTCGTCGAGGAAGTCGTAGCGAGCGGCGCCGACCGGCGGCAACGCGGGTTCGGGCCGGGTCGCGGTGTCGTCGGCGGGGATGTCGCCGGCGTCGGAACCGGCTGCCGCGCGACGCTCGAATGCGACGGTCGGTTCGACATCGGGCTCCGACGCGTGCGGGGCTTCCGGCGTGCGGGGAGGTTCCGGGGCCTTCGAGGATTCCGGGACGCGCGGGGGTACGGGGACGGGTGTGGCCGGCGGCTTGTCCGCACTCCCCTTGGTCTGTCGGGTCTCCACGTCGCCGGGGTCGATGTCGTCCAGGTCGTCGACCCGCGCATACGGTGCCGGCCGCCGCGCGTGCCGGTTGTAGAAGTCATCGCGATCGACCTCGGGCCGCGGTGCGGGGGTCGGCGGATGATCCTGGACCGGGATCTGGCCGGTCGGCTCGTCGTAGGGGCTCATCGCGGGCGGGCTCGACGTATCGGGCTCCCCGGCGCTCGGCGTGTCGCGTTCGCTCACAAGCCCGACTCTAGAGGCTCGCGGGGTGCGGTCCCCGCACCCCGGCGGGGTGAGTCGGCACACCATTACTGTGGACGCCATGTGGAAGGGGCGGCCGACAGGCCGAATGCTGGTGGCCGTTCTGGCGGTGATCGCGCTCACCGTGGGCGGCTGCGCGAACTTCACCGAACAGGACCGTCAGCGGGAGGCCGGCGCGTTCAGTCCCAACAACCGTCCGAGCGGTCAGGCCGAGCCGACGCCGCCGCCGGAGACGCCGCGGGACACCCAGCCACCGCCCACCGGTCCGTGCGTCGACCCCGACCCCGCGGTGATCGCGACCTGCCTCGCGTCGACGGGCGGGGTGATGCCCGGTGACGAGCAGGGTGAGGTCACGGTGGTCGCCGAACGCACCACCGGAAAGATCATCACCACCAAGCGTTATGGCCCCGAACGGGTCCTCGGTCAGGCACCCGTCGACGCCTCGGGCGACGGCGGACTCATCGATTTCGCCTTCTCCCCCACCTACTCCCAGGACCGTCTGATATACGCACTGATCACGACGCCGTCGGACAACCGGATCGTGCGGCTGGCCCCCGACGATGTGCCGAAGCCGATCCTGACCGGAATCCCCAAGGGCGCCACCGGGAACATGGGCTCGATGTATTTCCGCACGCCCACCGAACTCGTGGTGGCCACGGGCGACGCCGGGAACCCCGCGGCCGCCGACGACCCGTCGTCGCTGGCCGGAAAGCTGTTGCTGGTGACCTCGTTCACCTCGGGTGTCAGTCCGCGCCCGCGAATCCTGGCCTCCGGCTTCGGATCATCGGTCGCACTGTGCCCCAACGAGTCCTCCGGCACCATCTATGTCGCCGACCAGACGGCGACCGAGGACCGTGTGCAGGTCATCGAAGAGGGCGGCCCCAAGGTCCTGTGGACGTGGCCCGACAAGCCGCAGATCGCCGGATGCGGTGTCGCGGGCGGCAGCATCTTCGTCTCGACGACCCGCACCCAGCGCATCGAGGGCATCCGCGAACCCACCCTCGAGGACCCGACGATCACGCCGCCGGTCGTCGCGCTCGAGAAGCGCTACGGCGCGCTCGGCCGAATGGCGGCCCTGCCCAACGGACTCCTGCAGGTGGCCACGGTCAACAAGCAGGCCGGCAATCCGAAGCCGACCGACGACCGCGTGTTCCGCTTCCTCCCGCAGGGCGGCGGCAACGACCGGACCTGACCGGGCGCCACCGCTCCCTGAGCGCTGATGACCGGCGAACCTCATCTCGACTCGCAGACTTCGATCGAAGTCTGCCGGTGGAGCTGACGTCTGCCGGTCGTCGCTGTCGCTCCTCACGCCTCGCAGCGGAGGTGGCGTCTACGAGCAGGCGGCGAGGACGAGTTCCTTGACGCGCGCCGGGTCGGCCTGTCCGCGGGTGGCCTTCATGACGTCGCCGACGATCTTGCCTGCGGCCTGGACCTTGCCGCCGCGGATCTTCTCGGCGATGTCGGGGTTGGCGGCGAGTGCGTCGTCGACGGCCTTCTGCAGTGCGGAGTCGTCGCGGACGACCTCGAGGCCGCGGTCGGCGACGATCTGCTTCGGCTCGCCCTCACCGTCGAGCACCGCGGTGGCGACCTGCTGGGCGAGCTTGGTGGTCAGCTTGCCCTCGTCGACGAGTCCGATGATCTCGGCGACCTGCGCCGGCGTGATGGCGAGACCGTCGAGTTCGACGCCCCGCGAATTGGCCTGCTGCGCAAGGAACGACACCCACCAGCCGCGGGCGCCTCGGGTGAGGCACCGGCGTCGACGGTCGCGATGATGAGGTCGACGGCGCCGACGTTGACCAGGTCGCGCATGACCTCGTCGGAGACACCCCACTCCTCCTGGATGCGGGCACGGCGCAGCCACGGCAGCTCGGGCAGGGTGGCGCGCAGCTCTTCGATCCACGCCGCATCCGGCTGCACCGGAGGCAGATCGGGCTCCGGGAAGTAGCGGTAGTCCTCGGCGGTCTCCTTGCGACGACCGGCCGACGTGGTGCCGTCGGTCTCGTGGAAGTGGCGGGTCTCCTGCACGATCTCGCCACCGGCCTGCAGGATCGCTGCCTGACGGCGCATCTCGTAGCGGACGGCGATCTCGACGCTCTTGAGCGAGTTGACGTTCTTGGTCTCGGTACGGGTCCCGAACTCGCTCGCGCCCTTGGCCATCAGGGACAGGTTCACGTCGCAGCGCATCGAGCCCTGGTCCATTCGCACGTCCGACACGTCGAGGGACTTGAGCAGGTCGCGCAGCGCGGTCACGTACGCGCGTGCGACCTCGGGAGCACGGTCCCCCGCACCGACGATGGGTCGGGTGACGATCTCGACGAGCGGGACGCCTGCGCGGTTGTAGTCGAGCAGCGAGTGGCTCGCACCGTGGATACGACCGGTGGCGCCGCCGATGTGCAGCGACTTGCCGGTGTCCTCCTCCATGTGTGCGCGCTCGATCTCGACGCGCCACGTGGTGCCGTCGGCGAGCAGGACATCGAGGTAGCCGTCGTATGAGGTGGGCTCGTCGTACTGCGAGATCTGGTAGTTCTTCGGCTGGTCCGGGTAGAAGTAGTTCTTCCGCGCGAACTTGCTCGACGGCCGGATCGAGCAGTTCAGTGCCAGGCCGATGCGGATCGCGGACTCGACGGCCTTGGCGTTGGCGACCGGCAGCGAACCGGGCAGGCCGATGCACACCGGGCACACCTGGGTATTGGGCTCGGCGCCGAAGTCGGTCGGGCATCCGCAGAACATCTTGGTCGCGGTACCCAGCTCGACGTGCACCTCGAGGCCCATCACCGGATCGAAAGCGGCGATGACCTCGTCGTACTCCAACAGTTCGACGGCGGCGGAAGTCATGGCTGCCAGTTTATGCGGCGATATCCCAGGGGAACGTTCAGGGTGATCACCGATGCCGGGAACGGGTCGGCGGACCTACCGTCGTAGACATCAGTTCACCGACCCACATCACCTCGATCAGCAGGGAGACCCCGATGACCACCGCACAGCCCGCTTCGTCCGCCCCGCGACTGACGCGCTCCCGTTCGAACGCCTGGCTGGGTGGCGTCTGCGGCGGCATCGCCGAACGCTGGGGCTGGGACCCGACCCTGGTCCGCGTCCTGTTCGTGCTGTCGATGCTGCTCCCCGGCCCGCAGGTCCTGATCTACCTGGCACTGTGGATCGTCATTCCGCGCGAGCCGGTCCCCGCGACGGCAGTCGCATCGGTCTAGCAGTCGTGCCGGTCTAGCCGAAGATGACCCGGATCTCCTGGTACTGATCCTGCGGGACGGTCTTCAGCTCGCCGAGCGCCTCGTCGAAGGTGATCCGGTCGATCCGGGTGCCGTGCAGGGCGACCATCTGACCCCAGCCCTTCTCGGCGACCAGGTCGGCGGTCGCCATACCCATGCGGGTGGCGAGGACGCGGTCGTAGGCCGACGGCACGCCGCCGCGCTGGATGTGGCCGAGCACGGTGGCCCGCGTCTCGATGCCGGTGCGCTCCTCGATGAGCGGGGCCAGCACCTCGCCGACGCCGCCGAGCCGCGGACGGTTGAAGCCGTCGAGGCCCTTGGTGGAGTACGCCTCCGTCATCTCGGGGAGTTTGAACCCCTCGGCGACGACGACCATCGGCGAACGGCCGCGGGCCTTGACGCTGGTCACCCACGCGCAGATCTGGTCGAGACTTTCGGGGTTCTCCGGGATGAGGATCACGTGCGCACCGCCGGCGATACCCGAGTGCAGCGCGATCCAGCCGGCGTGGCGGCCCATGACCTCGAGCACCATGCATCGCTTGTGCGAGTTGCCGGTGGTGCGCAGGCGGTCGATGGCCTCGGTCGCGATCTCGACGGCGGTGTTGAACCCGAACGTGTAGTCGGTGGCGTCGATGTCGTTGTCGATGGTCTTGGGCACGCCGACGATGTTGATGCCGTCGTCGAACAGACGCTTCGACGCCGCGGCCGTGCCGTCGCCGCCGATCGCGATGACCCCGTCGATACCGAGGTTCTTGAGCACCTTCTTGATGGTGTCGGGCCCACCGTCGGGTTCGGTGTAGGGCCCGAAGCGGCTCGTGCCGAGAATCGTGCCGCCCTCGTGCGACAGGCCGCGGACCGTGGAGCGGTTCAGCTCCATGATGTCGCCGTAGACGAGACCGGCCCAGCCGTCCTTGAAGCCGACGAACTCGTGACCGTAGACGGTTTCACCCTTGAGCACCGCACCGCGGATGACGGCGTTCAGACCGGGGCAGTCACCACCGGAGGTGAGAATGCCGAATCTCTTGGCCATGTGGTGAGACCCTCCCTCTCGAACGCGACGAACACACCCAATCTAGTGCGCGGGTGTCCTCCCCGCTGAGCACGAATTCACTTGATGCCGTTCTCGTAGGCGAAGACGACCGCCTGAGCGCGGTCCCGCAGCCGGAGCTTGCCCAGCAGACTACTCACGTGGGTCTTGACGGTTTGCTCGGTGACGAAGAGGTCGGCGCCGATCTCGGCGTTCGACTTGCCGTCGGCCACCAGGTCGAGAACCTCCCGCTCCCGCGGCGTGAGATGTTCCAGCGCCGGGTTCCGGGCGGGGCGTCGACGTCGGGCGGTCACCTCGGTGATGAGCCGCTTGGTGATCGACTGCGCGAGCAGGGCCTCACCGGCGGCGACCACCCGCACCGCGCGCACGAGCTCGTCGGCCGGGGCATCCTTGAGCAGGAACCCCGACGCGCCGATCCGCAACGCCTCGTAGACGTAGTCGTCGATGTCGAAGGTGGTGAGCATCAGCACGCGGGTCGGCGGCTCCAGCCCGGCCAACAGGATCTGCTCGGCGGCCCACAGTCCGTCCTTGCGCGGCATCCGCACATCCATCAGGACGACGTCGGGCCGCACCCGCTTGCACACCTCGACCGCCTCCACGCCGTCGGCGGCGTCGCCGAGCACGGACAGGTCGGACTGAGCGGCGAGGAGGGCCGAGAAGCCTTGTCGGACCATCGCCTGGTCGTCGGCGATGACGACGGTGATCGGGCGGGAGCTGCCCTGTGCTTGTAGCGGTTCCGCGTTGATCGGCACGCCTGACACGCTACTGGTCGGAGGCCGGTGAGGGGACCTTCGGCGTCGTTACGGACCGGGCCGCGTCGGGCAGGATGCCGTCCCGTGGCGGTGTCGCCGGGATACGCGCGCGCACCGCGAACCCGCCCTCGACCGTCGGTGCCGCGAGGAGCGAACCGCCCACTGCCTGAGCACGTTCGAGCATTCCGGGGATGCCGACGCCGTTACCGCCGATCCCGAGGGGCGCCGCCGTCGGAGCCGAGTTGACCACGGCCACCTCGACCGTGCCGCGTTCCCCCGGGGTGACGCTCACCAGGGTGCGGCTGCCCGGCGCGTGCCGGGTGGCGTTGGCGAGCGACTCCTGGACGATCCGGTAGATGACGAGTGCTGCCGACTCACCGACCATCTCATCGTCGACCTCCCGGTTCACGGTGACCTCGGAGCCGGCCCGACGGGTCTCGGCGACGAGCGATTCGACCTGCGCCAGTCCCGGATTGGGGGCCGCGACGGTCTCGGCACCCTCGATCCGCAACACCCCGAGCAGCTGCCGCACCTCGTCGAGCGAGGTCCGGGCGGCGTCGGCGATGGCGTCGAATTCGGCTGCCGCAGCGGGTGAGACGTCGTCGATCCGGTACCGCGCGGTCTGCGACATGACGACGACCATCGACATCCGGTGAGCCACCACGTCGTGCAGGTCGCGGGCGATGCGTGCACGCTCCTGCAACACTGCGGATTCCGCCTCCGCCTCCTCGGTCTGTTTCGTGCGCACGGCGAGTTGCCGTCGTGACGCCATCAGTCCGCGGAGCAGTGTCACGACCACCGCGAGCACCGAGATCCCGACGATCCACGCCGGGTGAACCGCATAGGCGACGACGAGGGAGGTCGTCAGCCACACCACCGGTATCCACCGCAACTGGCAGCGGAGCATGACCATGAAGGTCAGCACGAGCAACTCGATGAAGTGAGTGACCTGGATGGTCAGCTCCCACCCGCTGTGCGTCGGCACGATCAAGCCGATGACCTGAGCCGAGACCACCGAGATCGCCCAGCCGACCAGTGGCGCCGACCAGGCGAGCGCGATCGGCAGTGCCGCGAACGCCGCGACAAGAGGCAGTAGGAAGACCGGCACGGCATGCGTGACGGGCAGCGTCGGCCAGGCGATCGAGTACATGATCAAGGCGACGACGAAGAAGAACCAGTTGACCCGTTTGGAGAAGTAGGCACGCACCGCGGGGTCCTGGGCGACGGGCGCGGTGGACGCCCAGTCAACGAAGTCGCCGCCGGCCGCGCGCAGATGCTTGCGTAAACCGAACATGAGGTTCACCCTAGGCCCGGTGAGGACCGGCAGTCCTCATACTTTCGGGGGAGATGCACTCGTTCCCGAGTAGTGTCCGCACTCCGGATCCCCGCCCCGACCGGTGAGCGGGAACCGCCCGTCGGAGCGATGTGGCCAGGCGGTTGCGCTCCCTAGCGTCAATGCCCATGAACCCTCCAGGTCCACTGCGGAAATGTCCTTCGGCCAACACTTCTCAACTCACCGATCATGCCGGTCGCACACGCCCACGACGTCCGCACCGCTGGCTGGTCGCCGCACTGACACTGACCTTTCTCCTTGCCGGACAGTGGATGTCGACGGCGCACGCGGTCGCCGGTGACGTCATTTCGACCATGGGTGTGGTCGTCCCCGACCCGGAGGACGCCGACAACCCGTACGCCGCCGCCGTCGTGGCGCTGACGGGGCCTGCCCCGGCCACGACGATGGGCGTCCTGCCCGCGACCTTCGACGTGCACATGGGTTACACGCCGGCCGTCGTGGCGGGTGTGCCCAGCGACCCGAACGGCGACTGCTCCTCCCCGGTACCGCTCCCCGACCGGTTCACACCGCTCTGCCGCACACATGATCTCGGTTACGACCTGCTGCGCGCGGCGGCCACCGACGGTCGTCCACTGGGCTCGTGGGCGCGGTTCGCCCTGGACCGCATGCTGATCGACGCGATGCAGCGCTCGTGCAGCAACCCGGCGTGCGACGCCGCGGCACGCGTCGCCCGGATCGGCTTGTCCTGGAACACCTGGCGTCAGTTCGGCGGACCGCCGACCCGGCACGAATCGATCCCGCAACTGGTGTCCACCACGGTCGAACGCGCACTCGTCGACCGGCACCCCCGCACCGGGACCACCACCGAGGAGCTCTCGTGATGGCCTCGCCCGCACCAACGTCGGCGCACACCGGGCGACACCTGCCTCACCCTGTCCTCGTGATCAACGTCGTCGTCGCATATCTCGTCGCCCTCCACCCTGGCACACTTCCGCGCGATGCGATGACGACCACGGTCGTGACGACCGGCGTCACGGCACTGGGCGCGGTCATCGGAATGCTGTTGGCGCGATGGGTATCCCGACGCCACGGGCAACCGGATGGGCAGACACGACGCGTCGTCCTCGGTATCGGCGTGCTGGTCGCGGCCGGCGGTGCGGGACTGGCAGTGTGGTGGCAGAACCTGATCCGTGCTGCCGTCGGTGCAGTGCCGGTCGGCCCCGACTGGTGGGCGGGCGCCACGCTCGCACCCGTCGCGGTCGTTGCCGCAACCGTGGTCGTCCCTCGTGTCACCGCGGTCATCGCGGCGGCGGCGGTCGCGCTCACCGCGGGCCTCCTCACCCCAGCCTCTGCGGGTGCCGACGAAGGACAACCGCTGCCGCGTACCGTCTCCGAATCCGGGACACTGCTGCGCGGGGAGCTCTCGGCACCGGAATTCGAGCGTCCGGCAACACGATTGGTGAAGACGTGGCGGGGCGCCGACGGACTGTCGGCGCGGGCGGTGATCGTGGCCGTCCCCACCGGATCGGGCTGGGTCGACCCGGCCGCGGTCACCGGCTTCGTCGACCGCTTCGGCGCCGACGTCCGAATCCTGGTGCTCCCCTACGCCGATGTCCCGTCGTGGCAGGCGTTCATCTCCGACGACGCCGCGGCGACGGAGTCGTCGATCGCGCTGGTTCGCGAGGTCGCGGAGGTGTTGCAGGGCCGACCCGCAGGTGACCGGCCCCTGCTGGTGCTCTACGGCCAGAGCCTGGGCGCGGTCGGAGCCGACGCCGCCCGCACCTGGCTCGAGGACCGCCACCCGGGACTGCTCGCCGAGACCGTGCTGACCGCACCGCCCGCCGAGACGGTGGCCGCGGAGTCGGACTCACCGCGGGTCGTCGTGGCCAATCGCACCGATCCGGTGATCCGGTGGTCGCTCAGCTCGCTGTGGCGTCCCGCGACGACGCCGGACGGGACCGTACTCGGCGGACCCCGGGTACCCCAGGTCCCCTGGCTGCCGGTGATCAGCTTCCTGCAGACCAGCGTCGACCTGCTGGCCGCACTCGACGGGCCCACCGGCGTCGGACACCGCTACGGGGCGGAGCAGGCACGTGGGTTACCGGCCTGCCGCGATGACCTCAGATGATCGCGCCGCGAGCCGCCTCATACGACGCGCCGACGCGGTAGAGCCGATCGTCGGCGAGGGCGGGCGCCATGATCTGCAGGCCGACGGGCATGCCGTCGTCCTCGGACAGACCCGACGGCACCGACATCGAGCCGATCCCGGCCAGGTTCACCGGCAGTGTGCAGAGGTCGAACAGGTACATCGCCAGCGGGTCGTCGACCTTCTCCCCGATCGGGAAGGCGGTGGTCGGCGTGGTCGGCGAGATCAGCACGTCGACCTTCTCGAAGGCGTTGGTGAAGTCGCGCGAGATCAGGGTGCGGACCTTCTGTGCCTGACCGTAGTAGGCGTCGTAGTAACCCGACGACAGCGCATAGGTGCCGATCATGATGCGGCGCTTGACCTCTGGTCCGAACCCGGCCTCGCGGGACAGTGCCATCACCTCGTCGGCCGAATGCGACCCGTCGTCGCCGACACGCAGGCCGTATCGCATGGCGTCGAAGCGTGCGAGGTTCGACGACACCTCCGAGGGGAGGATCAGGTAGTAGGCGCCGAGCGCGTAGGTGAAGTGCGGGCAGCTGACCTCGACGACCTCGGCGCCGCGCTCGGTGAGGAGCTTGACGGCCTGGTGGAACGAGTCGAGCACGCCCGACTGGTAGCCCTCGCCCTGCAGTTCGGTGACGACGCCGATCTTGACACCCTTGAGGTCCTGCTCGGCACCTTCGCGGGCGGCGGCGACCACGTCGGGCACCGGGACGTTGATCGACGTCGAGTCGCGCGGGTCGTGCCCGGCGATGACCTCGTGCAGCATCGCGGTGTCGAGAACCGTACGACCACACGGGCCACCCTGGTCCAGCGACGACGCACAGGCGACGAGCCCGTAGCGCGAGACGGTTCCGTAGGTGGGTTTGACGCCGACGGTCGCGGTGACCGCGGCCGGCTGACGGATGGAGCCACCGGTGTCGGTGCCGATCGCCAGCGGCGCCTCGTACGCGGCCAGTGCCGCGGCGCTGCCACCACCCGAGCCACCCGGGATCTTGGTGGGGTCCCACGGGTTTCGGGTCAGCTGGTAGGCGGAGTTCTCGGTCGAGCTGCCCATGGCGAACTCGTCCATGTTGGTCTTGCCCAGGATCGGGATGCCCGCGGCGCGGAGACGTTCGGTGACCGCGGCGTCGTAGGGCGGCACCCATCCCTCGAGGATCTTGGAACCGCACGTGGTGGGGGCGTCGGTGGTGGTGAAGACGTCCTTGAGCGCGATGGGCACACCGGCGAGCGACGACACCGCGTCGCCCGAGGCGATCGCATCGTCGGCAGCCTTGGCGGCGACGAGCGCCTCGGCGCCGCTGACATGCAGGAAGGCACCGAGCTCACCGTCGACCTCGGCGATGCGATCGAGGTGTGCCTGCGTGACCTCCACCGAACTGACCTCGCGGGTCGCGATCTTGGTGGCGAGTTCGGCGGCGGACAGACCGGTCAGGTCACCGGCGGGACGAGGCGCTGCGGCGTGCGACGCGGGGCTCACTGCTCTTCTCCCAGGATCTGCGGAACGGCGAAACGGTCCTGCTCGACGGCCGGCGCACCGGACAGCGCGGCGTCGGTGCTCAGACCGGGCACGACGACGTCGGGGCGCAGCACGTTGGCGAGCTCGGCCGGATGTGCGGTGCCGGGTACGTCGTCGGCAGCCACCTCGGACACCGATGCGACGTGGGTCAGGATGGAGTCCAGCTGCTTGGCGTAGACATCGAGTTCGTCCTCGCTCAGCGCCAGTCGCGACAATCGCGCCAGGTGCGCGACCTCTTCTCGCGATATGGACTTCGGTTCGCCAGCCACCGTCATCGCCCTTTCTCACCATCACTTGCTCGGGAATGAATGCCCACCGCGGCGCCTTCGCGACGCAGATGTGCCTCTCCAGCCTATGGGAACGCGCCGATCCGACTCACTTCAGCCACCGTTTGCACGCCCGGGCTCGGTCCGCCCCTCCCCGGCGGTGCGCGCCCGACCCTCACGAGTGCGAGAATGGCCCACGTGTCTTACCTGTTGCGCGTCTACCTCGAGGACCGTCCCGGCAGTCTCGGCGTGCTCGCCGTGCAACTCGGTTCGGTCGGTGCAGACATCCTGTCTCTCGAGGTGGTCGAACGCGGCAACGGTTACGCAGTCGACGACCTCGTCGTCGAGGTCCCGCCGGGCTCACTGCCCGACAGCCTGATCACGGCCGCCGAGAAGGTCAACGGCGTCCGGGTGGATTCCATCCGCCCGTACTCCGGTGTGCTCGACACCCATCGTGAACTCGAACTCGTCGACCAGGTCGCCACCGCCAAGCGCAACGACCGCCTCCAGGTCCTCGTCGACAACGCCCCGCGCGTACTGCGGGTGTCCTGGGCGATGGTCATCACCAAGGCCAGCGGCGGCGTACTGCAGCTGTTCGGTTCCTCCGGGGCGCCGGAAACCCCGCTCACCCGGGCCGACTGGCTGCCGCTGGAGCATGCGGCACAGCTCGACGCGGAGGGCGACTGGGTACCGGATGCCTGGCAGGACATGGACACCCGACTCGCCGCGGCGCCCATCGGCTCCAACGACAAGGCGGTCCTGCTCGGCCGCATCGGCGGACCCGATTTCCGGCCATCCGAGGTCGCCCGGCTCGGCTACCTGGCAGGCATCGTCAGTACGGTGTTGCGCGCCGACGGATAGCGCGATGATGGAGCCATGACCTCCATCACGCTCGTGCAGGGAGACATCACCCTTCAGTCGGTCGACGCGATCGTCAACGCCGCCAACTCGACGCTGCTCGGCGGCGGCGGGGTCGACGGGGCCATCCACCGTCGCGGGGGTCCCGCGATTCTCGCCGAGTGCAAGGACCTCCGGGCCGGTCGCTACAAGCGCGGTCTCCCGGTCGGTGAGGCGGTCGCCACCACTGCGGGCGATCTGGACGCACGCTGGGTCATCCACACCGTCGGGCCGGTGCACTCATACGACGAGGACCGTTCCGAGTTCCTGATCTCCTGCTATCGTGAATCTCTGCGTGTCGCAGACGAATTGGGTGCATCGACGATCGCCTTCCCGGCCATCTCGACCGGCGTCTACGGCTGGCCGATGGACGACGGCGCACGCCGGGCCGTCGGCACGGTCCGGTCCGCCGACACCATGATGACGGAGATCCGGTTCGTGTTGTTCGACCCGCGGGCATATCGCGCCTTCGACAAGGCGCTGAACGGTTGACGCTGCCTGTTCTTCGTGGCAGTGCTACCAGGCGAACGCATCACCGATCTGCCGGCCGCGTCTGGCGGTGACCCCGTCTACTCAGGACTGCCGGTCTCCAGCAGTCGCTTGAACGCGTCCTCGTCGAGTACCGGGACGCCGAGCTGTTCGGCCTTGTCGGCCTTGCTTCCCGGCGAATCGCCGACGACCACGTAGTCGGTCTTCTTCGACACCGAACCCGACGCCTTGCCCCCGCGCTGCAGGATCGCCTCTTTGGCGCCGTCACGGGAGAAGTCCACCAGCGATCCGGTCACGACGATGGTCTTGCCCTCGAGCGTTCGCGCGATCGACTCGTCACGCTCGTCCTCCATGGAAACGCCTGCCGCACGCCACTTCTCGACGATCTCGCGATGCCAGTCGACGGTGAACCAGTCGTGGATCGATTGTGCGAGGGTCATGCCGAGGCCCTCGACGTCGGCCAGTTGTTCGACGTCGGCGGATTCGATGGCCTCCAGCGAGCCGAACTCGGTGGCCAGCGCGCGCGCGGCAGTGGGACCGACATGGCGGATCGACAGACCCACCAGCACCCGCCACAGCGCGACGTCCTTGGCCTTGTCGAGGTTGGCCAGCAAACGTTTTCCGTTCGCCGACAGCGCGCCGGCCTTCGTCGTGAACAGATCGGTGCGGGCGAGATCGTCGGCGGTGATGGAGAACAGGTCTCCTTCGTTGCGGATCACCTTGGCCGACAGCAGCGCGGTCGCCGCCTCGTAGCCGAGCGCCTCGATGTCGAAGGAGCCGCGCCCGGCGAGGTGAAAGAGCCGCTCCCGCAACTGTGCCGGGCAACTCTCCTGATTCGGGCACCGGACGTCGACGTCGGATTCCTTCTCCGGACGTAGCGGCGTACCGCATTCCGGGCAGCGCTCGGGCATCTCGAACTCGACCTCGGAGCCGTCGCGCAGGTCGACGACCGGTCCGAGGACCTCGGGGATCACGTCGCCGGCCTTGCGAATGGTCACGGTGTCGCCGATGAGGACGCCCTTGCGCTTGACCTCCGAGCCGTTGTGCAGGGTGGCCCGGGAGACGGTCGAGCCGGCGACGAGGACCGGTTCGAGCACCGCGAACGGTGTGACGCGACCGGTGCGTCCGACGCCGACCTGGATGTCGCGCAGCTTGGTGGTGGCCTCCTCCGGCGGGTACTTGTAGGCGATCGCCCATCGCGGTGCACGCGAGGTGGAACCGAGGCGGCGCTGCAGGGTGAAGTCGTCGACCTTGACCACGATGCCGTCGATCTCGTGCTCGACGTCGTGACGGTGCTCGCCCCAGTAGGAGATCTTCTCGAGGATCTCGGCAGCGCCCGAAGCCTTGGTGGTGTGCGTCGACACCGGCAGTCCCCATGCACCGAGCGCGAGATACGCATCATGCAGCGACTCCGGCCGCCAGCCCTCGGTGTGACCGATACCGTGACAGATCATCCGCAGTTTGCGACGAGCCGTGACCTGCGGGTTCTTCTGACGCAGCGAACCGGCCGCCGAATTGCGAGGATTGGCGAACGGCGGCTTGCCGTCGGCCACCAGGGACGCGTTGAGCGCCTCGAAATCCTCCCCCCGGAAGAAGACCTCGCCGCGCACCTCGAGGACGTCCGGGATCGGGTACTCGTCGGAGGCCGTGAGGCGCTGCGGGATGTCCTCGATGGTGCGGGCGTTGAGGGAGACGTCCTCGCCGGTGCGCCCGTCGCCGCGGGTGACGCCGCGTTCCAAGACACCGTTGCGATACACCAGCGCCAACGCGACCCCGTCGATCTTGAGTTCGCAGAGGAACTCGGCCTCGACGCCGGCGTCGGAGTTGACCCGCTCGACCCAGGAGGTCATCTCCTCGTAGTCGAAGACGTTGTCCAGCGACATCATCCGCTCGAGATGGTCGACCGGGGAGAATGCGGTCGAGAAACCACCGCCGACGAGCTTGGTCGGCGAATCGGGGGTGGCGAGCTCGGGATGGCGCTCCTCGAGATCCTGCAGGCGGCGCAGCAGCTCGTCGAACTCGCCGTCGGTGATGACCGGCGCATCCTTCACGTAGTAACGGAACTGATGGTCGCGGATCTCCTCGGCGAGAGCCGCCCACTCCTCGCGCAGGTCTGCCTCGGGTCCCGACTGCTCGATGGCCCCCGACTCCGTTGTTTCTGCCACGTCCCGAGGGTATCGGAGTGCTCGGACAGGCTCGCCTCTCTGCTCCCTGAGGAGCCCGGAGCCTGCGGAGGGCGTCTCGAAGGGTCAGCCGTCGAGCTTGGCCAGGGACCGTTTCGGCGCGACGTGCCGGTAGCTGGCATCGAGGAGTTCGGCGACCTCGTCCCAGTCGGTGGTGTCCTCGAGGATCAGTCCGAGCCACCCGTAGTAGGCGGGTACGTAGAACCGCGGGTCCTCTTCGAGCGCGGGTTTCTCCGCCTCGTCGGGAATGAACAGGATCGACTGGTCGTGACGGACCTTGCCACCCTTGAGACCGCCGCCGTAGTTGGCGAACATCTAGCCGCACCGGAACGTCGGGCGGCCGTGCGCGACGACCTCGGTGGCGTCGAGAAGCGCGAGGGCGATCTCGCGGACGCGACCCAGGATCGGGTCGGCGTCGTCGAACATGATCGGATGCGGCCCCTCGCAGGATAGTTCCGCCGGACGCGAAATCTCGTCCCCCTCAGTGACTGTCGAGGGCAACTTGCCCTCGGGTGCCTGTCACGGGGACGAGAATCCGGGGGTATGTGTGGGTCTGAGTCTTCCGAGCACCTCGCCGCCGGTCACGGGAGAGTCTCGGGGCATGCCCTCAAATCCACAGAACCTCAGCCGTCGAGCTTGGCCAGGGACCGCTTCGGCGCGACCTGCCGGTAGCTCGCGTCGAGGAGTTCGGCGACCTCGTCCCAGTCGGTGGTGTCCTCGAGGATCAGGCCCAGCCAGCCGTAGGGGCCGTAGTAGGCGGGCACGAAGAACCGCGGGTCCTCCTCAAGGGCCGGTTTCTCCGACTCGTCGGGGATGAACAGGATCGACTGGTCATAGCGGACCTTGCCACCCTTGAGGCCGCCGCCGTAGTTGGCGAACATCTTGCCGCACCGGAACGTCGGGCGACCGTGCGCGACGACCTCGGTGGCGTCGGGCAGCGCGAGCGCGATCTCGCGGACGCGACCCAGGATCGGGTCCGCGTCGTCGAACATGATCGGATGCGGCACCCTCGCAGGATAGTTCCGGCAGGCGGCGTTCCGCAGAGCTTCCAGGGCACCGGCTCCAGGAGGTCAGAGCGCGGTCGGGTCGGTGCCGAGCAGCTGACCCGCTTCGGCGGTCACCGCGAGAGCCTTTTTCGCCCAGCTCTCCGACGCCCCGGCGAGACCGCAGGTCGGTGTGACGATAACGTTCTCGGACAACACTTTTCGGCTGAGGCCGATGCGATCGGTGATGGCGGCGAGGTCGGTCGCGACGGTGTCGGCGTTCACCGGTCGCTTCGGCGCGGTGGACGGGATTCGGCCGGCCACGAGGATGTCCCCGCGGTCGATGAGCATCCCGATGCCGTCGAGGTCGGCGTCGGTGGGTGCGGTGACGTCGATCGAGTACGCCACGCCCCGAAGGTGTTCGAGGAGGTCCCAGCGGGGCCGGTTGCAGTCGTGGAGCACCACCGGCGCGTCGACGTGTTCGATGAGTTCGGTGAGGGCCCGCGCCGCCTCGACGGCGGGGACCGCCCGGATCGGGTCGAACCGGGTGAGGGGCTTGACGGTTCCGTCGATGACTCGACCGATCATCGGCTCGTCGATCTGGACGACGACCTGTGCGCCGAGGCGGCGCTTGATCTCGCCGACGTGTTCACGGAGCCCTTCGGCAGTCGACGCGACGATGTCGCGGACCGCTCCCGGATCCTTCAGCACGCGATGGCCGTTCGGCAGTTCCACAGAAGCCGAGGTGGTGAACGGACCGGCGACCTGGACCTTGAACGGACGCCCGGTACCGACGAATCCCGCTGTCTCCCATAGCTCCTCGACGACGTCGAGATCCTCCTTGAGGAAGTCGCGGGCGCGGCGGGTCAGTTGCGATTCCCGTTGCGCCAGAAGGTATCCCCAGGTCGCGGTGTCCATCGGGAGGTCGACGAGGATCGCGGCCATTCGGCCGATCAGATCCGAACCCGCCCCGCGACCGGGGAGTTCGACGAGGTGTGCGAGGTCGAGCTCACCATTGACCACGGCGGCCGCCGCGCGCGGATCGGTGCCGGGCATCGAGCCCACGCCGGTTCCGACGCCGGTGGGCAGGCCTGGTGTGGTCACCGAGTCGCGACGGCGGTCGGCTGCGACGAGGTGGACGCGATCCGCCCGCATCCCACGACCTGGTCGCCGTGCTCCGCGTCCGGCAGGTACAGCACGGCGGCCTGACCGCGTGCGACGCCGGTCAGCGGTTCGTGCAGGGCGATGTCGATCGCGGGTTCGCCGGCGACGATGGTCGGGGTCGCGGTGACGGGTGCGAGCCCGCCGTGTGCACGCACCTGGACCACGGCCTCGAACGGCTCGTCGGGGGTGATGCCCGACGTCCACACCGCACGGGTCGCGGTGATGCCCCAGACCTGCAGGTCCTCAGCGGTGCCGACCGTGACGGTGCCCGACGCCGGGTCGATCTCGGTGACGTAGCGCGGCTTGCCGTCGGCTGCGGGCGCATCGATGCCGAGGCCCTTGCGCTGTCCGATGGTGAAGCCGTGGACTCCTTCGTGGTCGGCGAGGCGCTCGCCGGAGGAGGCGTCGACGACCGCGCCCGGACGGATGCCGATCTTGGCACCGAGGAAGGCGCGGGTGTCGCCGCTGGGGATGAAGCAGATGTCGTGCGAGTCGGGCTTGTCGGCCACCGCGAGACCGCGGCGTGCCGCCTCCGCCCGGATCTCGGCCTTCGGGGTGTCACCGATCGGGAACAGCGCGCGGGACAGCTGCTCGCGCGTCAGGACGGCCAGCACGTAGGACTGGTCCTTGTCGTGGTCGACGGCGCGACGCAGCTCGCCGTCGACGAGCTGCGCATAGTGACCGGTGGCGAGGGCGTCGAAGCCGAGGGCGATCGCCTTGTCGGCGAGCGCGGCGAACTTGATCTTCTCGTTGCACGTCAGGCAGGGGTTGGGGGTGCGTCCGGCGGCGTAGGCCTCGACGAATTCGTCGATGACGTCGTCCTTGAACCGGTCGGCGAAATCCCAGACGTAGAAAGGGATTCCGAGCACGTCCGCGGCGCGGCGGGCGTCCGAGGCGTCCTCCCGCGAGCAACAGCCGCGCGATCCGGTGCGCAGGGCTCCGGGCGCGGTGGAGAGAGCGAGGTGGACGCCGACGACCTCGTGCCCGGCGTCGACGGCACGTGCCGCCGCGACCGCCGAGTCGACGCCGCCGCTCATTGCTGCGAGTACGCGCATCACGAGACCTTTCCGCCGGGTGCGGAGACGAGGCCGGCGGCGCGAGCTCGATCCACGACCTCGTCGATGACCTGCGCCACCGCGTCGATGTCGGCGTCGGTGGTCGTGTGGGAGAGCGAGAACCGCAGCGACGACCGGGCGTCGGCCATGTCGAGCCCCATCGCGAGCAGCACATGGCTGGCCTGCGCGACACCCGCCGTGCAGGCGGAACCGGTGGAGCATTCGATGCCCTTGGCGTCGAGCAGCATGAGCAGAGAGTCGCCCTCGCAGCCGATGAAGGAGACGTGGACGTTTCCCGGAAGCCGTGCATCTGGTGCGGCGCCGTTGCGTACCGCCCCTTCGACACCGAGCAGGGTCTCGGAGAGCCGCGACGCCAGGGCGCGCACGCGGGCGGTGTTCTCCTCCAGGTGTTCGACGCACCAGGTCAGCGCGGCGGCCATGCCGGCGGCGCCGGCGACATCCTGGGTTCCCGACCGCACGTCCCGTTCGTGGCCGCCGCCGTGCTGCAGCGGGACGCAGGCGACCTCGCGGCCGAGCAGCAGCGCGCCGACGCCCTGCGGACCGCCGAACTTGTGGGCGGCGAGGCTCAGCGCGGACAGTCCGCTGGCGGCGAAGTCGACCGGCAGGTGGCCGACGGCCTGGATGGCATCGGAGTGCACCGGTACGCCGAACTCGGCTCCGAGCGCGGCGATCTCGGCGATGGGCTGGATGGAACCCACCTCGTTGTTGGCCCACATGACCGAGATGAGGGCCGTCTGGTCGGCGTGTGCCTCGAGTTCGGCCCGGAGCTCGGCGGGTGAGACCACGCCGTCGGCGTCGACCGGCAGCACCACGAGTTCTGCGCCGGCGTCGGCCGCGAGCCACTGGGCAGGGTCGAGGACCGCGTGGTGCTCCACCGCCGACACGATGATGCGGCGACGCTGCTCATCGGCGCGGCGACGGGCCCAGTAGATGCCCTTGATCGCGAGGTTGTCCGACTCGGTGCCGCCGCCCGTGAAGATGACCTCCGACGGACGTGCACCGACGGCCGCGGCGATCGCCTCGCGCGCCTCCTCGAGGCGGCGTCGGGCGGTTCGGCCGGAACCGTGCAGTGACGAGGCGTTGCCCGGGGCACCGAAGGCAGCGGTCATCGCCTCGACGGCTTCGGGCAGCATCTGCGTCGAAGCGGCGTGGTCGAGGTAGACGGACGTGCGCGGCGGCACTCGGGTTGGCAGGGGCATCGCTAGCAAGGATAAACGCGCGGCGGACGTCGACAAATTCCGCGACTTGTGAGCGCTGTGTGCACGCGCTGGTCATCGGGCGCCCGACCACCCGACCAGACCCCGCGGCCGCCTTCTCGGACGTCTCAGACGCGTTCGAGGTAGAAGTACAGGTGCCGTCCGTCGATGACGCCGCCCTTGCCGTTCATGATGCCCATGACGGTGGTGTCGTCGACGCGCTTGAAGTGATCGATGACCGGCTGGCCGTCGTAGACCATCGACGCGGTGATCTCCCCGCGGAACTCGACCGCCCACAGGCTCGCCTCACCCTTGCCGAGCTTGACGTTGGAGAACAGCTTGCCGTTCTCGTCACGGCAGACCAGCGGCTGCACATCGCTGCGCGAGGTGAAGGTCTTGCCGAACCAGTTGGCCTTCGCCAGCATCCCGTTGATGGCGTGGCCGGTGGTGAACTCACCGCCCTTCCAGGCGCCGAGCATCTCCTCGGGACGCAGCGTCGCCAGTCCTGCCCACACGGTGTCGAGGACCGCGTCGTCGACGAGCCCTTCCGCTTCCCGCAGTTCGAAGAACTTGGCGCGGGCCGCTTCTCGGGTCAGGGTGGACGTCATCGTCGGACTCCTTCGACATACGGCGATCTCCTCGGCCGCGTGCGCGGCCGCTTGCGAAGGAACCTATATCAGAGAACGTTCGATGTCACTTTCCGCGGCGCTCAACACACGCTCGCAACGCCGGGCCAGTTCGCGACGGTCGGCGCCCGGCACCTCGGCGTGTTCGAGGCGGACGACCACCGTCAGTCCGCGGGCCCGCAGCACCCGGCGCAAGGTGTCGAGCGGTGAGTCGTCGCCGATGAAGCTCGGGGCCGTCGCGGCACGCCCGTCGGGCCCGAGGAACCGTAGGCGAACCGGGAACACCGGCACCCCGGCGTCGACCGCCGCCTGGAAGAACGCGGGCCGGAACGCACCGCCGGTCCGGCCGCAGAAGGTTGTCCCTCCGGGAACACGATCACCGACGATCCGGTTGCCAGGCGCGCGGAGACCTCACCCACTGCCGCCGGGAGTCCGCGCAGCGTCCCACGGTCCACCGCGATCACCCCGAACCGGCGCGCGAGCCCGGCCACCACCGGCATGTCGACGACGTCGGACTTCGCCACCACCGGTGCCGGGCTGACGAGAGCCAGCGCGAGGACGTCGAGAAAGGAGATGTGGTTGGCGACGATGAGTCCGGTTGCGCGCGGATCCCTCCGCCGGTCGTCGACGACGACCCTGATGCCGAGCGCGGCGAGCAGCGGACCCGCGGCCCGCGCACGCAGGGCTCGTCGGGGCCGCCTCCGGAGCCGCGCCATCGTCCCGTCGGCAATGGGTGTCGCGACGATCCAGCCGGCGATCGCGGCCAGACGACACAACCGCCCACCGGTGACCACGGCGTCGGCTGCCCGCCTCTCGGCCCGCGGACCGAGGCAGGCATGCCCGCAGGTGCTCACCGGGAACCACGGGTGACGCTCCACCGGCATGATGGTCACCGCGGTCAGGCCCCTGCCGAGCCGAGACGCTGGGCACTCGATCGCAGGCGGTCGAGATAGCGCCGGTTGGCGCCCTCCCGGTCGATGAGGGTGAGGAAGTCCGCGACATCGAAGACGTCGTCGACGGCGGGCTCACCACAGGTACGGGCGCCCATCCGCAGGTATCCGCGCATCAGGGGCGGCATCCCGATGGTGTCCGACGGCGTGATGTCGTCGAGGAGCCGCCCACCGATGCGTGCTGGCGTCAGCGGGGTGACTCGTCGATCGGCGTCGGCATATTCCTCGCGCAGGCGGTCGCGGACGGCGCGCAGCACGGACCCGGGCATCCACTCCCCCGGGCTGTGCAGCGGCACCGACACGCAACCCATCAGGTACCGGTAGCCCGCGAGATCCATGTATTGCAGCAGGGCCGCCCACATGAGGGCGGTGACCGATCCGTCACGATGCCTGCCGTCCACGCAGGCGCGCCCCAGTTCGACTGTCTCGGAGAAGATGTCGGCCAATCGACTCAGGTCGAACTCGGTGGATGAGTACCAGCCGCCGGCGGCGATCGCACGCGGAGGTGCCAGCAGCCGTGCGCACCCGATGACGCCGTGGTCGTCGTGCCGCACGACGAGGTGCTCACAGAATTCGTCGAACCGGTCGGCGTCGCAGCCGGTGGTCGCGTCGCCGATACGGTCGGAGAAGCCGGGCTCATCGGCGAAGACCCGGTAGCGAAGTCGTTGGGCGGCAAGGATGTCGGCCGCGTCGTCGGACACCAGCACCCGCACGGGTCCGGCGGTCAGCAGGGTGGCCGAGACGGCGGAATCGGTTGCCGCGGTGGTGGCGATGGACTGTAGAGCGTTCATGCCCCGTATGAAAGCCACCGCCGGCGTCGCCACGACCACGGCCGCATGACGTGTCGGGGCGATCCGGATGAACACGTGCCGCTCCGGCGACCTCGGGTGAACGGGCCGCGAACACACGGTGGCCCCCGACGCGAACGTCGGGGGCCACCGGGGTACTGCGTGATCTACCGGATCACTTGCGCTTCTTGACCTCTTCGGTCAGCTGCGGGGCGACGTTGAACAGGTCGCCCACGATGCCGTAGTCGGCGATCTCGAAGATCGGCGCCTCTTCGTCCTTGTTGACGGCGACGATGGTCTTCGAGGTCTGCATGCCGGCGCGGTGCTGGATGGCGCCCGAGATGCCCAGGGCGACATAGAGCTGCGGCGACACGGTCTTACCGGTCTGACCGACCTGGAACTGACCCGGGTAGTAGCCGGAGTCGACGGCGGCGCGCGAGGCGCCGACGGCGGCACCGAGCGCGTCGGCGAGCTCCTCGACGACCGAGAACTTCTCGGCGCTACCGACACCGCGACCACCGGAGACGACGATCGACGCCTCGGTGAGCTCGGGACGGTCGCCACCGATGTTCGGCTCGACCTTGGTGATCTTGACGGCGTTCTCGGCAGCTGCCGGGACCTCGACGTCGACACGCTCGCCGGCACCGGCCTGCGGAGCGGCCTCGACGCCACCGGGGCGGATCGAGATCACCGGGGTGTCGCCCTTGGCCTGCGCCTCGACGGTGAACGCGCCACCGAAGATCGAGTGGATGCCCACGCCGCCTTCCTTGACGTCGACGACGTCGGCGAGCACACCCGAGCCGAGACGCACGGCGAGACGACCGGCGATCTCCTTGCCGTCGGCGGTGGCCGCGACCAGGACCGCTGCCGGAGCGGCGCTCTCGGCGATCGAGGACAGCACATCGACCTGCGGGTTGATCAGGTAGCCGGCCGCGTCGTCGGACTCGGCGACGTAGACCTTCTCGGCGCCGGCTTCCTTGAGGCCGTCGATGATCGCGTCGGCGGTGCCGGGCTTGCCGACGACGACAGCCGACGGGGTACCGAGAGCGCGGGCGGCGGTGATGAGCTCGCTGGTGACCTTCTTCAGGGCGCCTTCGGCGTCCTGCTCCACGAGCACGAGTACTTCTGCCATGTTGGTTTTCTCCTGAATGTCTGGGGTTCGCCGGATGGACTGGTGGGGAAGATCAGATGATCTTCTGGCCGACCAGGTACTCGGCGACCTTCGTGCCGCCGTCGCCTTCGTCGGTGACGCGCTCGCCCGCGGTCTTCGGCGGCTTCGGGGTGGAGGAGTTCACGACGCTGCCGGCGTTCTCCAGGCCCACGTCGGTCGGCTCGACGTCGATCTCGGCCAGCGAGACGGCGGTGACTTCCTTCTTCTTCGCGGCCATGATGCCCTTGAAGGACGGGAAGCGGGGCTCGTTGATCTTCTCGTTGACCGAGACGATCGCCGGGAGCTGTGCCTCGACGTGGAAGATGCCCTCGTCGGTCTCGCGCTCGCCCTTGAGGGTCTCGCCCTCGAGGGTCAGCTTGCGCAGGTGGGTCAGGTGCGGGAGCTCGAGGTACTCGGCGATCATGGCCGGGATCGCGCCGACGCGGCCGTCGGTGGCCTCGTTGCCGGCGATGACGAGTTCGACGCCCTCGACGGTGCCCAGTGCGCGGGCCAGGACGTAGGCGGTCTGGACCGCGTCCGAGCCGTGGAGCTGGTCGTCCTTGATGTGGATCGCCTTGTCGGCGCCCATCGACAGAGCCTTGCGGATGGCGTCGGTGGCGCGGTCGGGACCCGCAGTCAGGATGGTGACCTCACCGCCGTCGGCTTCCTTGATCTTCAGCGCTTCCTCGACGGCGCGCTCGTTGATCTCGTCCAGAACCGCGTCAGCTGCCTCGCGGTCCAAGGTGTAGTCGTCGTCGGACAACTTGCGCTCGGACCACGTGTCGGGAACCTGCTTGATCAGTACGACAATGTTTGTCATTGGTCTACGTCGACCTCCTGCGTCGGGTTCGGCAACTTACCGGCGGGTAAGGCCATGGGTCTCCACCACTTTAGCGTCTCCTATGTTCTCACTAAACATTGACTACCTCACACTTTGGACCGGCGTCGGACCTGGACAGGGAACCCTGCAGCGATCACGCACGATCGCTCGGTCGGTCGCGGCGCCGGGACGAACCGGGAGGCCGCGACCCCATGCCCTACGCTCTTGCAGATGACTGACGCAGACCTCGGTTCTCCGCCGACGGCCGGGATGACCGGTCTGGAGTCCCTCGACGCCGACCAACAGCTGGCGCTGACCGGTGAACGGACGGTTCCGGGTATCCCCGCGGAGAACTACTGGTTCCGCCGCCACGAGATCGCCTACCGCCATATCCTCGACCGCTGCCGGGGACGCGAGATCCTGGAAGCCGGATCCGGCGAGGGCTACGGGGCCGCGATGATCGCCGACGCCGGGGCGTCGTCGGTGGTCTGCGTCGATTACGACACCTCGGCGGTCGAACACACCCGTCGCCGCTACCCCGGGCTCGTCGTGCACCAGGGCAATCTGATCGATCTTCCGCTGGCCGACGCCTCGGTGGATCTCGTGGTGAACTTCCAGGTGATCGAACACCTCTGGGACCAGGCCGCATTCATCGCCGAATGCCGACGCGTGCTGCGTCCGGGCGGCGAGCTGCTGATCTCGACGCCCAACCGGATCACCTTCTCCCCCGGACGCGACACCCCTCTCAACCCGTTCCACACCCGTGAGCTGAACGCCGCCGAACTCACCGCACTGATCGTCGAGGGCGGGTTCGCCCTCGACGCGATGCTCGGCGTGCACCACGGACCGCGGCTGACCGCGCTCGACGAGAAGTGGGGCGGATCGCTGATCGACGCCCAGATCGAGCGTGCCCTCGCCGGCGAACCGTGGCCGGCCGACCTGGTCGACGACGTCGCCGGGGTGGCCGCCGAGGACTTCGCCGTGCTCGACGCGCGCGACTCCGACATCGATGCCTCGCTCGACCTGTTCGCGGTGGCGACCCGGGCCTGAGCAATGACCATCAGCACCCCCGAGGTTCCGGGACAGTTCACCTTCGTCCTGCACTCCCACCTGCCCTGGCTGGCAAATCACGGTCGCTGGCCGGTCGGTGAGGAATGGCTCTACCAGTCGTGGGCGTCGTCGTACATCCCACTGCTCGACGTCCTCGAGCGCCTCGCCGACGACGGTCTCACCGACCAGTTGACCCTCGGGATCACCCCGGTCCTGGCCGCGCAGCTCGACGACCCTCACTGTGCGTCGTCGATGTACGAATGGCTGGCCGACTGGCAGCTGCGGGCGACCGAGGCCGCGACGTCGAACGATGCCGACCGCGCCGACGCCGGTCGCCGTGAGTACCTCGAAGCCCAGCGAGCGCTGGAGACCTTCGAGACGAAGTGGCGACACGGCGCCTCGCCGCTGATTCGTCGCGTCGCCTCGAGCGGGGTCGCCGAGATCCTCGGCGGACCGCTCGCGCATCCGTTCGCTCCGCTGCTCGATCCACGCCTGCGGACGTTCTTCCTCCGTGAGGGTCTCCACGACGCGCACGCGCGCTGGGGTTTCGACCCCGCAGGCATCTGGGCGCCCGAATGCGCCTTCGCGCCGGGCATGGAGGCCGAGTACGCCCGCGCCGGCGTCGGGCACTTCATGGTCGACGGCCCGACCCTCCACGGCGACACCGCACTCGGCCGCCCGGTCGGCGACAGCGGTGTCATCGCCTATGGACGCGACCTCACGGTGAGTTACCGCGTGTGGTCGCCGAAGTCGGGCTATCCCGGCCACGCCGCCTACCGCGACTTCCACACCTACGACCACGAATCGGGACTCAAGCGGTTCCGCGTCACGGGTCGCTCGGTGCCGGGCGACGAGAAGAAGCCCTACGACCCGGCACACGTCGACGCAGTGATCGACCGACACGTCGAGGATTTCGTCGGGCATGTCCGCGAGCGCCTCATCGAGGAGTCGACGCGCATCGGCCGCGACGCCCTGGTGGTCGCGGCCTTCGACACCGAGCTCTTCGGGCATTGGTGGCATGAGGGTCCGATCTGGCTCGAACGCGTCCTTCGTCGCCTGCCCGAGGTCGGGGTGAAGGTCGGAACCCTCGCCGGCGCAACGCGATCCGGACTCGTCGGCGAGCCGGTCGATCTCCCCGCGTCGTCGTGGGGGTCGGGTAAGGACTGGCGCGTGTGGAACGGTCCACAGGTGCAGCATCTCGTCACCCTCAACGAGGAGGTGACCGAGACCGCCCTCGACGCCGTGGCCAAACTCCTCGCCGGTGGCGGAGAGCGCAGCCGTGTCGCCGATCAGATCATCCGAGAGACGCTGCTCACGGTGTCCTCCGACTGGCCTTTCATGGTGTCGAAGGACACTGCCGCGCAGTACGCTGTCTCCCGTGCGCACACGCACGCGCACGCCACGCGGGAGATCAGCGACGCCGCGCTCCGTGGTCGCGACGACGCGGCGGCGACGCTCGCGCAGAACTGGGCGCGGGCCGACAATCTCTTCCCCGCACTCGACGCGCGCCGTCTGCACGCGATCCTGACCGCGGATGCCGAGGGGAGCATCGGATGAAAGTGTTGTTCGTGTCGTGGGAGTACCCACCCGTCGTCGTCGGCGGACTGGGTCGGCATGTGCATCACCTCGCCACGGAGATGGCCGCCGCCGGAAACGATGTGGCGGTCCTGACCCGACGCCCGTCCGGCACCGACGCACTCACGCATCCGACGACCGACACAGTCGTCGACGGCGTGCGCGTGATCGCGGTCGCCGAGGACCCGCCGGAGTTCGAGTTCGGTCAGGACATGATGGCCTGGACTCTCGCCATGGGACACTCGTTCATCCGTGCCGGGCTCAGGATCCTGGCCGGCGAACGGGCTTTCGCCGATTCCACCGCACGATGGATCCCCGAGGTCGTGCACGCGCATGACTGGCTGGTCGCCCACCCGGCGATCGCGCTGGCCGAATTCTTCGACGTGCCACTGGTTTCCACCATCCACGCCACCGAAGCCGGTCGGCACAGCGGCTGGGTCAGCGGCCGCACCAATCGGCAGGTGCACTCGGTCGAATGGTGGCTCGTCGCCGAATCCGACGCTCTCATCACCTGTTCGGCATCCATGCGCGACGAGGTGAACCGGCTCTTCGGTTACGACGCCGCCGACATCGCGGTGATCCACAACGGAATCGACATCCGCACATGGCCGTTCGCGGCCCGCACGCGGACCGTCGGCCCGGCGGAACTGTTGTTCGCCGGTCGCCTCGAGTACGAGAAGGGTGTGCAGGACCTGCTGGCCGCACTCCCCCGTATCCGTCGGAGCCACCCGGGTACCACTCTCACCATCGCCGGTGACGGCACCCAGCGGGAGTGGCTGATGGAGCAGGCCCGCAAGCATCGTGTGAGCAAGGCGGTGCGGTTCATCGGCGCCGTCGACCACGACCAGCTGGTGACCCTCATGCACCGCTGCGACGCGATCGTCTTGCCGAGCCGCTACGAGCCGTTCGGCATCGTCGCCCTCGAGACGGCGGCCACCGGCATCCCGCTGATCGTCTCGACCGCCGGCGGCCTGGGCGAGGCCGTGCAGGAACCCGACACCGGCCTCACCTTCGAACCGGCCGACGTCGCCGGGCTCGCCGCTGCGGTACGGGCGACGCTCTCGGACCCCGGCGCCGCAGCGCAACGGGCTGTCCGCGCACGGGCCCGACTGACCGCCGAGTTCTCCTGGGCCGAGGTTGCCGAACGCACCGCGTCGGTGCACCTGGCCGCCAAGCGCCGGGTGCGCCATCCGGTCGGACGACCGGACATTCCGATGCGTCCGTTGCCCGAACGCGACCCGGCGAAGCCCGACCACCCCGTTCCCTGAGCGCCTACCGCCCTTCCGCCGCGGCCTTTTCCGCCGCCGCTTTCTTGCGTTCGATGTCGGCGAGGGCGCGTTCGAGTTCGGCGCGCTGCTCGGCGTTCTCGGCCCAGTCGTCCATGCGGTTCTTGACCACGCGAGCCGGCGCCCCGACCGCGACCGAGTAGTCCGGGATCATCCCCTTGACCACCGCGTGCGAGCCGAGGACACAGCCTCGGCCGACGATGGTGTTGCGCAGCACCGACACCTTGGCCGCGACCCACGTGTCCGGGCCGATGCGGACCGGGCCCTTCACGATGCCCTGATCCTTGATGGGCAGCGTGATGTCGTCCATCTTGTGGTCGAAGTCGCAGATATAGCACCAATCGGCGACGAGGGTGGATCCACCGATCTCGAGGTCGAGGTAGGCGTTCACCACGTTGTTGCAGCCGAAGACGGTCTTGTCGCCGATCTTCAGGCTGCCCTCGTGGCAGCGGATCGAGTTGCCGTCGCCGATGTGGACCCAGCGGCCGATCTCCATCCGGGCGAGCTCCGGGGTGCAGTGGATCTCCACGTTGCGGCCGAGGAACACCATGCCGCGCAGCACAACGTGCGGGTTGGCCAGACGGAACTTCGCGAGACGGTAGTAACGGACCAGGTACCACGGGGTGTACGCGCGGTTGCGTTTCACCCAGCGCAGCGAATCGAGAGTGAGGAATCGCGCCTGCTCGGGGTCGCGGCGACGGCCGGCGCGGCGTCGGGACCGGTAGGAGGCGTTCCACATGGTGGTCATGGGACAAACCCTAAACGACCCGAAAATCGCGCACGATAGGCTCACTGCTGGCACGACGCGTGCCGGTGAGGACCGACGATGAGGAGCGCCGATGGCCTTGGCACGACCGCAGGTGTCCCGACACCGCCGATCTGCGCTGACCCGCCTGTTCGTCGCCGTCACGGCCGTGAGCTCGCTGGTGCTCGCCGGCTGCTCCGACGGTCACATCGACGTACGCTCGATCCCGAGCGTCGGCTGGCCCAGCTACGGCGGCGTGCCCGGCAACGCGAACTTCGCCTACGCCGACGTCCCCGATGATCTGACCCTCAGCTGGACCCGACCCACCGGCGGTCCGGTCACGGCGCCGGTCACGATCTCCGGCAAGGGCAATGTGGGGGTCACGTCGAATGCCACCCAGGGTTGCAACGTCCTGGTGCTCGACGGCCGGTCGGGACGCAAGAACTTCTGCAAGGACATGCGTGCCGGGGTCGAGGTCAACGCGATGCTCGTCGACCAGTACGACCAGCCGTACCTCGGCGAGGAGGCCACCTTCCTCGCGTTCAACGCCGGTGGTGCGATCCGCTGGCGCGCCGGCGTGATCGGTGTCCCGCTGTCGGCGAAGTTCGCTGCGCCGAACGAGGTGCTGGTGACGACGACGCAGGGCCAGATCCTCTTGATCGACACCCAGCGCAACGAGCTCGTCGCCCCCGAGGTGAAGCTGCGCGACGACGCCGATCCGGAGGAGCCGCTCCTCGGCTTCGGCGACTGTGTGCGCAACGGACCGCAGTGCGCGATCCCGGCACCCGCAGCGGTCGACACCGACCGGGAACGCTTCTACCTCAACTTCTTCCCGCAGGGCGCGGCGTCGTCGCAGATCCGGGCGATGAAGTACAACAAGGTCGCCGGCAAGCGCGAGGTGCGAACCGCGTGGCAGACCGACGTCCCGAGCGGCGTCATCGGTACGCCGACCCTGTCCGCCGACGGTGCGACGCTCTACGCCTTCTCGCGCGACGGCAAGATCGTCGCCCTGAACACCGAGAACGGGTCGACCAAGTGGACCCAGGACATCGGCGGCCACGGCTTCGCGACGATGACCGTGTCGCCCGACGGCCTGATCATCCCCACCGGTTCGCTCGGTGCCCCGCTCACGCTGTACCGAGACGCGGGTGACCGCGCCGAAAAGGTGTGGCAGCGCACCGATCTCGCCACGGTGAGCCTGTCTGCGTTGACCCAGCAGAAGACCGCCTGGACGGTCGTCCGCGACGCCGGCAAGGACACGCTGTCGCTGGTGGAGGTCTCCACCGACGACGGGGCGACGAAACGCACCCTGCCACTGCCGAATTCGTCGGGTTTCGCGACCGGCGTCTCGGTCTCCTACTGGGGCCAGATCGCGACCGCGACCAACCTCGGCGAGGTGTACTTCTTCGACAGCAAGGCCAACCTGGGATAAAGCGCCGGAACCAGAATGCGGGCTGAGTGCCGGAAACCGGCACTCAGCCCGCATCGTGTTTGTGCGTGGTCGCTCAGAGCTCCTGGCTCGCTGCGTCGGGATTGAGGAAGAACAATCCCGCGATCCGGCCGTCGGCGTCGAACGCCACGCGGAAAACCATCTCCCCGGCCTCCTGCTCGAGCGGCACGTCTACCACCGTGTGGAGGCCGTGACCGCGCACGAAAGGCGTTCCGGTCCTCTCGAGTTCACCGTGGAGTGCCACCACCGACGCCCAAGCGTCGGCCAGTGCGGCGTCGGACAGGGCAGCCGTCATGGTCTCGTCGAAACGTGCTGTGACGGTCGCCCACTCGGCCTCGGTGATCTTCTCGATGACGTCAAGGGCCATGGCGTCGGCGTGGGCAATCGTGACTTTCTGCATGGGTGCTCCTGTTCTGGGATCGATGGGTTTGCCGAAGCGTTGGAACGCCGCCTGACGGGTGACGCCGACGACGTCGCCGATCTCCTGCCAGGTACACCCGAACTCGCGCGCCGAACGAGCCGTGGCACTGAGCAATTCCTCTGCGCGACGGCCCAATTGGAGTGCGTCATGGACTCTGGTCAGAGCCGCTTCGCGGGCACCCGGGTCACCCGGTTCGGAACCGGGTCCGGTCGCCACGCTGCGCGCGTATCGCTCGATCTCCCGTGCTGTTTCTTCCACCTCGGACACTTGTAAAGGATAGGTTTACAAGCACCCGGGTGTCAAGCTCCGGTTTACAAGCGATCGGGTCAGAACCTGATTCCCGGCTCGCAGATGAAGGCGGTTCCCTTGCGTCCAATCCGGGTGAGCACCACCGACAGTGGCCGGGCGCCCTTGGGTTTGAGCTTCTTGCGGAGCTGATCGGGATCGACGTCGAGGCCGCGGACGAGGATCTCGAGCGGCCCGCAACCGTGCGCGGCCAGGGCCTTGCGGAGAACCTTCTCCGTCACCCCCGCCTGCTCGATCACGCGGAACCCACGTGCCCCCGCAGGCACCGAATCGCCGGTCAGGTAGGCGATCTGGGGATCGAGCTGCCACAGGCCGAAACGGTGGGCGTAGTGCTTGACGAGACCGGCACGCACGACGGCACCATCCGGGTCGACGATCCACTCCCCCGCCTCGCCTGTCGGCACGTCGTCGTCCTCGTGATCGGTGATCTCGAACTGCGACACCGTCCCGTCGGGCCGCGTACGCAGAACCGTTGCCCGGCGCCGGGTCTCGATCCCCGGCCCCGACCACAGGCACGCTTCCCGGACACCGCCGTCGAGCGAGGTCACCTGGACCTCGCCGTCGAATCCGAACCGATTGCGCAGCAACTGATGATCCAGTCCGGGAGCACATTTCACGATCAGTACGCGGCCCGCATAGGTGGCGAGCAGTTCCAGCAGCGGTGGGGTCAGTTGGTCGAGGCGGAAGATCCGGCCGGCGTCGGACCGTCGCGCGGGGTCGGCGAGGAGTACGTCCGCAGTCGAGGTCGGGGTGAGCGCGTCGGCGACGAGGAGCGTCGCGTCGGGTACGTTGTGGCGCGCCATCGCGAGCCGGACGCGGTCGAGGTCGCTGCCGATCACTCCGGTGATCCCGTTGACGCGCACCAGTTCTCGTAGCTCCGCACCGATCGAGCAGGTCATGTCGTGGACCACCGACGCCGGAAACCGGGCGGCGATCTCAGCGGCGCGGTGCGCGGCGACGACCGAGGCGGTCGCCTGCTGCACGCCGTCGTCGGTGAGCAACAACTCGGCCGGGTCCCGCAGTTTCGACGCGGCTCGTCGACGGTTCCGGACGGTCTCGATCAGCGCGGCATCATGCGGTGCATACCGGCTGCGGACCTCGGTGATGTCGGACAGCATCGACGCCGGGGTGAGGGCCAGAGCCGACACCGTCTCCAGGGCCTTCTCACCATGCCGCGACCGCAGGAAGGCGACGTCGTCGAGACTGAAGGAGTAGCTCATGATCCTTGCAGGCTACCGTCGTGGCCCGCGTCTCCCCGGGCCGCCCGCCGCGTCGCAGAGCCTACTGACGCAGCTCCACGAGGGATGTGACGATCGTGGTCCGATCGCCGGTCGCCAGCGACTCGTCGTCCGGGTCCTGATCGGCCAGCACCACGTGTCTGGCGTTGGCGACGTTCAGCAGATGCACCGTGCCCTCGACGTCGAGAGCGATCGGTTCACGCTTCGCGATGACCTCGTGGAGGAACTGCCTCACCTCCGGTACCGGATCACTGAAGAGCAGACGGATCTCGAACTCATCGGACGTCAGCAGGGTGGCCATAGCCCATGGTTGCACGCAGGAAGCGGCCCCGGTCCCGAAAACGACGATCGGGCCGCCGCAGAGGCGACGACCCGATCGGTAGAGAGAATGCGCGCTATAACCCTGCGCTTTCTACGAATCGCCGGGCTTGGTGCCGGTGACCACCACGTTGTAGAAGAACTTCTGCGGCACGACCTTGCGCAAGACGTTCTCGTCGAGCCAGGTCAGGCGCTTCCAGCCGCCGAACGCGAACCGCGCCCAGCCCCAGCCGAGCTTCTCCGGCGGCACCGCGGCCTCGAAGGTGCGGACCGGCCAGCCGAGCATGGCGGCGGCCAGTTCCTCGGTGGCGGTGGCGACCTTGGCGGCTCCGGCGGAACGGGCGATGCCGGCCAGCTCGTCGGGATCGAAGGTGTGGATGTCGACGACGGCCTCGAGAGCGGCGGCACGCGAGGACTCGTCGAGCTCCTCCTGCGGACGCCGCCAGCTCTGCAGCGGCCCGAACTTGGTCACGTTGGTGGTGACGGCCCACGTCGCGCGGCTCATCCAGCGCGCGTAGAAGTCGCCGATGGTCGACGGCTCGCCGGCGAAGATGAAACGACCGCCAGGCTTGAGCACGCGCAGCACCTCGCGCAGCGCCTGCTCGACGTCGGGGATGTGGTGCAGCACAGCGTGTCCGACGACGAGGTCGAAGGTGTTGTCGTCGTACGGGATCTTCTCCGCGTCGGCAACCCGGCCGTCGACGTCGAGTCCCAGGTTCTCGGCGTTGCGCAGTGCGACCTTCACCATGCCCGGCGACAGGTCGGTGACCGAACCCTTCTCGGCGACACCCGACTGCATGAGGTTCAGCAGGAAGAAGCCAGTGCCACAACCGAGTTCCATCGCGCGCCCGTACGGCAGCGGCTCGTCGATCTCGATGGCGTCGAAACGTCCACGCGCGTAATCGATGCAGCGTTCGTCGAAGCTGATCGACCACTTCTCGTCGTAGGTCTCGGCCTCCCAGTCGTGGTAGAGCACCTGGGCGAGCTTGGTGTCCTTCAGAGCGGCCTGCACCTGCTCCTCGGTGGCATGCGGATTCGGCGCCGGATCGATACCCGGAGTGGCGTCGGTGGTCATGATCGCTTCCTTGTCGCGTGGGTCGGTCAGTCGTGATGTTGGTGGGGCCGCGCCGTCAGCGACCGGTGAACTCCGCCTTGCCGGGACCGTTCTCCACGAACGACTTCATACCGATGGCACGGTCCTCGGTGGCGAACAGCGCCGCGAAGAGCTGCTCCTCGATCTTGAGTCCGGTGTGGAGGTCGACGCCGAGCCCCTGGTCGACGGCCTTCTTGGCGGCGGCGATCGCCACTGACGCGGCATTGGTGAACTGACCCGCCCAGGCCAGTGCGGCGTTGTAGACCTCGTCGGGGGCGACGACCTCGTCGACCAGTCCGATCGCGAGTGCCTCCTCGGCGCCGACGAACCGGCCGGTGAAGATGAGGTCCTTGGCCTTGGCCGGTCCGATGAGCCGCGCCAGACGCTGCGTACCGCCACCACCGGGGATGAGTCCGAGGAGAACCTCGGGCACGCCGAGTTTCGCGTTGTCACCGGCGATCCGGCGGTCGGCTCCCAGCGCGACTTCGAGGCCGCCGCCCAGCGCGTAGCCGGTGATGGCCGCGACGGTGGGCTTCGGGATCTCGGAGATGGCGCCGAGGTCGCGCTGCAGACGACCGGCGACCTTGCTCATCTCGGCGTAGCTGAGGTCGTTCATCTCCTTGATGTCGGCGCCGGCGGCGAGGACCTTGGGTCCGCCGTAGACGACGACGGCCTTGATGTCGTCGCGGAGGGTCGCCTCCTCGGCGGCCGCGGCCAGTTCGGCCTGCACCTGGCGGCTCAACGCGTTCATCGGCGGGCGGGCCAGCAGGATGGTGCCCACGCCGGGATGGTCGTCGGACGTTTCGAGGGTCACGAACTCAGGCATCCTCGAAGGCTACCGTCTGGTAAGTCGGCGCGGTGTCGCAGCCCGGTGTCATCAGCCTGCGACAACCCACGCGTCACATCCGCGCGCCCTACAGTTGGCGACATGGCCAAAGGCGCGGGTTCCGCAGGTGAGCCGATCGAGCTGACGGTGGGTTACCGCACCGTCCGCCTGTCCAGCCCTGATCGCGTGTACTTCACCGAACGCGGCGAGACCAAGCGCGACCTCGCCGAGTACTACCTGTCGGTGGGTGACGGCATCGTGCGGGCCCTGCGCGAACGTCCCTGCATGCTGCACCGTTTCCCCAAGGGCGTCAGCGGCAACAAGGTGCACCAGAAGCGGGTCCCGGCGGGCGCACCGGACTGGCTCGAGACCACCGAGATCTACTTCCCCCGCTACGGACGCACCGCCGACGAGCTGTGCGTGACCGAGCTGGCATCGGTGATCTGGGCGGTACAGATGTCGACGGTCGAGTTCCACCCCTGGAACTCACGCCGCGCCGACCCCGAATCCCCCGACGAGTGGCGCATCGACCTCGACCCCATGCCGGACTGCACCTTCTCACGCATCCAGCGGGTGGCCCACGTCGTCGAGGAGGTTCTCGACGAGCTGGGCATGCGCGGCTTCCCGAAGACCTCGGGTGGTCGCGGTCTGCACATCTACGTGCGCATCGCCCCCGAGTGGGGGTTCCCTCAGGTCCGGCGCGCCGCGCTCGCGTTCGCCCGCGAGGTCGAGCGCCGGGCACCCAAAGACGTCACGACAACGTGGTGGCGCAAGGATCGCGACCCGGCAGCCGTGTTCGTCGACTACAACCAGAACACCCGCGACCACACCATGGCGTCGGCCTACTCGGTGCGCGGCAACCAACGCGCGACGGTGTCCACGCCGATCCGCTGGAACGAGATCGACGACATCGAACCCGACGACTTCACCATCGCCACCGTGCCCGCGCGATTCGCCGAACTCGGCGACCTGCACGCCGAGATCGACGACGTCGCCCACCGGCTCGACACGCTGCTCGACTGGGCCGATCGCGAGGACATCGCCGAGGACGAGGACGACGCCGTCGATCTCGACGAGCCGTGAGGATCTACAGCGTGATCTCCGGCGGCGTCTGATCGCCGAGCGTGCGGAAGTACTCGTCGGAGCCGGGGAACCCGAGTCCGGCGAGCCCGGCGCCCGGGGTGGTGTTCGGCAGGATGCACTCGACGGACCGCTCGGCGGCCAGCAGCTCATCGACACTCGGGAAGCCGCTGACGTAGTGCAGCTGCGCCCAGGTCGGCGGCATCAGGAAGTGCTTGCCGTCGGCCCAGGCGTCGATCGCGACGCGGGCGTTGACCCAGCGCGCCACCTCGGCCTCGGTGGTCTCGGCGTCGGCCTGCTGGCCCTCGGGCATGGCAGCGAGGAAGAACCGGGTGTCGTAGCGACGCTTCTCGTTGACCGGGGTGATCCAGTGCGCGAGCGGACTCAGCAGATCGGCACGCAGGGTGAGGCCGCGCGCGGTGAGGAACTCGGCGAAGGACAGAGACTTCTCGACGAGCTGTTGCCGGTCGTCGGCGAGGGCGCCCGGGTCGGCGAAAGAACCGTCGGCGGTGGTCGCGAGCAGAACGCCGCATTCCTCGAAGGTCTCGCGGACGGCCGCGCACACGAGCGCCTGGGCGAGCTCGTCATCGGTGTTGAACTGCTCGGCCCACCACGCCGCTTGCGGCCCGGTCCAGGCCACGTGGGCGCCGGCGTCGCGCTTGTCGACGCCGCCACCCGGGAATACGGTCATGCCGCCGGCGAAAGCCATCTGCTTCACCCGACGCTGCAGGAACACCTCGATGCCGTCGGCGGAGTCACGGACCAGGACGACCGTCGCGGCGTCGCGGATCGGTGCGGACACGACCTCGGGTCCGTGATCGGTGGATGTCATCAGTTGCCTCCTGCTCGACGGTGACCGCCCGCGCGGCGACGGCGTCGAGCGAAGTACCGGCCGTCGACCTTGTCGAGGATGATCTGCTGCCGGAAGGCGGCCGTCAGGTTCTCACTGGTCAGCACCTCCTCGAGGAGGCCCTGCGCCACGACGCCACCCTCGGACAGGATCAGCGCGTGCGTGAACCCCTCCGGGATCTCCTCCACATGATGGGTGATCAGCACGATGGCGGGAGCGTCGGGGTCGGCGGCGAGGGTCGCGAGGCGGTCGACGAGTTCTTCGCGGCCGCCGAGGTCGAGACCGGCGGCCGGCTCGTCGAGCAGCAGGAGTTCGGGGTCGGTCATGAGGGCGCGGGAGATGATCACGCGCTTGCGCTCCCCCTCCGACAGGGTGCCGAAGGTGCGGTCGGCGAGATGCTCCGCGCCCATCGACTCCAGCGATTCGACGGCCTGGTCGCGGTCCATGTCGTCGTAGGCCTCGCGCCAGCGCCCCAGGACGGCGTAGCCGGCGGAGATGACGACGTCGCTGACGACCTCGTGGTCGGGCACGCGGTCGACGAGGGCGGGACTGGCGACGCCGATCCGCGTCGCGAGTTCGCGGATCTCGATCCGGCCGAGCTTCTCGTTCAGCACGAATGCGGTGCCCGACGTCGGGTGCAGTTCGGCACCCGCCAGTCGCAGAAGTGTCGTCTTACCGGCACCGTTGGGCCCGATGATGACCCAGCGTTCGTCCAGTTCGACCTGCCAGGACAGCGGGCCGACAAGCGTTTTGCCGCCACGGACGATCGCGACGTCGCGGAAGTCGATCAAGAGGTCGGGATCGGATTCGGTCACGACCCCTATCCTGCCTCACGCCCGTCCGTTCGACCGGTTCGGCTCAGCCGTGTCCGATACACGTCACGGGAATACACCGACCGGTTCGCCGGGTTGATGGACTACGTGACCGCTCAACACCTTCCTCTGTCCATCCTGGATCTCGCCACCGTCGGCCGCGACGAGACCGTCGCGGAAAGTCTCGCCGCCAGTGTCGATCTCGCGCAGAACGCGGAGAAGTGGGGATACAAGCGGATCTGGTACGCCGAACACCACAACATGTCGGCGATCGCGTCGTCGGCGCCTGCTGTGCTCATCGCGCACATCGCCGCCCACACCTCGACCATCCGCCTCGGTGCCGGCGGCGTCATGCTGCCCAACCACGCCCCGCTCACCATCGCCGAGCAGTTCGGCACCCTCGCCGAACTCCATCCCGGCCGCATCGACCTCGGACTCGGCCGCGCCCCGGGCAGCGACCAGCAGACCTTCCAGGCCCTGCGTCGCACCCACGCGTCAGCCGAACGGTTCCCGCACGACGTTCTCGAACTGCAGGCGTTCCTCGGCGACGAGTCCCGCATCGAAGGCGTCCGCGCCACGCCGGGCGCCGGGACCCACATACCGCTCTACATCCTGGGTTCGTCGCTCTTCGGCGCGCAGCTCGCCGCCGCCCTCGGACTCCCCTACGCCTTCGCGTCGCACTTCGCACCGCAGGCCCTGACGCAGGCAGTCGAGTTGTACCGCCGCGAGTTCCGGCCGTCGGAGGTGCTCGCCGAGCCGTACGTGATCGCCGGTGTCGGCGTGATCGCCGACGACGATCCCGACGTCGCACAGCAGCAGTTGCAGATCGCCCGCCGTCAGCGCGTCTCCCTGCTCTACGGACGCGGCCGCACATTCACCGACGAAGAAGCCGACGCGGTGCTGTCGATGCCCCAAGGCCGCCAGATCGACGAGATGCTCACCTACGCCGGTATCGGGACGCCCGATGAGGTGCGACAGTACCTGAGCTGGTTCGCCGGACATGCCGATGCCGACGAGCTGATCGTTGCGTCGCTGGCACCGAGTCGCGACGTCTGGATGAGCACTCTCGGGCATCTCGCCCCGGCGAATTCGCCGGTGGCCGTAGGCGGTTGATCCCGGAGCCGAGTCTCAGTCCTCGAGCCGGAAGTCCGCGAAGTCGAAGCCGGGCACGACGACACAGCTGACCAGTGCCGCCTCGTCGCCGACGGGGCGCGCACGCTGCCACATGCCGGGCGGCACCAGCGCCTGCGGCTGATTCCCGGCCTCGATGTCGGGCCCGACGATGATCGGGGTCGGATCGCCGGGGGCATCGCCGTCGCCGCCCAGATCGAGCTGCACCGGCGCCCCGCGATGGTGCAGCCAGAGCTCTGAGCCGCGCACGGTGTGCCACGCGGACTGTTGGCCGGGCGTCAGGACGAAGTAGATCGCGGTGCCGGCGGCCCGGTCACCGGTGTAGCCGGCCGGGAGCACCGCGTTCGGCAGCCCGATCCCGCTGCGCCAGGTCTCGCGAAACCAGCCACCCTCCGGGTGCGGTTGCAGGTCAAGGCTTTTCGCCCAGTCCGGTAGTTCGGTGGCGCTCATCTGCTCCCCTGTCTCGTGATCAGTTCCCGACGACTTCGGCGATGACGGTGACCGAACCGGGCGCGATCTCGGTGAACCCGGCATCACGGACCGCGACCGCGGTGCCGGACGCATCGGCCTCGAGCAGGTCACGCCATCGTTCGGGCGTGGCCTCACGCACCGCCAGCGGACAGTCGTCGAGCCGCCACCGGATCGCCTCGTCGGCGTCGAGAAGTTTGGCGGCGAGCATCGATGCGTGACCGACCTGCGCGGCGAGCTTGCCGACGGTCATGTCGAGCCCGGGATTCGTCCACAGCACCACGCCGTGATCCGGCCTCTCGGTGGGGAGTTCGCCGTCGACCTCGGTGCCGCCGATCTGCAGCTTCTTGACCCGCCGGTCGAGATCGCCGACGCGGCCGGGCACGAACGCGCGCGCCTCGGCGCCACCCTCGGTCGCGGTCACGCCCCACACCTCTTGCGCCGCAGCCCATTGCGCGCCACGGGCTCGACGAGCGATCTTACGAATGCGGGCCTGGCACCAGTCGTCCATCGCCGCCGCCCACGGACCGTCACCGGCTGCGCGGTCGTCGAGACACAGCAGCGCGACGGCCCGTGCCGCCGCGGTCAACAGGTCGGTGCGATCCGGCGGATCGGACTTCTCGACGCGCAGCACCATCGCCATCGCCAGGACGTCGGCCGGATCCTCAGGATCCTCACCGCCCCCGACGTATCCGACGAGGCGTCGATGGTTCGCCACGACCGCATCGGGGGTGACCGGCGGCCGCGTCACGGCGTCACGGGTGACGGGCAAGCCCGTCACGTCGGCGTTGTCTGTCGTGTCCGACACGTCAGCCGAGCGGAACCCGCCGGTACACGCCGTCGGCGGCGTCCGCGGCCTCGATCTCGTCGCGCGACACCCCGAGGATGAACAGCACGGCGTCGAGGAACGGGTGGTTGAGCGTGGCGTCGGCGACCTCCCGCAACGCGGGCTTCGCATTGAACGCGATGCCGAGTCCGGCGACGCTGAGCATGTCGATGTCGTTGGCACCGTCGCCGACGGCGATCGTCTGCTCCATCGGCACCCCGACCTGGTCGGCGAAGGAACGCAGCGCACGGGCCTTGCCGGTCCGGTCGACGACCTCGCCGATCACGCGTCCGGTCAGTTTGCCGTCGACGATCTCGAGAGTGTTGGCGCGCACGAAGTCGAGTTCGAGTTCGTGGGCCAGACCGTCGATGACCTGACGGAAACCACCCGACACCAGGCCGCAGTGGAACCCGAGCCGATGCAGCGTGCGGATCGTGGTGCGGGCGCCCGGCGTGAGCTGCAGCGACTTCGCGACGTCGTCGATGACCCCGGCGTCGAGCCCGGCGAGGGCCGCCACGCGCTGGTGCAGTGACTGTTCGAAGTCGAGCTCACCGCGCATGGCGGCTTCGGTGACCGCCGCGACCTCGGCTTCACGGCCGGCTTTCGCGGCGAGCATCTCGATGACCTCACCCTGGATCAGGGTGGAGTCGACGTCGAAGACGATGAGGCGCTTGGCGCGCCGGGCCAGACCACCGCGTTCGACTGCGATGTCGACCGAATGCTTGGCGGCGACTTCGGCGAGCCCCTTCCGCAGGGCGGCGTCGGCGGCGACCCCGCCGCGGCCGGCCACGCTGACCATCAGTTCGAGGCCGGTGAGCGGATAGTCGGCGATACCGCGGATCGAGTCGATGTTTCCGCCTTGACCGGCGAGTTTCGCGGCGACCGCGCTGAAGGCGGTGGCCGTGACCGGACTGCCCAGGATCACGACGGCATGAGACGAGGTCGAACGGCTACCCGAATCGACACCGATCTCCACCCGCACGTCGAAGCCGATGGAGGCCATCGCCTGCTCGACGATCTCCTGCAGCGTCTCGGGATCTCCGTTCGCGGAGACGAGCACGCCGAGCGTCAGCTGACCGCGGATGACCACCTGCTCGACGTCGAGCAGTGCAACGGCCTGACCGGCCAGGGCACCCATGAGAACAGAGGTGACACCTGGCCGGTCGGGACCGGTGACAGTGAAGAGAACGGTCGTACCGGTAGTGCCTGTTGAGTCGTTGCCCACCGGTCAGCGCGGATCGGGATCAGGCGATCCCTCGTGCGATCCCACGGTGAACGGCTCGCGACGAGCCTCTTCCATCTGGCGATCCTTGCCCGCGTCGTGACCCGGGCCGACATGAGCCTCGGCACGCATCCGCTCGATCATGTGCGGGTAGTGCAGCTCGAAGGCCGGACGCTCCGAACGGATGCGGGGCAGCTCGGTGAAGTTGTGGCGCGGCGGCGGCGACGAGGTCGCCCACTCCAGGGAGTTGCCGAAGCCCCACGGATCGTCGACGGTCACGACCTCGCCGTAGCGGTAGCTGCGGAAGACGTTCCACAAGAACGGCAGGGTCGACAGGCCGAGGATGAACGCACCAATGGTCGAGATGGTGTTCAGCGTGGTGAAGCCGTCCGACGGCAGGTAGTCGGCGTAGCGACGCGGCATGCCCTCGTTGCCCAGCCAGTGCTGCACCAGGAACGTCATGTGGAAGCCGATGAACGTCAGCCAGAAGTGGATCTTGCCGAGGCGCTCGTCGAGCATGCGTCCGGTCATCTTCGGGAACCAGAAGTAGATGCCGGCGTAGGTGGCGAACACGATGGTGCCGAAGAGCACGTAGTGGAAGTGCGCGACCACGAAGTAGCTGTCGGACAGGTGGAAGTCCAGCGGCGGGCTCGCGAGCAGGACGCCGGTCAGACCACCGAAGAGGAAGGTCACGATGAAGCCGACGGAGAACAGCATCGGCGTCTCGAACGTGATGTGACCTCGCCACATCGTTCCGATCCAGTTGAAGAACTTCACGCCGGTCGGAACCGCGATCAGGAACGTCATGAAGGAGAAGAACGGCAGCAGCACGGCGCCGGTGACGTACATGTGGTGCGCCCACACCGCGGCCGACAGGGCGGCGATGGCCAGGGTCGCGTAGATCAGGCCCGAGTATCCGAAGATCGGCTTACGCGAGAAGACCGGGAAGACCTCCGAGACGATGCCGAAGAACGGCAGCGCGATGACGTACACCTCGGGGTGTCCGAAGAACCAGAACAGGTGCTGCCACAGGATGACACCGCCGTTGGCCGGGTCGTAGATGTGGGCGCCGAACTGGCGGTCGACCTCGAGGCCCATCAGGGCAGCGGTCAGCAGCGGGAAGATCAGCAGGATGAGCACGCTGGTCACCAGGATGTTCCAGGTGAAGATCGGCATGCGGAACATCGTCATACCGGGTGCACGGAGGCAGACCACGGTGGTGACCATGTTGACCGCGCCGAGGATGGTGCCCAGACCGGACACACCCAGACCCATGATCCACAGGTCGGCACCGAGGCCGGGGCTGTGTACGGCGTCGGTCAGCGGCGTGTACGCCGTCCAACCGAAGTCGGCGGCACCGCCCGGGGTGATGAAGCCGGCGATGGCGATGGTCGAACCGAAGACGAACAGCCAGAAGCCGAGTGCGTTCAGTCGCGGGAAGGCGACGTCGGGCGAACCGATCTGCAGCGGCAACACGAAGTTGGCGAAGCCGATGACGATCGGGGTCGCGTACATCAGCAGCATCACGGTGCCGTGCATCGTGAAGAGCTGGTTGAACTGCTCTGTCGACAGGAACTGCATGCCCGGAGCCGCGAGCTCACCACGCATCAGCAGGGCCATCAGGCCGCCGATGAGGAAGAACGCGAAACATGCAGTGATGTACATCATGCCGATCAGCTTGTGATCGGTCGTCGTCAACAGCTTGTAGATGAACGAACCCTTGGGCTGATAGCGCTCCGGGAATGGTCGCACTGGAGCCACTTGCGTGGTGGGTTGGTCTACCGCGGTCACAGATCCTCCTCTTGCGCGAGCTCGACGTCGAACCCCTTCGAACGTCGGTCGGCACATGAACACAAACCGAGCGCTGAGTACTGATCCTAAACCCTTCCCGACGCCCGGGCCGAACGGGTCCTACGATCTGTCGTATTCGACGCCCGACGCACCACATCGGCCGTGCTCAAACCCCTTTCCTCCTTCGACGCGCCGGGTGGTCTGGCGACCCCGCTCGGTGTCTGCGGCCGACGGTCTGGCGGCCCCGTGGAAGCCTACGCTCGACGCCCCGGCGCCGGTGCTAGGTTGGGCGGGTGCAGAGCAGGGGTAACGGGGTCACGGATGTACGTGTTCGTCGTATGCGGGGACGCCGGCCGGTCTGGGCAGCGGTCCTCGGCGTGGTCGTCGTCGCGGCGTCGGCAGCGTGTTCCGGCGACGAGCCGCTGACCACTCCCGACGGCTCCACCATCTCGACCACTGTCACCCGCGTCGCGGAGGTCAACATCGTCTCCGCCGACCGTGACTTCTCGAAGACCTGCCTCGCGCCCACCCCGGCCGACGACGCCGCCACCGATCCCACCCGCATCGTCGTGACCGATCCGGCGCTCCTGGACGCCCTGTGTGCACTCGGCATCGGCGACAAGGTGACGGCCGTGACCGCTGCCCCTGGTTCGGTGCCCGCCTATCTCGGACCCCGACTGTCGTCGGTGCCGGCGATCGGGACCGCGCCCGACGCCGCAGCTGTGTCGCAGGCCGACGCCGACCTCGTCCTCCTCACTCCCGAGACCGCCGCGTCGTCGAAGCCCTTCGGCTCGGTGCGTTCGGCCACGATCCCCGCCGGCGACTGGCAGGAGCAGTTCCAGGCCGTCGCCGACGCCGTCGGCCGCAGCGAAGCCGGGCGGCAGCGTCTGGCCGAGTTCACGACCGAAGCCGCCAAGACCGGCAGGCGCATGGACGCCTCACATACGCAGGTGTCGCTGGTCCGGTTCGGCGAGGACTCGGAGACCATCGCCGGCATGGACACCTTCGCCGGCCAGGTCCTCGGTGAGATCGGCGTCCAGCGGCCCGGTCCGCAACGGGTCCCCGATTCCTTCCCCGTCACCTCCGAGAACTTCCGTGAGGCCGAAGGCGACCTCATCTATGTGAGCTTTGAAGGTGAGAAGGGCCAGGAGCACGGCGAAGAGGTCCTGCTCAGCGACGAGTGGCTGGGTCTGGGTGCCTCGATGTGGAAGCGCGTGCTCGCCGTCGACGACGCCGTCTGGTACGACTCCTCCGGCCTCGCTGCCGCCTGGCTGGTCCTCAACGACGTCAAGGGTTCGCTCGACGGCAACTCCTGAGCGGCCCCCGCGTCCACCGTTTGGATCAGGCCAGGTCAAACCCTCGCCCTGGACTCTCTGACGCATCACTGTTTGCGCATGACTGTCACCGATCAGTACCTGGCCAACAACGCGGAGTACGCCAAGACCTTCAACGGTCCCCTGCCGCTGCCGCCGAGCAAGCACATCGCCATCGTCGCGTGCATGGACGCCCGCCTCGACGTCTACCGCGTCCTCGGCATCAACGAGGGCGAGGCCCACGTGATCCGCAACGCCGGCGGCGTCGTCACCGCCGACGAGATCCGCTCCCTCGCCATCAGCCAGCGGCTGCTCGGCACCACCGAGATCGTCCTGATCCACCACACCGACTGCGGCATGCTCACCTTCACCGACGACGATTTCAAGCGCGACATCCAGACCGAGATCGGGCAGAAGCCGGAGTGGGCCGCCGAGGCGTTCAGCGACGTCGACGACGACGTGCGGCAGTCGCTCAACCGCATCAAGAACAGTCCGTTCATCACCAAGACCAGCTCGCTGCGCGGGTTCGTGTTCGACGTCGCGACCGGCCTCCTCCGCGAGGTCTCCTGACTCATCTGACTCCAGACAGAACCGACCGGGTACGCGCGGTGCGGCGTACCCGGTCGGTTTCGTCTCGTCGGTCGCTTCTCGTCAGTCCGCGGTGTGGTCCGAGCGCTTCACCGCGTCGGGAGCGTTCTCCCGGGTCGCCATGCCGCCCTCACGTCCGTGGTCCTTGGGGCCGGGCGGGTCCTTGCGAACCTCGGCAGTGCCCTCGTCGTGTTCGGCCTGCTGGTCCTTCGACTGTCCCATCGGTGCCTCCTCGCACTCTCGTGCCGCGTTGAGCCTGCGGAATCGATCTTCTCCCTTACCCTCGTCGGACGATGTGGAAACCGGCAGTGTCGGGGGCCGTCGTTAGACTGGCGGGCGATCCTCGATGCCATCAGAACCGCAGCTCAGTGGGCCGACTCCGCCGGACTCCGCCCCCTCGCCCTCAACCCACCGGCCCCGTTCCGTCGCGCCGCTCCACGTCCTGTGGCGGCCCGGTGTGGGGATGGCCGTGTGGATCGACGGCGAACCGGCAGACCTGCCCGAGCCGCTGCGCGACGCCCTGTCGGGCCGCCGGTTCCGCAGCGAGATCCCGATCGTCGGCGAGGGCAATCGCCGACGGTTCGTCCGGGCGGCGACGCTCGGCCTGACGTCGGCGGTGTCCCTGCTCGACGCGTCTCGGTCGGCGACGGTCACCGGCGATGTCCGGTGGTATCGCTACCTGCTCGACGGCGTACGTTCATTCGTCGCCGCCGGCTCGGTGGCGCCGTCGGCCGAGCAGGTCGCGGGCGAATGGCTGCTCCGCTGGGTCGTCATTCCGACGCCGACGTGGCGCAGCTGGCATGCCGTCGGCCTCGGCAGTGCGCCGGATGCGTTGCTGCACAACGGCTCCCACGCCTCGCTCGACGACTTTCTCGCCGAGCTCGTCGATTACGAATGCCGCACGACGATCGCTCGTTCGATCCCCCGGCTCGGCGAACCGCGTCCGGCGTCGCCCGTCGTCCGCGCGCTGCTGCCCGGCACCGACGTCGGCCCGCCCTGCTCCCCCGAGCGTCTGGCGGCCGCTGTGGGGAGCTGGTCCCGGTGGAATGCCGGCGTGCCACGAGACGACCAGTCACTGATCTTCCGTCTCCACGAACCCGAGTACGACGACCTGACCGAGAGCCATTGGGACGACGCGTGGGACGACGACACCTTCGACCTGCCCACGCGCGACGAGGTCGCCGACGCCTCGCGCTGGCGACTCGAGGTCTGCCGGCGCAGCATCGACGGTCAGATCGAGCCGGTGGCACCCCACCGCCTCGACGCTCATGAACTCGACGAGCTGACCACAGCGCTGGCCACCGCGGTACGCGAGTTCCCCGAACTCGACCGGGCCGACCCGGACCGCGGCTCCCTCGACTTCCTGCTCCCCACCGACGTCGCCGCCGAACTGTTCGCTACCGGCGCCGCGGCACTGGGCGCGGCCGGGATTCCGGTGCTGCTCCCCCGCACCATCGCCGAGGTCCGGCCGAGTCTCACGCTGCGTGCCCTGCCACCACCCGGCGGCGGGGCGCCCGCAGCCATGGTCGGTCTCCGCGAGATCCGTGAGTTCGAATGGAGACTGGCACTGGGTGATTCATCCGACGCCATCACCCTCACCGACGCCGATCTCGACGAATTGTCCGGCCAGAAGGGCGATCTGGTCCGGGTGCGTGGCGTGTGGGTCCGCGCCGAGGGTTCGGCACTGACGCGCGCCGCCGCCTTCGTAGCGACGCAACGTGCTCTCGCCGCAACCCAGCCGCCCGCGGACTTCGGCGAACTGTTCGGTCTCGTGACCGGCGAGTCGGACAAGCTCCCGGTCCCCGTCGCCCGGGTCGAAGGACTCTCGTGGCTCGACGACGTCGCCGAAGGCGGCGCCATCCGACCCGAACCGGTCACACCCCCAACCGATCTGGAAGCCGTGCTGCGGCCGTACCAACAACGAGGGCTGGACTGGCTGGCACACCTGTCGAACCTCGGCGTCGGAGGCGTACTCGCCGACGACATGGGCTTGGGCAAGACCCTCCAGGTGATCGCACTCGAGTGCCACGAGCGCAGCGTCATCGCCGACGACGCCGACCGGCCCGGACCGACGCTCGTCGTCTGCCCGATGTCGCTGGTCGGCAACTGGTCTCGCGAGATAGCGCGGTTCGCACCCGGACTGCGTGTGGCCATCCATCACGGCCCGTCGCGAGCCGCCGGCGCGGTCTTCACCACGATCCGCGATTCCGTCGACATCGTCGTCACAACCTTCGCGATCGCCGGCCGCGACCTCGAACTGCTCTCCCGACATCCCTGGCACCGCGTCGTCGTCGACGAGGCCCAGCACCTCAAGAACGTCAACACCATTGCCTCCAAGGCGATCCGGAACATTCCCGCCGATCGCCGTCTCGCGCTGACCGGCACCCCGGTGGAGAATCGCCTCGAGGACCTGCGCGCGGTGATCGACCTGGTGAACCCCGGACTGTTGGGGTCGGCGTCGGTGTTCCGCGCGCGCTATGCCGAACCCATCGAACGCGACCGCGATCCCGGAGCCCTAAGGCGACTGTCCGCGATCACACGGCCGTTCATCCTGCGCCGCGAGAAGACCGACCCGGCCATCGCCGCCGATCTGCCGGAGAAGGCGGACTTCGCGGTGCGCGCCAACCTCACCGTCGAACAGGCCGCGCTCTACCGCGCGGTCATCGACGAACTCATGGCAGCGCTGCGCGACAAACAGCAGCGCACCCTGCGTCGTCGCAACGTGCTGGCCGCACTCACGCGGCTCAAGCAGGTGTGCAACCACCCGGCGCACTACCTCGCCGACGGCACCGACCTCATCCGCGACGGCGAACATCGTTCCGGCAAGGTCGAATTGCTCGCCGACATCGTCTCCACCGTCGCCGACGAGGGCGACCGCGCACTCGTCTTCACCCAGTTCGCGACGTTCGGCGAGATGCTGTCGGGATGGCTCGCCGAACAGTTCGGCACCGCGATCCCGCTGCTGCACGGCGGACTCGGCCGCACGGAACGCGACCGCATGGTCGCCGGCTTCCAATCCGACGACGGTCCCCCGGTCATGCTGGCAACCCTCAAGGCCGGCGGCACCGGCCTCAACCTGACCGCGGCCAACCACGTCATCCACGTCGACCGGTGGTGGAACCCCGCCGTCGAGGATCAGGCCACCGACCGCGCGTACCGCATCGGCCAGAACCAGAAGGTGTCGGTGCACCGGTTCGTCTGCGTGGGCACCATCGAGGAACGGATCGACGACATGATCGCCAAGAAGCGCGAACTGTCCCGGCTCACCGTCGCCGCCGGCGAGAACTGGGTGTCCGACCTCGCCGACGACGAACTCTTCGAACTCTTCCGGCTCCGCGACGAGGCGGTGAGCGAATGACCGTGCGCAAGAAGGGCACCCAACGCAAAGGCGAACGGGGCACCATCGCCGTCCGCGGATACGGTCTCACGCCGTGGTCGCGGGCGTTCGTCGACGTGGTCGAGGGCCGCGGCGCCGACGGTGAGGCGGCCGCCGACAGCCGACACATCACCAAGGCACGCAGGTACTTCCGTGACCGGCATGTGCGCGGTCTGCGGATCGGTGCGGGCCAGGTGACGGCGTCGGTGGAGGGCACGCAACTGGAACCGTTCGACGTCATCATCACCACCCGCACGGTCGACACACCGACGCTGGCCGGGCTACTCCGCGACCGAGGCGGCGTCGAGGAACTGATGCGACTCACGCGCGGCGAGCAGCCACCTATCCTCGGCGAACTCCTGGTGCCCACCGAATCGGCGGACATCGCCACCGACTGCACCTGCCCCGACGAGGCTCCGCGGTGCGTCCACGCGCTGGTGACGAGCTATGAGATCGCCGCCGAGATCGACCGGTCTCCGCTGACACTGCTGACGGTGATGGGTACCGATCTCCGTGACCTGCTCGCCGAAATCGACTCGCGGCCCGCACAATCCCCCGCCGCCGACGACGACTCGTCGTCGGGCTCGCTGCGGCCCGACGACTTCTACGGCACCTCGTCGCCGTTGCCGCCGCTCCCGTCGGTCCCACGGATGAACCCGCTCACCGCGCTCGACGGTTCGGATCTCCGCGCCGCGCTGCGGGCGACAGGTGTGGCGCCGGCCGACATCGCCGAGACCATCGACGAACTCGGCGATCTCTACGACCGCCTGACCGCCACAGACTTATAGCCCGAACCCGCGCTGGGCGCGGCTTCGGGCTATAAAACGGTGCGGGACTAGAAGTCCCAGTCCTCGTCTTCGGTGTTGACGGCCTTGCCGATGACGTACGAGCTGCCCGACCCCGAGAAGAAGTCGTGGTTCTCGTCGGCGTTGGGCGACAGTGCCGACAGGATCGCCGGGTTCACGTCGGTCTCGTCCTTCGGGAACATCGCCTCGTAGCCGAGGTTCATCAGCGCCTTGTTGGCGTTGTACCGCAGGAACTTCTTGACGTCCTCGGTGAGCCCGACCTCGTCGTAGAGCGTCTCGGTGTAGTCGCTCTCGTTGTCGTACAGCTCGAACAGCAACTCGAAGGTGTAGTCCTTGAGTTCCTGGCGACGCTCCGGCGTCTGCGTCTCGAGGCCGCGCTGGTACTTGTAGCCGATGTAGTAACCGTGGACGGCCTCGTCGCGGATGATGAGGCGGATCAGGTCGGCGGTGTTGGTGAGCTTGGCGCGGCTCGACCAGTACATCGGCAGGTAGAAGCCCGAGTAGAACAGGAACGACTCGAGCAGCGTCGAGGCGACCTTGCGCTTGAGCGGATCCTCGCCACGGTAGTAGTCCATGACGATGCGGGCCTTGCGTTGCAGCTGCTCGTTCTCCTCCGACCAGCGGAAGGCCTCGTCGATCTCCTTGGTGGAGCACAGGGTCGAGAAGATCGAGCTGTAGGACTTGGCGTGCACTGACTCCATGAACGCGATGTTGGTGAGCACCGCCTCCTCGTGCGGAGTGGTGGCATCCGGGATCAGCGACACCGCGCCGACGGTGCCCTGAATGGTGTCGAGGAGCGTCAGGCCGGTGAAGACCCGCATGGTGAGCTGCTTCTCGTATTCGGTCAGCGTGCCCCACGACGGGATGTCGTTGGACACCGGCACCTTCTCCGGCAGCCAGAAGTTGCCGGTGAGGCGATCCCACACCTCGGCGTCCTTCTCGTCGGGGACGCGGTTCCAGTTGATCGCCGAGACCCGGCTGACCAGCTTGATGGGTGCGCCGTCGGCGGGGCTGTGGCTTTCGGTGGAGGTCATGTGACGGTTCCTCGTCTAACTGGTCGAGTGGGGGCCAAAGCTACTGAAAGGCATTGTGTGGCAAAGGATCACAACATGCACGAAACGCAACCCTCCACCTCGGTCCCCTCGAGCGCGATCTGGCGCAGACGGATGTAGTACAGCGTCTTGATGCCCTTGCGCCATGCGTAGATCTGCGCCTTGTTGACGTCGCGCGTGGTGGCGGTGTCCTTGAAGAACAGCGTCAGGCTCAGGCCCTGGTCGACGTGCTGGGTCGCCGCGGCGTAGGTGTCGATGATCTTCTCGTACCCGATCTCGTACGCATCCTGGTAGTACTCCAGGTTGTCGTTCGTCATGTACGGCGCCGGGTAGTAGACGCGACCGATCTTGCCTTCCTTGCGGATCTCGATCTTCGCCGCGACCGGGTGGATCGAGCTGGTCGAGTGGTTGATGTAGCTGATCGAACCGGTCGGCGGGACGGCCTGCAGGTTCTGGTTGTAGATGCCGTCGCGCTGCACGGCTTCCTTCAGCTCACGCCAGTCGTCCTGGGTCGGGATGTGAATCCCGGCCTGCCCGAAGATGTCCCGGACCTTCTGGGTCTCCGGCTCCCACACCTTGGCGGTGTACTTGTCGAAGAATTCACCCGACGCGTATTTCGACTTCTCGAAACCGGTGAACGCCCGACCGCGCTCGCGGGCGATGCGGTTCGACGCGCGGAGTGCGTGGAAGAGCACCGTGTAGAAGTAGATGTTCGTGAAGTCGATGCCCTCGTCGCTGCCGTAGAAGATCCGCTCGCGGGCCAGGTAGCCGTGGAGGTTCATCTGGCCGAGGCCGATGGCGTGAGAGTTGTTGTTGCCGTGCTCGATCGACGGCACCGAGGTGATCGAGGTCTGGTCGCTCACCGCGGTGAGTCCGCGGATGGCGGTCTCGATGGTCTGGCCGATGTCGGGTGAGTCCATCGTCTTGGCGATGTTCAACGACCCGAGGTTGCACGAGATGTCCTTGCCCACCTGGGAGTAGGACAAGTCGTCGTTGAAGGTCGACGCCGTCGAGACCTGCAGGATCTCCGAGCACAGGTTGGAGTGGGTGATCTTGCCGTCGATCGGGTTCGACCGGTTCACCGTGTCCTCGAACATGATGTACGGGTAGCCCGACTCGAACTGCAGCTCGGCGAGGGTCTGGAAGAACTCGCGCGCCTTGATCTTGGTCTTGCGGATACGACGATCCTCGACCATCTCGTGGTAGCGGTCGGTGACGTTGATGTCGGCGAACGGCACGCCGTAGACGCGTTCGACGTCGTACGGGCTGAACAGGTACATGTCGTCGTTGTTCTTGGCCAGCTGGAACGTGATGTCCGGGATGACCACGCCGAGCGACAGCGTCTTGATGCGGATCTTCTCGTCCGCGTTCTCGCGCTTGGTGTCGAGGAAGCGGTAGATGTCGGGGTGGTGGGCGTGCAGGTACACCGCGCCCGCGCCCTGACGCGCACCGAGCTGGTTGGCGTACGAGAAGGAGTCCTCGAGCAGCTTCATGATCGGGATGACGCCCGAGCTCTGGTTCTCGATCTTCTTGATCGGCGCGCCGTGCTCGCGAATGTTGGAGAGCAGCAACGCAACTCCGCCGCCGCGCTTCGACAGCTGCAGCGCCGAGTTGATCGAGCGGCCGATCGACTCCATGTTGTCCTCGATGCGGAGCAGGAAGCACGAGACGGGCTCGCCGCGCTGCTTCTTGCCCGAGTTGAGGAAGGTCGGGGTTGCGGGCTGGAAGCGGCCGGAGATGATCTCGTCGACCAGGTTGCGGGCCAGGGCGGTGTCGCCGTCGGCCAGCGTCAACGCCACCATGCAGACGCGGTCCTCGAAGCGCTCGAGGTAGCGCTTGCCGTCGAAGGTCTTGAGCGTGTAGCTCGTGTAGTACTTGAACGCGCCGAGGAACGTCGGGAAGCGGAACTTCTTGTCGTAGGCGTGCTTGAACAGGCCCTTCACGAATTCGCGGTCGTACTTGTCGAGGACCTCGGGCTCGTAGTAGTTCTCCTCGACGAGGTAGTCGAGCTTTTCGTCGAGGTCGTGGAAGAACACGGTGTTCTGGTTGACGTGCTGCAGGAAGTACTGGCGCGCGGCCTCGCGATCCTTGTCGAACTGGATCTTGCCGTCGGCGTCGTACAGGTTGAGCATCGCGTTGAGCGCATGGAAGTCGAGCTCGCCGGGTTCATGACCCGACGGGCCGGCATGCACGCCCGACTTGCTTGCTGAAGAGGTGTCCGAGACGGCGGCGGCGGTGGGCGACACGACAGATGACTCCTGCGGATAGTGGGGGCTTACCAAGTGCCTCATGGGCAGCGTATGGGCGGGGTGTGACAGTCCGGTGGTGACGCGCTCGGCGGGGCGTCAGGCTGGTGTGGCGTGCAGCGACACACCGGTTGCGAACGCCGGGCTCTGGGCGAAGTCGGCCAGTCCCGCGCGGACGCGGTCGACGTCGTCGGTGGTGCCCATCAGTTCGAATCGGTACAGGTAGGGCACGCGACATTTACGCGAGATGATGTCGCCGGCGTAGCAGAACTCCTCACCGAAGTTCGTGTTTCCCGCCGCGATCACCCCCCTGATCAGGGATCGGTTGTGTTCGTCGTTGAGAAAGCGGATGACCTGCTTGGGGACGAAGCCGCCGGGTTGACCCGTCGCCTTGCCTCCCCCGTAGGTCGGGCAGATCAGCACGTAGGGCTCGTCGACACCGAATTCACCGGCTGCGCCGGTCAGCGGGATGCGCACGGAACGCATGTCCAGCTTCTCGACGAACCGGTGGGTGTTCTCGGAGACCGAGGAGAAGTAGACGATCAACGGCGAGGTGGCCGACATGTCTCCCTCCAACCCTGGTGACGGTGACCGATTGTGATGGCGTTTGTTCGTTGCGCCCGATGTCGGGACGCCTGCTGGTTCCAACGCCGGAACCGTCGTGACCATTTCCCGCATCCGGGCCGATGGCCACACTCATCTCTGCTGTCACATCCCGACGCGGCGGATCCGGCTTCCCCTTCGGATCACACCCGCGGCGGGGTCGATGGTGACGGCAGACGGCGGGAGATCAGGCAGCAGCGGTGGCGAGCGCCTTGATGCGGTCGGGGCGGAAGCCCGACCAGTGCTCGTCGCCGGCGACGACGACCGGGGCCTGCAGGTAACCCAGCGCCATCACGTAGTCGCGGGCTTCCGGGTCCTGGCTGATGTCGACGATCTCGTAGGACAGACCCTGCTTGTCCAGGGCCTTGTAGGTGGCGTTGCACTGGACACATGCCGGCTTCGTGTAGACGGTGATGGAAGACATCGAGTGGTTCTCCTCGGGTCGTTGGAATCGCCAGTGACGTGCAGTTTCCCAGTGTGAAGATGGTGATCTGGGTCACCGGCTTCCTGGCGTTTCCGGAGGAGTACATCCGCTTCCTCTTGTCCGCCTGACTGGTAGGGCAAACACTACACCTAGTGGCTGACATTTCTGGTCACCACAAGGGGTTGTGAATAACATTGGTGGAAGACATGCAGGTCGGACGGGTGCAGGATCATAAATTCCGGCGTGTCACGGTCGCGTCCGGCGTGTCGCTCACAGGTTGTCCAACGGTCCTCCACAACATGTGCACCGCCAGTCCACAAGGCCCGGGTCGCCACCCCTCTTCCTGTGCACCCGGACAGACGACGCCGCGCCGGGCATGTACCCGGCGCGGCGTCGAGGAAAACGGAAGACAGATCAGGCGCTGACGGCGACCTCGTCGACGATGCGGGCGACCGAGGCGACGACCTTCTCCACGATCGCGGGATCGGTCAGGCCGCCCTCGGGGAGCGCGGGGATCTGCAGACCGAGGTCGGCGTCCTCGATCGCGCGGCCGCCGGCGATGCCGACCGACTTACGGGTGTCCTCGCGGGTCCACTGGCCGCCGTACTGGCCGAGCGCGGCGGACAGGACGGCGACGGGCTTGCCGTTGAGGGCCCCGTTGCCGTACGGGCGCGAGAGCCAGTCGATGGCGTTCTTCAACGCGGCGGGGATGGTGCCGTTGTACTCGGGGGTGGCGATGAGCACGCCGTCCGCCTTGGCGACGGCCTCACGCAGGGCGATCACACCGGCGTCGAGGGCGCCCTCGACATCGACGTCTTCGCTGTAGAACGGCAGCGAACCGAGATGGTCGACGACGGTGATGTGAACTCCGGCGGGAGCGTTGTCGGCAGCGACCTGGGCCAGCTGCCGGTTGATGGATGCAGCACGAAGGCTTCCGACGAGCGCTACCAGTTCGACGACTCGATCCGACATGTCATTCCTTTCGACGAGGGCACCGGCCCGCTGAGGGCGGTGGATACGAAGCCAGCAACCGGACCCGGGTCCGATTGATTCCCGATCGGGGTGAAGAGTTACCCTCATCACGTGCCGAACGGGCCAGACCACTCCCCGCTCCAGATTTCCTTCAACACCTCGGGGACCGAACGTGCCGACGCCGCACGCAACCGGCGTCTGTTGCTGGCTGCCGCCAAGAACCTCATCGATCACCACGGTGCCGCCGCGGTGACCATGGAGGCGGTCGCTCGTGAGGCCGGCGTGGGCAAGGGCACGGTGTTCCGGCGCTTCGGCAACCGCACCGGGCTGATGCTCGCACTCCTCGACCACTCCGAATCGGAGATGCAGCAGGCCTACCTCTCCGGACCCGAGCCGCTGGGCCCTGGTGCGCCGCCGCTCGACCGGCTGCTGGCCTACGGCCGCGCCCGGCTCAAACTGACCTGCGACCACCTCGACATCCTGCTCGAGGCGGGAGCGGCCACCGACGACTTCATGACCCACCCGGTGGGCCGCGCGTCGACTCAGCACGTTCAGATCCTGCTGCGGCAGTTGGGATTCGCCGACGATCTCGACTTCATGTCGCTGGCCGTGCAGGCTCCGCTGGCCGCCGGATCGGTCCGGTACCTGATGGTCGAGGTCGGCCTCGATCTCGAGACCATCACCACGCAGTGGCAGGACATGGTCACCGTGCTCGCGACCTCCCGCGGTTCACGCTGACTCCCGCCCGGTCGCGCAGCATCGTCACGACCGTGCCTTCGGGGCGCGCCGCCGTCGGTCGCGTCCTAGCCTGGTGTCGGGCCGGCAGCACCAGTCGCCGGCAGGTGATCTCGAGAGAGCGGTGGTGAGTGTGAAGGCAGTGATCGTCGGCGCGGGTATGGGCGGCATGTCGGCGGCCATCGCCCTCAGGCAACTCGGTGTCGACGTCGAGGTCTACGAGCAGGTCACCGAGAACAAGCCGGTGGGTGCGGCGATCTCGGTGTGGTCCAACGGCGTCAAATGCCTCAACCACCTCGGTCTGGAGAAAGAGGCCGCCGAACTCGGCGGCATACTCGACTCGATGAGTTATGTCGACGGTTTCACCGGTGACGCCATGTGCCGCTTCAGCATGCAGCCGCTCATCGACGAGGTGGGCCAGCGCCCCTACCCGATGGCCCGGGCCGAGCTTCAGCTGATGCTGATGAACGCCTACGGGTACGACGACATCCACTTCGGCAAGAAGATGGTGGCCGTACACGACGGCGCGGAACGTGCGACCGTCGAATTCGCCGACGGCACCACCGATTCCGCCGACATCGTGATCGGTGCCGACGGGTCGAAGTCACTGACCCGCGAGTACGTGCTCGGCGGCCCGGTCCAGCGCCGCTACGCCGGATACGTGAACTTCAACGGACTCGTCGAGGTCGACGAGAACATCGGTCCGGCCACCGAATGGACCACCTACGTGGGTGATTCGCGTCGTGTGTCGGTGATGCCGGTGGCGGGCAACCGTTTCTACTTCTTCTTCGACGTCCCCATGCCCGCGGGCGTCCCGTTCGAACGTGGCACTGCACGCGAGGTGCTGGCCGAGGAGTTCGCCGACTGGGCACCCGGAGTCCAGACCCTCATCGGCAAGCTCGATCCCACGACGACCAATCGGGTCGAGATCCTGGACCTCGACCCGTTCGACACCTGGGTCAAGGGACGCGTCGCCGTGCTCGGCGATGCCGCGCACAACACCACCCCCGACATCGGGCAGGGCGGCTGTTTGGCGATGGAAGACGCGGTCGCCCTGCAGTTCGCGTTCCGCGATCATCCCGACGACCCGCTCGCCGCGTTGGCCGCCTATCAGTCCGCGCGCACCGAGCGTGCCGGCGACCTCGTGCTGCGCGCCCGCAAGCGCTGCGACGTGACCCACGGCAAGGACCCGGAGAAGACGGCCGCCTGGTACGACGAACTGCGCGGCGAGGACGGCACCAACATCATCCGCGGGATCGTCGGCAACATCGTCGGCGGCCCGCTCACGTCCTGAGACGGGGCCGACCCGGATTACTCACCGTCCCGGTCGATCCCGGCAGTTCTGAGTCCGTCGTGCGCGACCAGCGCGGCCTCGGCGGAAAGCGTCGGACCAGGTGCGAGCAGGGACACCACCGACCACGGTGCACGCGAAGGCGAGTCGCCGAGCCCGAGGGTGCCGCCCGTCTCGAGGTCCGGGATGCCGAAGCGCACACCCGAATCGTTTACGTAGAACAGCGATTCGGTGCGGGCGCTGTCGGCCTCGTTGCCGGTCACCTGTAAGTACTCCCCCGACCCCGGCGGCAGATAGACCTCGTCGAGACCGGGCCCGGCACCGTCGGCCGATGTCAGACGTACCGGCCGGGCACCGGATTCCAGCGGAAGCGCGCGACCGGCCAGCAGGGCGGTCTCGGCCCGCGGTTCGTCGGTGCCGCGGGACCAGCTGCGGCACAGGGTCGGATCGGTGGCGAGGCCGAGTATCGTCGGGTTGACCTGTGGGAAGTCGCCGATCGGCAACTCCTCCACCACCTTCAGGGTGGCGAGCTCGCCGGGCGCCACCGTCCTGACGGGTGCGGCGCCGTCGCGGTCGGCAAGACGCAGGATCTCCGCGGCCGGGGCACTTATCTCCTGGACACCGTCACGGAGCACGACGTGATAGGTGGTGTCGTCGTCGACGTCGACCGACTTCACGACCGAACCCACGGTCGTCGAGCCGACTGCGCCCGGCTGCCCCGCACCGGGGACGGTGGGCACCTCCAGCGGTTCGACGAGCGGGAAGCTGTTGAGGAGTCCGGGGGTCATCCCGCGCGGTGTGACGTCGTCGAGGCCGAGGGCACGCATGACCGGCGCACTGTCGGTGTCGACCTCCGCCCGGACCGGGCTCCACCTCCCCTCGCGGAACAGCTGATATATCAGGAAGGTCTTGTCGCCGGTACGGACCAGCAACGCGTCTTCCGGACGGGCGGTCTCGACGGTCGACGACCCCAGCACGGGCGTGTCGGCGATGACCGTCTGTCGGATCGACTCGCTCGCCGGGTCCGACGAGACCGTCGACGAATCGCACACCGTCCACATCGAGGTGCTCTTGTGCGCCGAACCCGGCAGGGACGCAGGCGCGCCCGGGATACCCAGCAGCGGGCCGCGCGCGTAGGGCTCGAGTTTGGTGTCGGCCACCGAGGTCGGCTCCTCGGAACTCCCGGTGATCAGTCGGGCCGAGGCGAGATTGAGCACCGGGTGCAGGGTGTCCTCGACGAGAACGTAGGTGCTGCCGCTGTTCTTGCTGACGATGATGGTGGCGTCCCCGACCGACCCCTGCGGCCGGACGAGGCCGTACACACCGCAGCCACCGAGGACGAGCAGGCCGAGGACGGTTCCGACCACCAGTGCCTGCAGCTGAGACCGCATCGGGTCGTGCAGCATCCGCACGTCGCGGCGCACGAGCGCGTGCTCGAGCCGCTTGATCAGGAAACGGTAGCCGTTGACCTGAGCCTTGGTCGTCAGCTGACGTGCCACGACTCCCCCTGTCCGCGCCGATCTCACGCGCCCGCGAACGGGCTTCGGTGTGGATCGGTTGTGATCTCCTGCGGCGTACCCCCTGCCGCGCGGTAGTAGCCTAACCGACACATGCGCCCCTCACGTGTGGGGCTTCGCCGCCTGTGGAGACACCGACGGGCGATGCCGCATCGGGCGCGGCACCGGGATCGAGGGGGGATCGTGGATCGGAACACGCGTGCGACGGGGCTGCGCACACTCGTGGTGATCGAGGTGATCCTGGCCCTCGGTCTCGTCGTATGGGCGTTGTCCGGCAGCGTGTGGGGGCTGTCGGCCCTGATCGTGGCGATGGTGATCGCGTCCGGGCTGGTGAGCGTCGGCGGTCGGCAGTCACTGTTCGGCCGGCTCGCCGTGCGGATGTCGTTCTCCTGGTCGCGGATGCGCCGGAGCGACGCCGACCTCGACCCGGCCCCGTTCGACGTCCCGCTGGCCGGCCCCTCCACCCGTCCGTCGGCCCGCCGGTCGTCGTCACCCACGACCATCGGCGCCCGCTGGGTCGGCGACACCCTGGTCACCGTGGTTCGGGTGTACCCGGGCGGCCCCGCGGTCACCTACCTGACACCGGGCAACAGCACCCTCGGCGACCAGAACGGGCAACTGGTTCCGCTCGACGTCCTCGCTGAGTGCATCGACCGGTACGACATCGCACTCAGCTCGATCGAGGTCATCAGTCACGGTGTGCGCGTGTGGGGTTCGGGTGTTGCACCGGCCACCTACGACCGCACCCTCGGACCCCTTTCGGCGACCGCTCAGCGTTCGGTGTTCGTCGTGCTGCGACTCGATCCACTCGAGTGTCCCGACGCCGTGGCACGACGCGGCGGCGGCGCGACCGGAGCCCTGCGCACCGCGACGGTCACCACCCGCCGTGTGGCCAAACGCCTCGCCGAACACGGACTGACCACCACCATCCTGTCCGCCGGGCAGATCACGTCGGTCACGACCCAACTGACCGAGGGCGCCGGCATCGACTCGCTGGCCGAGGAGTGGGAATCGGTCGAGGTCTCCGGGCTCCGCATCCGCAGCGCCGCAGTGGAACCGGAAGCACTGCCCGCCGTGGTCCGCGACGTCTGGGTCAACCCGGCCGTCTCCACCACCCTCACCGTCCGGCTCCGGCATGTCGCCGCCGACCGCCGCCACCGCAACGGACGGCCCGGGGTCGAGGTCTCCGCGTTCGTGCGGTTCAACGAGTTCCCCGATGCGCGACGGTCGGTGCCGTCGTGGCCGGCTGGTCTGCAGCCGCTCGACGGGCGCCAGTTCGAGGCCCTCGCCGTCAGCCTCCCCATCGCGACGCCCACCCGTCTCGAACGGAACCTGCCGACGCTCACCGGCGAGGCGCCCAGGCCTTGATCGGCTCGGTTCGCCTCCCGGCCGGTGGATGCGGTCAGCTCATCGGTGCCGACCACACGGGCCGCGCCGTCGCCACCCGACTGGTCGGTCCCGGCATCGCCACCGTGTCGGTCGCCGCCGGTATCCACGTCGTCGCACAGATCGCGCTGCGCGCCGTGGCGGTCGGTGCCTCGGTTCGCGTCCACACCGACCGCCCGCACCGATGGGCCCCCCTGGTCACCGCCGTCGCCGACCCGAGTGCCCTGTCACTGGCCGGCGACCGCACACCGGCCCGTCCGGGGCCCGCGCTCGTCATCGTCGACGGCGTCACTCCCCCGTCGCCGCAACCGGATACGACGCGGATGATCGTGTCCGCTCCCGGCGTCGACGACCCGACCGGCGGCCACACTGTTGCCCTGACCCAGAATCCGCGTGCGCCACAGGACCTCTCACTCGACACCGGCGGGCAGCCGATGCTCGTGACGATGGTCGCGACGCCGGACGAATGGAAATTGATCGGCGGCTATCCCGAACCCGCCGTGCCGGTCCGGCGATAGCGGGACCTCACTCCGCGGCGTCGCAATTTTGCTCACTTTGTCGGTCGCCGCTCACCCGTTGACGGTGAGCGCGAACGGATCTCGTGAGCGGCTCGGGCAGGTATCGCCGCGGTTGTCACTCGGTGGCGGTCGCCGCGGCCGTCGCAGACGCCGACACACCTTCGGTTGCCGACACCGCAACCGGCACGAGCGCACGGTAGAAGACCGCCCGCGCCGAGGCCGCCCGCACGATCACGTCCGGGTCGTCGTCGGTGATCCACAGGGCGTGGCCTGATTTCACGGTCAGCGGTGCGCCGTCCCCGGGACGCACCTCGACCGCGCCGCTGAGCACGGCGAGGATCTGCGGTCCGGGCATGTCGAAACAGATCGACGACGAGTGATGCAACCCGGTGCCGTCCAACTCGATCCGCGACAGCCGGAACTCCGGCGCCGGCGTGAGGTAGACGCGTTCGGCGCCGATCATGCGCACCGGCGGCGCCATCTGGGCGGCGTCGACCGGTGTGAAGTCGAGGACGCGCAACAACTCCGGCACGTCGATGTGCTTGGGTGTGAGGCCGCCGCGCAACACGTTGTCGGAGTTGGCCATGATCTCCACCCCGGTGCCACGCAGGTAGGCGTGCAGGTTGCCCGCGGGCAGATACAGACCCTGCCCCGGCTCGAGATGCACGTGGTTGAGCAGCAGCGAGGCGAGCACACCGGGATCGTTCGGGTAGTCCTCGCCGAGCTCGCACACCGTGCGCAGTTCGGCGGAGAACTCCGTGCGTCCCGCGCTCAGCACCTCGATCGCGCCGTGCAGGACCGCGGGCACGAGCTGCCGGATCGACGACTCCGGCAGCGTCAGCCAGGTGGTGAACACCGCCCGCAGACCCTCGGAATCGGGTTGTCCGGCAAGCATTCCCAGGTAGTGGTCGAGTTCGCTGACCTGCAGTTCGCGTAGCAGGGCGACGGTCTTGTGTGGATCGCGGAAGCCGGCCAGCGCGTCGAAGGGCGTGGTGGCGACGATCAGCTCCGGCTTGTGCCACGGGTCGCGATAGTTGCGGTCACGGGCGTCGAGGGCGAGGCCGCGGGCGTTCTCCCGCTCGAAACCCTCGCGCGCCTGGTCCGCGGACGGATGCGCCTGCAGCGACAGCGCTTCCTCGGCGGCGAGGATCTTGAGCAGGAACGGCAGTCGGTTCCCGAACTCGGCCGCGCTCGCCGCACCGAGCGTCGCCACCGGATCGGCGTCGATCACCTCGACGAGGTGCTGCTCCGGGCCGGAGGGGTCGACGCACCGCGCCGAGCCCGCCGGATGCGAGCCGAACCACAACTCGGCTTCCGGATGCGCCGACGGGACAGGCCTCCCCTGAATCGACGCGATGGCTGTTCGTGAGCCCCATGCGTAGGGGCGCACCACTCCGTCGAGAATCCTCATTGCACCGTGTTCCCAATCAGGCGGAGATACACCGCCGACATCTCGACCCGCAAGGCGACGACCAGGAAATCGAGGAGGTCGCCCGGGCCGTCGGCCACCGGGTCCTCGCCCGGCACCGGCCGCCGGCCGTCCGACGGTTGCCCGCCGGTCTGCGGCACCGCCTCTGCCTCGTCGGCACCGACCACCAGGTCGACGTCGCCGAGTCCCATCACCCGCTGCCGGGTGTACCACTCACGCCGGGCGGTCGACATGATCATGATGCGCGGAGCGGGCTCCTGCGCCGGACCGTCGAACTCCGGGTCGTAGAAGATCGAGTCGGCGGCCGGAGCAGCGCCCGGTCGCGATTCCCGGAGCCGGGACATCCGCGCCACGTCCCCGAGTTCGGCGACGGCGCCGACGATCCCGGCGAAGGCGAGAATGCTCGACACGGCATGCACGGCCAGCACCGAACCCGCCGGTGAATCCGATGTCCAGACGGAAGGACGCCCCTGCACGCGCACGGCCAGTGACTTGGCCCGGTTGTGGAAGGTCTCCCGCGAGGGATGCGAGCCCGAGGCCTCGGCGTCGAGCGCGTCGGCCAGGTCGTCGAGTGCGGGCACCGGGCCGGTCACACGGACCTGGGTGAGACCACCGAATACCGCGAGCAGCGCGGCGACGAATCCGACGAACCGGAAGCGCGGCTCGACGTCGAACCGCGGGGAGAGATCGATCCCGTTGCCGCCCAGCGCATCCTGAAGGGGCCCGGCGATGGGTGCGGCTACGACCACCTCGGCCCGACGACGCAGCGCACGCGCGGCGGCATCGGCCAGTGCCATGTCGCCCGCGTCCTCACCGGCCACGATCACCACGTCCAGCGGACCGACCCAGCCCGGCAGGACGGGGCCCGTCACGACCGGGACGTCGACGCGTGCCGCGAGGGTGGCGACCCCCAGCTCGGCCGCACGGTGCGAGACCTCGCTGGAACCGTGGACGATCACGACGCTGCGTGGCCGTAGATCCGCGAGCGGCGCCAGCACGCCCTCGCGGACGGCCTCGGCAGTTGCCCGAACCTGCGCCCCGGCGAGCGCGACGGCCCGCAACAGTCCGTCGACGTCCGCGGAGAACAACTCCTCGGCATCATCGAGGTCGGGTGTACCGGTGCGCATGGGACCAGCGTAGCCAGCCGCGCGGACACACGCCCGGGTACGCGACACAGTCACTCGTTCGGTACCCGCAGCGAGGTGGGAAGGGAGGCCGGCCCCGAACTCCGACGATTCGCGGCCCCCGACGACGACAACGGGTTCCACGCCCCCCGCGTGGTGGTCTCCGGTCAGTCGACCGGGTCCGGGAGAACCCGCAGATGACCGCGGCGACCCGGCCGGGGCCGCGTCTGGTGGCGGGGCACACCCGGGGTGGCCGACGGCTGAGACGGCGAATCGACGGGTCCGGCGCGATGGCGACCGCTGCGACGGTCGGCGAGTGCGGCCTCGTACGCGGCATCGGCCGCGCGCGCCTCGTCCAGCGACCGTGAGTCGAACGCATCGAGGGAATCGGCCGGCGTCCGGTCCGAGCCACGGCCGAGGGACCCGCGATCGACGAAGCCCGGGCGTCCTCCACCGGCGACGGCGCCGGCCTCGCGAACGGCCTCGGCGAGGGCGGTCAGCTCATGGTCCTCGGCCGGTACCGAGAATCCCCGCTCACTGCGCAGCATCTCCCATCCCCGCGGCACGGTGATCCGGCGAGCGTGGTCATCGCACAGATCCCAGGAATGCGGCTCCTCCGAGGTCGCCAACGGACCGATCACCGCGGTCGATTCGGCGTAGACGAAGGTCAGGGTAGCCACCGCGGATCGGGCGCAGCCGGGTCGGCAGCACAGACGGGGAAGCTTCACGTGACGAGATTAGCCCGCACTGTCCGCAACCACAGACTCGACACGCTCAGAACGGGGGCGGGCGGGGGCGACATCGGCCACCGCGACCTCATAGACTCGCGCCATGCGCATCCACCCGAAGCCGACGCCGCGCGGCTCATTCGGCCAGCCGGGAATCCGTCGTGGCCGACGCCGGGTCGGACGGTACCGAGATCGGCGAGGACGCGGCCTGCGCTCCCCGCTGCTGCCGCAGAACGTCCCCGCCTACAACACCCGCTCCGACGAGTTCGACGCCGTCGCGCTCGAGGCCTTCGCCGAGATCGACGCGCAGTGGCACGATCAGTTGGCCGGACTCGACATCGCCGTCGACGAGATCCCGCGACTGCTTCCCCGCGATCCCGAGACCGTCGAGTGGCCAGACGAGGTGACCGCCGACGGCGCGGTGCCGCTCGCACGATTGATCCCCGCGGGCATGGACGTCCACGGGGTGCCGACACGGGCGCAGATCATCCTGTTCCGCCGGCCGCTGGAGTCGCGGGCCAAGAAGGGCACGGACCTGCTCGAGCTCGTGCACGAGGTCCTCGTCCAGCAGGTCGCCACTCACCTGGGCGTCGACGAAGACACGATCGACCGCGGACCTGAGTGATCCGCGGTCGATGATCGCGTCCGACGACGCAGCGTCGAGCGTCCAGCTCTCGCTGGGGAATTCGATTGTTCGGACGTCGCCGTTCCGGCGACCTCCTCAGATGATGCCGCGCTTGAGACGACGGCGCTCACGTTCCGACAGCCCGCCCCAGATCCCGAAGCGTTCGTCGTTGTGCAGCGCGTACTCCAGGCACTCCGCCTTGACTTCGCAGCCCTGGCAGATGCGCTTGGCCTCACGTGTCGATCCACCCTTTTCGGGGAAGAACGCCTCCGGGTCGGTCTGCGCACACAATGCGCGGTCCTGCCACTGCTCTTCGACGGAATCGAACAGGTCGTCGAAGTCGTTGGGCACCAAGGCCAGATGACGACGGCCGGCGGCATCGTCTGCGTCGGATTCGACGAGAACGGTTGCGTCGGCGACGGATTCGATTGCGGCCGCACGCGCGGTGCCACCGATCATCGAATCGTCAACGGGCCCAAGGGTGCGAAACTCTGTGGCGCCGATGTCCGGGGTGGATGTCATCACGTGCGACTCTGCGATGAATTGCGGGCGAATATGCGGTTCAAGCGGATTGCCGATCGGATTGTCAAAAGCCATCGTCGGCGCTCCTAGCTCGGGATGTTGGTCGTTGACTGTCCTTTGCGAACACGACGTGCTGCCGTACCCACCACTGCTGCCACACCACTTGTACTCGGGGTGCAGTGACTCTCTACATCCGTTGTACACAGCGCCCGAGCGACGGCCCTTCTCTGCCGGCACCGACCCTCTGTCCGCGTTCGAACATATGATCGAATCCCTTGGAGGCCAGTGGTTCTCGACCTCGAATGTTCTCGATCTCAAACTCGGAATGACACTGATGTGATTAGACACGCCGAGGGCGGTCCCGGTCAAGTTGAATCGAAGAATTCCCTTTACCATCGCCTGCCGTCAAATCTGTGACTCGACACGACGACGGCTCGAAGGCGAAGTGAAGATCACACTCGGCGAGCCCTCCTCCCCACCCGCAGGACGGGTGCGACAGCGGCGTACGGGGCCTCACGGCCGACCACTAGAGTGGCGGTGTGAAGGAGTACCTGCTGTGAAGGTGACCGTACTCGTCGGCGGCGTGGGGGGCGCGCGTTTCCTCCTCGGACTGCGCGAACTGCTCGGTGCCACCCCGTTCCCGCCGCATCCCGACGACCCCACGCTCGGTCTCGGCGAACATCAGCTCACCGCGATCGTGAACGTCGGCGACGACGCGTGGATGCATGGAGTGCGCATCTGCCCCGACCTCGACACGTGCATGTACACCCTCGGCGGCGGCATCGACCCGGAACGCGGCTGGGGCCGGCGCGGTGAAACCTGGCACGCGAAAGAGGAACTCGCCGCCTACGGCGCCGACCCGGACTGGTTCGGCCTCGGCGACCGCGATCTCGCCACCCATCTGATCCGTACGCAGATGCTCGACGCCGGGTACAGGTTGTCCGATGTGACCGCTGCACTGTCCCGCCGATGGAATCCGGGCGTGCGCCTGCTGCCGGTGACCGACGACCGGCACGAGACGCATGTGGTGATCGCCAAGCCGGACGGCGACGAGGGCGAGCGCGTCGCGATCCACTTCCAGGAATGGTGGGTGCGCCACCGCGCCCGGATCCCGACCTTCGGCTTCGCGCAGGTCGGTTCGGACGACACCACCCCGGCACCCGGGGTCCTCGACGCGATCGCCGACGCCGACGTCATCCTGCTCGCACCGTCGAATCCGGTGGTGAGCATCGGTGCGATCGTGAGCGTTCCCGGGATGCGCAGCGCGTTGCGCACCACCAAGGCCCCGGTGGTCGGTGTCTCGCCGATCATCGACAACCGGCCGCTGCGCGGCATGGCCGACGAATGCCTGTCGGTGATCGGTGTCGAGTCGTCGGCCGAGGCGGTCGCCGCCCACTACGGCGCCCGCAGCGGCAACGGCATCCTCGACGGCTGGCTGATCGCCGAGGGCGACCGGGCACAGGTCGACGGCATCGCCATCGGCTCCGCACCGCTGCTGATGACCGACCCGCAGGCGACCGCACAGATGATCCGAGCTGCCTGCGCACTCGTCGACGTGGCCATGCCGGAACAGAACGTGGGCACCGAGTGAGCGACCTCGCCGATCACCGCGCCCCGGACGGCCTGGAGATCCGACCCGTCACCGGGCTCCCCGAGTTCACCGCCGAATCCGACGTCGCCGCCGAGATCCTCGCCGCCGCACCGTGGTTGGAATCCGGTGATGTACTGGTCGTGACCAGCAAGATCATCTCCAAGGCCGAGGGCCGTATGGTGGATGCACCGGCCGATCCCGACGAACGTGATGCGCTGCGACGCAGGCTCGTCGAGGCCGAGTCGGTGCGGGTGCTCGCCCGCAAGAACCGCACGCTGATCACCGAGAACCGTCTGGGTCTGGTCCAGGCCGCGGCCGGGATCGACGGTTCCAATGTGCGCTCCGACCAGTTGGCCCTGCTCCCCGAGGATCCCGACGGCAGCGCGAGACGACTGCGGGCCGCCATCGCCGAGCGTGCCGGACTCGAGGTCGCGGTGATCATCACCGACACGATGGGCCGCGCCTGGCGCACCGGACAGACCGATGTCGCGATCGGGTCGGCGGGCATCGCCGTCACCCACCCCTACGACGGTGGCACCGACGACTACGGGAACCCGTTGGTGGTGACCGACATCGCGGTCGCCGACGAACTGTCCGCGGCCGCAGATCTGGTCAAGGGCAAGCTCGCCGCCGTGCCGGTGGCCGTCGTGCGTGGGTTCGCGCCCGTCGACGACGGTTCGACCGCCGCCGATCTGATCCGGCCCGCCGACGAGGACCTGTTCCGGCTCGGCACCGAGGAGGCCATCGCCCTGGGTCGTCGGGAGGCGATCCGCACCCGACGGTCCGTACGCGCCTTCGATACCCGGCCGGTCGACCCGGAACTGATCCGCACCGCCCTGGGTGAGGCCCTCACCGCGCCCGCGCCGCACCACACCCATCCGGTGCGGTTCGTGTGGGTCCGCTCGGAGCAGCGGCGTCGTGCGCTGCTCGACGCGATGACCGCCGAATGGCGCGCCGACCTCGAATCCGATTCCAAGACACCCGAATCGATCGAGAAGCGACTCCGCCGCGGCCAGATCCTCTATGACGCACCGGAACTGGTGATCCCGTTCCTGGTACCAGACGGCGTGCACGAGTACCCCGACGAGCGTCGGAACGCGGCCGAGCACACCATGTTCACGGTGGCCGCCGGCGGTGCCGTGGCGAGCCTGCTGATCGCGCTGTCGGTCCGCGAGATCGGCAGCTGCTGGGTCGGCTCGACGATCTTCGCCGCACCTACGGTACGTCGTGTCCTCGAAGTGGACGCGTCGTGGGAGCCGTTGGGCGCGGTCGCCATCGGACACCCGCTCGAAGCTGCCCCGCTGCGCGACGCGGCGCCGACCGACGAGTGGGTGATCGAACTGTGAGCGCGGAATCCCTGCACGCCTCTGCTGCCGAGGCATTGACCGCCTGGCAGGCGCCCGACTCGGGACAGGACAGCCTCCGGCATGCCTACCTCGCGTTCCTGGCCGCTGCCCCGGACGCGTGCCTGCGGGCCTGTGCGGCAGGACATGTCACCGGGTCGGCCATCGTCTTCGACGCCGATCGCAGCCATGTCCTGCTGACCCTGCATCCGCGCGTCGGCAAGTGGATTCAGCTCGGCGGACACTGCGAACCGTCCGACGAGACCCTGGCCGACGCCGCCTTGCGAGAGGCCCGCGAGGAATCCGGCATCCCCGGGCTCGATCTCGACCAGATCGGCGCCGGCGGTGGCATCGTCCACCTGCACACCCACCCGATCACCTGCTCGCTCGGCGTGCCGACCCGGCATCTCGACGTGCGCTACCGGGTGGTCGCCGGCCCGACCGCCGACGGTGGCCTGCCGCAGTTCGCACGCAGCGAGGAGTCCGTGGACCTGCAGTGGTGGCCCATCGATGACCTGCCCCCGGATGCCGACGCCGACATCCCGGAACTGATCCGCGCGGCCTTGGCGAGCTGACCTCGACACGCGGCGTCTCCGCTCCGCTCGGGCGCCGCTACTCGGTTGGCAGGGTCGGACGCTAGACCCGAATCCCCTTGCCGACCGTCACCACACCTCCGGCGCTGACGGAAAAGCGTTCGCGATCGGCGTCGGGGTCGACGCCGAGCTGCTCACCGTCGCCGACGACGACGTTCTTGTCGAGGATGGCCCTGCGCACGACCGCACCCTTGCCGACCCGTACGCCCGGCATGAGGACGCTGCCCTCGATGATCGCGCCGTCCTCGACGATGACGTTGGACGACAGCACCGAATTGCGTACCGTCCCACCCGAGATGATGCAGCCCGAACCGACCACCGAGTCCTCGGCGACGCCACTCTGGACGAACTTGGCCGGCGGCAGGTTGTGTGTCTCGCCGCGGATCGGCCAGCGGCCGTTGTACAGGTTGAAGATCGGGTGCACGGACACGAGGTCCATGTGCGCCTCGTAGAACGCGTCGAGGGTTCCGACGTCACGCCAGTAGCCCTTGTCGCGCTCGGTGGCCCCGGGCACCTCGTTGTCCTTGAAGTCGTAGACGTAGGCGGTGTCGCGCGCGACGAACGCGGGGATGATGTCGCCGCCCATGTCGTGGTCGGAGTCTGAGTCGGCGGCGTCGGCGCGCAGGGCGTCGACGAGAGCCTCGGTGGTGAACACGTAGTTGCCCATGGAGGCGAAGGTCGAGTCCGGATCGTCGGGGGTCCCGGGCGGGTCCGCGGGCTTCTCGAGGAAGCGCGTGATCTTGCCGGACGCGTCGGAGTCGATGCACCCGAAGGCCACGGCCTCCGCACGCGGTACGCGGATGCCGGCGACGGTGACGTCGGCTCCCGATGCGATGTGCGCCTCGACCATCTGCGACGGGTCCATGCGATACACGTGATCGGCACCGAACACCACGATGTATTCCGGCTGTTCATCGCTGATCAAGTTCATGGACTGGAAGATTGCATCTGCGCTACCCGTGTACCAGCGCGGACCGAGGCGCTGCTGCGCGGGCACCGGGGTGATGTATTCGCCATGAAATCCCGATGTCCACCAGGTTTGCGAGATGTGCCGGTCCAGCGAATGCGATTTGTATTGTGTCAGCACGCATATGCGCTCGTATCCGGCATTGACCAGGTTCGACAGCACGAAGTCGATCAGCCGGTAGGCACCGCCGAAGGGCACCGCAGGCTTTGCCCGATCCATCGTCAGCGGGTAAAGGCGTTTACCTTCGCCGCCCGCGAGGACGATGCCGAGGACGTGCGGCTGTGATCTCACTCCCCCAACTTAACCGCGATCGGGAGCCTCGGCCAGATGACCGCACCATCGGATTCGCGGTTGTGTTCACTCTGCGATGGCGAACTGCTGCGGATGCCACTAGCGTCGTCGATATGAGGGTGGCGATGATGACACGGGAGTATCCACCCGAGGTGTACGGCGGCGCCGGTGTACACGTCACCGAATTGGTCCGCCACCTACGCGATCTCGCCACCGTAGATGTGCACTGCATGGGTGCCGAGCGGGAGACCGCGGCGGTCTATTCGCCGGACCCGGGCCTGGCCGGCGCGAATGCGGCGATCACGACGCTGTCCGCCGACCTGCGGATGGCCGTCGGTGCCGAAGGCGCCGACGTCGTGCACTCCCACACCTGGTACACCGGCCTCGCCGGGCACGTCGCCGCGCAGCTGTACGGCGTCCCTCACATCCTCACCGCGCATTCGCTCGAACCGTCACGCCCGTGGAAGGCCGAACAGCTCGGCGGTGGTTATCGGGTGTCGAGCTGGGTCGAGCGCAACGCGGTCGAGTACGCCGACGCGGTGATCGCCGTGAGCTCGGGGATGCGCAGCGAGATCTGCACCACCTATCCGCATCTCGATCCCGAACGTGTCCACGTGGTGCGCAACGGCATCGACACCGACCAGTGGTATCCCGTCGACGACCCGTTCGGCCCCGAATCGACGCTGACTGCGCTCGGCGTCGATCCGGAGCGTCCGATCGTCGCCTTCGTCGGCCGTATCACCAGGCAGAAGGGCGTCGCCCATCTCGTCGCTGCCGCCCACCGGTTCGATCCGGACATCCAGCTCGTGCTCTGCGCCGGCGCCCCCGACACCCCGGAGATCGGCGCCGAGATCGAGTCGGCGGTCGGCGAGCTGTCCGCGTCACGACCCGGCGTGCACTGGATACGGGAGATGCTGCCGCTCCCCCGCATCCGCGAGATCCTCACTGCAGCATCGGTCTTCGTGTGCCCGTCGGTGTACGAACCGCTCGGCATCGTGAACCTGGAGGCCATGGCCTGCGGGACCGCCGTCGTGGCGTCGGAAGTCGGCGGTATCCCGGAGGTGGTGCGCGATCACGTCACCGGCCGGTTGGTGCCCTACGACCCCGTCGATCCGCAGACCTTCGAACACGATCTCGCCCAGACGGTCAACGCCGTCGTCGGAGATCCCGTCGCGGCCACGGCGATGGGTGCGGCCGGCCGCGAGCGTGCCGAAGCCGAGTTCTCCTGGTCGACGATCGCCGAACAGACCCTAGGGGTGTACCGGTCCGTACTCCGCTGACAGCGCGCCGTTGCGGCAGGTCAGCCCTGCGCGATCGGGCGGCAGGTCGTCACGACCACCGACAGTGTCACGCCCACGGTGCCACCTCCCACGAATGCGTCTGCACGCGAGCGGATGTCGGCGTCGTCGGCATGAAAGGCCGACGGCCCCATCGCCACCAGGTCGCCCACGGTCTGCGCGTCGAGTTCGATGACGTGCCGGATCGTCGACGAGTCGACGACCTCGAAACCGTCGGCGAAGGTGGCCTGGAGGCGTTCGTACTTGCCGGAGTCGACCCGCAGCATCTGCATCGGTTCGATGATCTCGGCGAGGTGGTCGGCAGCCGGGCTGACCACGACGAGCCCACCGTGGGGTTGGAGTACCCGTGCGAACTCGGCGGCGTTGCGCGGGGCGAACACCGAGAGCACAACAGTGGCAGCGTCATCGGCGATCGGTAGGCCACGCCAGATGTCGGCGACGATTGCGGCGTGTCGTGGGGTGCCGCGGGAGATCGCCCGCGCACAGAATTTGGAGAGATCGATGCCGAGTCCCCGTGCCCGGACGGACGGCGACGAGTCGGCGAGCGCGGAGACCGCGGCGCGAAGGTAGTGACCGCCACCGGCTCCGGCGTCGAGTACGACGGGTTTGTCGACACCGGCACCTAATTCGCGTGTCCGGTCCGCGACCGCGGCGAGGACCGGGGTGAAGAATCCGGCGTCGTGGACACGCGCACGGGCCGCGACCATTGCCGCGGTGTCGGCACGCAGCGATCCCGAACGTCCGTCGAGGAGCGAGACGTAACCCTGTTTGGCGATGTCGAAGGAGTGACCGTCACCGCAGCGGAGTGCGACTCCACGCGGTGACGGTCCAGACCCGGCTGCGGCCGGGGAAGTTTCGTCGTGCCCGGTCCCGAGAGGTCCGGTCTCGAATGACCCGGCACACACCGGGCATCGAAGCAGCTCGACGACGTCGGCGAGATCTCCGTTCAGCCGGTGACCCCGCGGAGTTCCTCACCCAGTGCGGCGGCTTCGTCGGCGGTCAGCTCGACGACGAGGCGACCTCCGCCCTCGATCGGAATCCGGACAACGATTCCACGCCCTTCTTTGGCCGCTTCGAGGGGGCCGTCCCCAGTACGTGGCTTCATTGCCGCCATTCTCAAGCTCCCTTCACAGTGTCCCTGCTTCGAACATGATACGTGTCGTCGTCTCAATCGAATGCGAGTGCGCGACACAAGCGTTGTTCCGGTGTGCTCTGCTCACCTCTCCGAGCGTATCGACGGACCTGCTTCGCGGGAGGCGGGATTGGGGGTCGGGTCGTCGTAAGCCGCCTGATCCCGGCCATTCTCGGGGGCGGCGGCATCGTCTTCGGCAGCCTCGGGGACGCCCGTGGCGCCGGGGAGCGGACCTGACCCAGACTCGCGCTCCCGGAGCCGTGCGATGACCGCGCGGAGGTCGTCGACCTCGCGTGCGAGACGCGCCAGCGCCCAATCGACCTCGGATTGCTTGTAACCCCGGAACGTCTGCGCGAAACGCAACGCGCGAACGTCGTCGCCGCCGATCCCGACCCTCGGCAGGCGGGTCAGTGTGGTGTCGGGTTCGACCGGGGGCAGTTCCTCCCCGCGCCCGAAGACGAACCACACGACGGCGAACACTGCCCCGGCGACGAGCGCCATGATCAGCAGGTACAGCAGCAGGGTCTGCATGCATTCCATCCTGACAGACCGCCGGCGCGCGGCCCCGGCGGCACCTGGCGGCCGGGCCGGCGATCGCCTCCGCACACGAATCCGGCGACACTGCGGCACGCCGTAGGCGTGTCAGGGTGTCGCCGGAGTCGGGGTGTGGCCGGATGGCTAGGAGGCCATCACCTTGGAGTCGATCGAGCGGAGGGTGTTCATCGGCGGACGGTCCTCGAGGTAGACCTCGGTGGTGTGCGGCGTGAACGAGCCGTCGGGCTCGGCGGTGAACTGGGTGAGTCCGACGCCGGAGTCCTCGATGCCGCATCGGCGCATCAGCGTGCCGACGATCTGCCGGCTCATGACGCCGAGCTCGATGAGTGGACGGTTGCGGTGGGTGCGGACGCCGAGGTTGACCTGTCCGATGCCGCCGAGGCCGTACCGATCGTAGGTGTCGATGAGGAGACCGATCTCCACGCCGTAGCCGGGCGCGAACGGCACCGACGACAGCATCTCGCGGGTGCCGGCGTATTCACCGCCGAGCGGCTGCAGGACCGCGGTGAGGTCGGGCTTCTGGGAGGCCAGCAGTGGGCGGGCGACGAGTTCGGTGACGCGGCCGCCGCCGTTGGCGTCCTGGGTGCCGCCGGTACGCAGCGGACGGCGGTAGTAGCCCTTCACCAAGTGGATCTCCGGATTCACCAGGAGCGGGCCGAGCATCTTCGGCACGAACATGGGGTCCGGGTCGATGAGGTCGGAGTCGACGAAGGCGATGATGTCGCCGGTGGTCGCGGCGATCGAACGCCACAGCACCTCACCCTTGCCCTTGACGGGTTCGAGCTCGGGCACCGCCTCCTCACGGCTGATGACCTGCGCACCGGCCGCGAGCGCACGCTCGGCGGTGGCATCGGTGGAGCCCGAGTCCAGGACGATCAGTTCGTCGACGAGCGTGCCGTACAGCGGCATGATCGAGGCGATCACGTCGGCGACGGTCTCCTCCTCGTTCAGGGCGGGCAGCACCACCGATACGGTGCGTCCGTCCTTGGCGGCGACGAGTTCGTCGATGGTCCAGTCCGGCTGCTCCCAGGTGTGGGTCGCCGACCACTGCCGCTTGGTACCGAGCTCCTCGGCCGGCGTCGGCCAGACGGCGGCCTTATCGCGACCGATGGGGTTACGTCGCTTCTGCTTGGTCATGCAAGTCCCCTGACTGTTCGGGCGGGCGGTCTCGTTCCCGCGATGGCAGCGACCATGTCGACCACACGACGGGTGGCGGCGACCTCGTGTACGCGAAAGATCCGGGCGCCTTCGGCGGCGGCCAGAGCGGTCGCGGCGAGGGTTCCCTCCAACCGTTGCTCCAGGTCTGTACCCAGAGTCTCCCCCACAAAGTCCTTGTTGCTCAGCGCCATCAGGACTGGCCAACCCGTATTAACAAGATCTTTTACACGGCGTAACAGTGCGAGCCCGTGGTGAGTGTTCTTGCCAAAATCATGCGTCGGGTCGATAACGATCGCGTCTCGATGTACGCCCGCTGCCAGGGCCCGCTCCGCCGCCCCGGTCACCTCGTCGAGCACGTCGGCCACCACCGCGTCGACGGAATCGCCGTAGGAGACGCGGTGCGGACGGGTCCGGACGACGGCACCGCCGGTGTGCGAACACACGATCCCCGCACCCCGTTCGGCCGCGACCGCGACGACCTCGGGGTCGACTCCGGCCCACGTGTCGTTGATGAGGTCGGCCCCCGCCGCGCACGCCTGGTCGGCGACCTCGCTGCGCCAGGTGTCGACGCTGATCAGCACATCCGGGTGGCGCTCCCGGATCCACGAGATCATCGGCACCACGCGAGCCGCCTCGGTCATCGCGTCGACCTCTTCGCCGGGCCCTGCCTTCACCCCGCCGACATCGATGATGTCGGCACCTTCGGCGACCACCTGGTCGACGCGCCGCTGTGCAGCGGTGTCGTCGAAGCTGGCGCCACGGTCGTAGAAGGAGTCAGGGGTGCGGTTGACGATCGCCATGACCAGCGCACGGTCGACGGCCACCGGACGACCGCACAGGGTCGGCGAAACGGTCATCCCTTGGGGACCTTGGCGGCTGCCACGTCGTCGGGGTAATCCTCGTAGTACTCCACGTAGCCCTTCTCCTTGCCGACCAGCACGTAGACCTGATCGGCCTCGGCGTCGGCATAACCTTCCTTACGGAGTTCGACTTTACGGTTCTTGAACGTCGAAGTCTGCTCGAAGTCGTCGACGATCCGCACGAACAGCGGCACCGCATAGGACGGCAGCGCCTTGTAGAGGTGTTCGGCGAGCCGCTTCGGGTCGAGGTCGGCACCGTCGCGCAGCTTGATCGCCACCATCCCGGCGCGGCCATCGGTGCCGGGTACCTCGACGCCGTAGACCACCGACTGGGCCACCGCGTCGTATGAGTCGACGGCACCCTCCACCTCGGTGGTGGCCACGTTCTCACCCTTCCACCGGAAGGTGTCGCCGAGGCGGTCGACGAAGGCGATGTGCGCGAAGCCCTGATCGCGGACGAGGTCGCCCGAGTTGAAGTACGAGTCCCCCTCCTTGAAGGCGTCGCGCACGATCTTCTTCTCGGTCTCCTCCTCGTCGGTGTAGCCGTCGACCGGCACCCGGTTGGAGATCTGCGCGAGCAGCAGGCCCGTACCGCCCTTGCCGACCTCGGTCAGCCGGCCCTCGGAGTTGCGCTTGGGATTGCCCTCCTCGTCGTACTCCACGATCTTGTACGGCAGAGGGCAGAACCCGGCCGTCTTGTCGACGGTGAAGGCGTTGACGAAGGCGAGGTTGAGCTCGCTGGCGCCGTAGAACTCGACAACGCGGTCCACGCCGAACCGCTCACGGAATTCGTCCCAGATGTCGGGGCGCATCCCGTTTCCGACCACGGTGTGCACCGAGTGCTGCAGATCGGTGGGCTTCTCCGGCTGCGCCAGCAGGTAGCGGCACAACTCACCGATGTAGCAGAAGGCGGTGGCGCGGTTGAGGATCACGTCGTCCCAGAACTTCGACGCCGAGAACGACTTGCCGATCGCGAAGCATGCCCCCGACGCGAGCACCGACGACAGGGACACCGACAGTGCGTTGTTGTGGTAGAGCGGCAGCGGCACGTACATGGTGTCGCTGTGGCGCAGGCGGACCGCGAGACCGCCGATACCGGAGAAGCTGGCCAGCCATCGGTTGTGGCTCATCACGCTGGCCTTGGGCATCCCGGTCGTGCCCGAGGTGAAGATGTAGAAGGCCTTGGTCGAGGCCGGCAGCTGTGCGGTGACCTCCGGGTCGGTGTCCGCCTTGCCCTCGGCGACCGCGTCGAACTCGGCGAAGTCGAAGACATGGTCGGGCAGCGCCGACTCCGGGATCGACTCGAAGGCCTCGGCACAGTCCGGGTCGTGGACGAGGACCTTGGCCCCGAGCAGCTTGACCGAATGCTCGAGGACCTCGCCGCGCTGGTTGTAGTTCAGCATTCCGGCGATCGCGCCGAGCTTCACCGTCGCGAGCATCAGCAGCAGATCGGTGGTGTTGTTCTTGGAGAGCAGGGCGACCACGTCACCCTTGCCCACACCGGCCTCGGAAAGAACTGCGGCGTAACGGTTCACCCGGCGATTGGCCTCGCCGTAGGTGGTCGTGCGGCCCTCGAACCGGACGAACGGGCGGTCCGGATGGGCACTCGCATGCTTCTGGAAGACCGAGCCGATCGTCTTCTTCGCTTCCGGCGGCCGCCGGATCAGGCCCGGCGCGTGCTTGATCATCCCGGTCGCGTGTGGCGCCATCCTGGCCACGCCGCGCAGGAGATCCCCCACCCCGACCGTCTTCACCGTGTCCTGATTCGAACCGTCTGTCGTCGAGTCCGTCTGGACGTCCTTGGGCTGGGTCTCTGGCATGTGGCCTCCGCTCTCCGCTGGGCGTCGTGAGTGCCCCGCGCACTCACCGCGCCACCTTACCGGCCGGTAGGAAGTTTCTACCGCTGTGTCGCCAACTCGATCGCCTCGTCGACAGAGGCCGTGACCAGCAGTCGATCCAACGACCGCTGGGAGACGAAACCGGTTGTCGACAACTCTCGCAGCCAGCCGAGGAGCGGCGCGTAGAAATCGAAAGGATCGAGCAGGACCACCGGCTTCTCGTGCATGCCCAGGTACCCACCCGTCCAGGTCTCGAACAGCTCCTCGAGAGTTCCGATACCCCCGGGGAGCGTGATGAAACCGTCGGCACGCTCGTCCATGATGCGTTTGCGCTCACGCATGGTCTCGGTGATGACGAGTTCGTCGGACCCGAGGTCTGCCACCTCGCGCTCGATCAGCGCCTTCGGGATGATGCCGATGGTGTTGCCGCCCGCCGCGCGCGCCGACGTGACCAGCGCACCCATCATCGAGACGTTGCCGCCGCCGGAGACGACGACGTGACCGGCACGCGCGAGCGCCGCCCCCACCTCGGAGGCGAGATCGAGGAAGCGTTGCTCGACGGGACCGGACGCACAGTAGACACAGACGGCACTCACCGGGCAATCGTGCCATCGACTCCCGACTGGTTCACGCCGGGTTGCGTCGGGGCGGCGGCCTCGATCGTCGCGACGACGTCGTCCGGGTCGTCGACGACGGTCAGCAGGTCGAGGTCCTCGGGCGAGATCATCCCGCGCGCGGCCAGCACGTCGCGCATCCAGTCGAGCAGGCCGCCCCAGAAGTCGCTGCCCACCAACACGATCGGGAATCGCACCACCTTCTTGGTCTGTACCAGGGTGAGCGCCTCGAACAGCTCGTCGAGCGTGCCCATGCCGCCCGGCAGGCAGACGAAGGCCTGCGCGTACTTCACGAACATCGTCTTGCGGACGAAGAAGTAGCGGAAGTTCATGCCGAGGTCGACCCAGGGGTTGAGGCCCTGTTCGAAGGGCAGCTCGATGTTCAGCCCGATCGACTGGGCACCCGCCTCGTGCGCACCCTGGTTGGCCGCCTGCATCGCGCCGGGCCCGCCGCCGGTGATCACCGCGTAGCCGGCCTCGCCGAGCGCACGACCCACGCGCACGCCGAGTGCGTACTCCGGCGAATCCGGCTTCAGCCGGGCCGAGCCGAACACGGTCACCGCCTCGGCGACCTCGCTCATCGCGTCGAAGCCCGCGACGAACTCCGACTGGATGCGCAGGACCCGCCACGAGTCGCGCATCGTGCGTTCGGCGCGACGATCCGCATCGCGCGGGTCGACCCATTCGAGAAGCCGCCGGTCCGTGGTCTTGCCGCGCTGCTCCGGCCGCATGCGGATGGGGCCGACGTAGCAGACGTCGTCAGCGGCGGAGTCGGTGGCGAGAGGTTCCGGATCGGTCGACATGCGGCTCACGCTAGCAGCGTGCGATGCGGCTCCCGGCCGGCGTCGGCCGGGCTCAGGACAGGTACGCGCGCAGCAGCTCGGTGACCGTGCGGATCTGCTCGACCGGGACGCGCTCGTCCCGACGATGCGCGAGGTTCGGGTCGCCGGGCCCGAGGTTCACCGCGGGGATGCCGAGGGCGGAGAACCGTGAGACGTCGGTCCAGCCGTACTTGGCGCGGAAGCGTCCCTGCGCGGCCTCGACGAGCGCGGCGGCCGCCGGGTGGGCCAGGCCGGGGAGCGCACCGGCCGCGGCGTCGGTGACCTCGAGGGTGACCGTGCCGTCGGCGAGGTCGGCGGCGAAGACCTCGCGACGTGGTCGAGGGCCTGCTCGACGGAACGGTCCGGGGCGAAGCGGAAGTTCACGTCGACGTGCGCGGCGTCGGGGATGACGTTGCCTGCGACGCCGCCGCCGAGCCCGACCGCCGAGAGTCCCTCGCGGTACTCGCAGCCGTCGATGTCGACGCGGCGCGGCTCGTAGGCGGCCAGCGTGGTCAGCACTCCCCCGAGCTTGTGGATCGCGTTGTCCCCCATCCACGAGCGGGCCGAGTGCGATCGCGTTCCCGACGTCGAGAGCCGAACGCGCAGCGTCCCTTGACAACCCGCCTCGATGAGACCGGCGGTGGGTTCGCCGAGGATGGCGACGTCACCGGCGAGCCACTCCGGCAGTTCCCGCTCGATGTCGTTGAGGCCGTTGAACTCGGCGGCGATCTCCTCGCAGTCGTAGAAGATCAGCGTCAGGTCGTGGGCGGGATCCTCGAGCGTCGCGGCGAGGTGCAGGAATACGGCGTCGCCCGACTTCATGTCGACGGTGCCGCAGCCGTGCAGCACGTCGCCCTCCTCGGGATGCCTCTCGCGTCGCGACGGCAGATTGCCGGCGACGGGCACGGTGTCGAGGTGCCCGGCGAGGATGACGCGCTGCGCCTTCCCCCGGTTGGTGCGGGCGAGTACCCGGTTGCCGTGCCGGAGGACCTCGAAGCCCGTCGTCTGTTCCCGCAGTGCCGCTTCCACCGCGTCGGCGATGGCCGACTCGTTGCGCGACTCGCTCTCGATGTCGACGAGGGCGGCGGTCAGTTCGACGGGATCGGCGGCGAGGTCGAGTGCGGTGCTCACGCGCCTACCGTATCTGGGGTTTCGACAAGCTCAACCGGCAAGGTTCGGCTCCACCGGCAAGGTTCGGCTCCACCGACATGGATCAGCCGGCGTTCGGTGCGGCCAGCTCGGCGGCGCCGAAGGAGACGCTGAACTTCACACACCACAGGAACACCGCGGGATAGGCGTCGAGGTCGACGTCGGCAGGGATCTCGTAGACCTGGTTGCCCTTGTTGCCTTTGATCGTCCCGAGGTCGACGTGGGGCGGATCGGCGGCGGTCCGCCAACCGCTGAAGCCTTCGACGACCTCGGCCTGCGACAACCAGACGTGGACGTCGGGTCCGGTGGTGGTGTCGAGGTCCTCGATGGCGAGAACCCGTGTACCGTCCGGCTTCTCGATGATCGTGACGGTTCCCGAGGTCGAATGCTCGTGGCTGATCAGCCGGCCTTCGGACAGCACGACGGGCGCGGCGGGCGGCGGTTGACCGACCTGCGAGGTCGACGGCGTCACGGCGACCGGGATCTCGTCGTCGACCTCGGTGTCGACGAAGATCAGCCACGGCTGGAAGATCACCGCGGCGACCGCGACAGCGACGACGATCAGCACGCCCACGCCGCCGAGCACCCAGGGCCAGCGACGCCTGCGCCGCGGGGCGGGTGGGGAAGGTCGGTCGTGGCCGGTCATGGCAGCGACGATACGAGCCCCGAACCTGCCCCCACCAGGACTTTGAGCCATTCGGATGACGGGCGGGCACCCGTCGGCCCCGATGCGCCGACGGCGGCGGGCGGCGGGAGGCGCGGCGTCGTTCACCCGGGCCGATCGCCTAGACTCGGGTGCCGTGACAACTACTGGCGCACACGCAACTGGCATCGCAACGGTGATCGACGGGGGGTCGACTCCGGGAGTCGTGCTCGACGTCTGGTTCCCCGCACCCGAACTCGACGGCGTCGAGACCGCCGAGACCGTCGTCCTCGACGAGGAGTCGACACCGGCGGAACTGCGCGAACTGGTCGGTGTCGACGAGGCCCGCGGCGTCAAGACCGTCGCGGTCCGCACCGGGATCGCCGACCTGTCGGTCGCCCCGGTCGACGCCTACGACGTCTACCTCCGACTCCACCTGCTCTCCCACCGGCTCATCGAGCCGCACGGCGCGAACCTCGAGGGCATCTTCGGGATGCTCACCAACGTCGTCTGGACCAATCACGGTCCGTGCGCGATCGAGAACTTCGAGTCGGTGCGCGCCAAGCTGCGCGCCCGCGGTCCGGTCACCGTGTACTCGATCGACAAGTTCCCGCGCATGGTCGACTACGTCGTCCCCGGCGGCGTCCGCATCGGTGACGCCGACCGCATCCGTCTCGGCGCCCACCTGGCCGCCGGCACCACGGTGATGCACGAGGGCTTCGTGAACTTCAACGCAGGCACTCTCGGGTCGTCGATGGTCGAGGGTCGCATCTCGGCGGGTGTCGTCGTGGGCGACGGCTCCGACATCGGCGGCGGCGCGTCGACGATGGGCACGCTCTCCGGCGGCGGCAAGGAGATCATCTCGCTGGGCAAGCGCTGCCTGCTCGGCGCGAACGCCGGCTGCGGCATCCCGCTCGGCGACGACTGCGTCATCGAGGCCGGTCTCTACGTCACCGCCGGCACCAAGGTGACCGGCCCGGACGGCACGCAGATCAAGGCGCGCGACCTGGCGGGCCAGTCGAACCTGCTGTTCCGTCGGAACAGCCTGACCGGCGCGGTCGAGGTCGTGCCGTGGAAGGGCGACGGCATCGCGCTCAACGAGGCGTTGCACAAGCACAACTGACGCCCCCGCAAACCCGCCTTCTTTACCTGGAAACGCCACCCCGCGGGGTGGCGTTTCCACGTGAAAGGGATGGGTTCATGCGGTGAGTCGCGCGGCCGCGGCCGCGATGCGCTCGTCCGTGGCGGTGATTGCCATGCGGACGTGCTTCTCCCCTGCCGGTCCGTAGAAATCGCCGGGGGCGCAGAGGATTCCGCGGTCGGCGAGCCAGGCCACGGTATCGCGGCACGGCTCGTCGCGGGTGGCCCAGAGGTACAGGCCGGCCTCGGAGTGGTCGACGCGGAAACCGGCCGACTGCACTGCGGCGAGCAGAGTACGACGCCGAGCCGCGTAGCGCTCACGCTGTTCGTAGACGTGCGTGTCGTCGCGGAGTGCTGCGGTCATCGCACCCTGAATCGGGAAGGGCAGCATGAAGCCGGCGTGCTTGCGAACCGCGAGCAGTTCGGCGATGAGCTCGGTGTCGCCCGCGAAGAAACCTGCCCGGTAGGACGCGAGGTTGGAGATCTTCGACAGCGAGTGCACCGCGAGCAGACCGGTGTGGTCGCCGTCACAGACCCGCGGGTCGAGGATCGAGAGCGACTCACCCTCCCAGCTCAGCCCCAGGTAGCACTCGTCGGACACCACGACGGTGCCGCGTTCGCGCGCCCAGCCGACGACCTTGCGCAGGTGGTCGACGCCGAGGATCTTGCCGGTCGGGTTCGACGGCGAGTTGATGAACATCAGCGCCGGGTTCATCGGGCCGAGGGCGACGGTCGAGTCGGCCCGGATGGCGCGGGCACCGGCCAGCAACGCACTGACCTCGTAGGTCGGGTAGGCGACCTCCGGGATCACCACGTCGTCGCCCGGGCCGAGACCGAAGGTCGACGCCAGGCCGGCGATCGCCTCCTTGGTGCCGATGACCGGGAGGATGCCCGACTGGTCGAGGTTGGTGACGCCGTGGCGGCGGACAAGCGACTCGGCAGCGGCCTCGCGCAGCTCGGTGGTGCCGATGGTCGTCGGATACCCCGGGAACCCGGAGGCGTCGGCGAGGGCGTTTCGGATCAGCTCCGGCACCGGATCCACCGGCGTGCCGACCGACAAGTCGACGATGCCGTCGGGATGGGACTGCGCCGTGGCCTTGGCACCCGCGAGGGTGTCCCACGGGAAATCGGGCAGCCGACCGCTCACGCGCGTCGCCGACACACGCAGCGGCGCTGCTGCGCGAGAGGTGGGAGTGCTCACTGCGAGGTCAGTCCTATCCGTCCGGGCGGTCTACTTCGAAGACGGTGAGTCGTCGGGCTGTCAGTCTTCTTCGTTCATGGGCGGCAGGCCCTTGATGAACGCCGGGTCGGCGTCGGTCTTGCCGACCTTGCTCGCGCCACCGGGCGAGCCGAGGTCGTCGAAGAAGTCGGCGTTGGCGCTGACGTAGGGTTCCCACTCATCCGGGACATCGTCCTCGTAGAAGATCGCCTCGACCGGGCACACCGGCTCGCACGCACCGCAGTCGACGCACTCATCCGGCTGGATGTAGAGCATGCGTCCACCCTCGTAGATGCAGTCGACGGGGCATTCCTCCACGCAAGCCTTGTCCAGGACATCGACGCAAGGCTCCGCGATGATGTAGGTCACCACTCACTCCTTCGCTAGGAAGATCGTTGTCGGCGCGAGGCGGAGGATCAGTTCGGCGTCGAACGACTCTCCGGCGTCGGCGCCGGTTGCGGTCCGAGGGCTGGTCGAACCGCAACCCAGAGTATCCGCCCCGGCGGTGCCCACGACGAAATCACCCCCGGCTCCAGGGCGCACATAAGGCCCTGCTGTAACGAGAATCACATCACGGACGGGTCGAACGGTCACATCGAACCCGAGTCGACGTCGCAGGCTGCCCGCCCCCGTTTCGCGTCGACACTCGGACTTTCGCTCAGTGTGCCGACAACTCTCGACGAGCGCCGATCCGTCGGGCATCCTCGGCGGCATGTTCGTCGTGAATCCGGTCGCTGTGGGCCGCCCTCGCACCAGCCTCTGCGCTGTGTCGGGGCTCGAGCCGGCGTCGCGGGACATGTGTATGCGCTGTCGCTGATCCTCGGCTCCCGACCCACACATCCATTTCCCTCAAGGATCTCTTCATGACCTCGACCCTTGCCCGCACCACGTCTGCCTCTCTTCGCTCGCCGAACGTCCCTCCCCTCGCCCGGACTCGGGTGGCGGCCGACGCACCGCGCCCGCGGACCCACCTGCCGACGCATCTGCGTCCCGCCGACCTGCTGCGCATCACCGACCAGGGTGTCGCCGATGTCCTCGACGGCCGGCACGACGCCCTGCTCCCCACCGAATGGGACACCACGCACCGCTGGTCGACGCGCCTCTACGCCGACGACGATCTCGACGTCTGGCTCATCAGCTGGACGCCCGGCGAAGCCACCGAACTCCACGACCACGCCGGTTCGCTCGGCGCACTGACCGTCCTCTCGGGGTCCTTGCGGGAGTACCACTGGACGGGGGACGATCTGGCTGTGCGCGTCCTTGACGCCGGCGACCAGGCGGCCTTCCCTCTCGGGTGGGTCCACGACGTCGTGAAGAACCCGACGACCCAGGTCGCCGGGCCGACGCTCAGCGTCCACGCCTACTCCCCGCCGCTCACCGCGATGTCCTACTACGAGGTGGCCGACGCCGGCCATCTGCGTCGTACCCGCACGATCCTGACCGACGAACCCGAATGAGCGGCAAGCCGACTCCACGCACCATCGACGACGTCCTCGCCGAGGCACGCTCACGACTGCAGCGCATCGACGCCGCATCGGTCCCCGCCGAACTCGAGGACGGAGCGGTCCTCGTCGACATCCGGCCGGCCGCCCAGCGAGCCCAGGAGGGCGAGACGGATCTGGCGCTCGTCATCGAGCGGAACGTCCTCGAATGGCGGTGCGATCCCGCCAGCGATGCCCGAATCCCCGAGGCCGTCGACCACGACGTGCGGTGGATCATCCTGTGCCAGCAGGGTTATACGTCGAGCCTCGCCGCAGCCGCCTTGCAGGACCTCGGGCTGCATCGCGCAACCGACGTGATCGGCGGGTACGAGGCGCTCGCGCCGGTGCTCCGCTAGGCGACGGCCGGCCAGGGCCGCGGCACCGGCCGCGTGTCCACGGCGAGGCCCGTCGCCGGGTCTGCCAACGCGGCGACATGCCGCGTGAGGGCCGGGTCGATCCAGTCCGCGGCGTCGAGCACATACGTCGGTTGCGCGGTGATGCGTTCGGTGAGAACGAAATCCGACTCCGCGGTCCGCGCAGCGAGCGCATCCAGGTTGGGCCAGGGACGTTCGGGGTTCACGTGGTCGGGAGTCAGCGGCGACACCCCGCCCCAGTCGTCGATTCCGGAGGCGATGAGCGCGGCGCATTCGGCCGGCGACACCAGGTTCGGCGGTGCCTGCACCCGCATGTGCGGCCCGAGCACTATACGTGCGACGGCCACCGCCGCCAGGAACTCACTCATCTCCGCATCGGGGTTGGATCGCATCGCGGTGTCGGGCTTGGCCCGGAAGTTCTGCACGATCACTTCCTGGATGTGGCCGCCCGCGGCCTGCACCTCCGCGATCGCGAGCAGGGATTCGGCTCGCTCGTGGAGTGATTCGCCGATCCCGACGAGGATGCCGGTCGTGAACGGGACTCGCGCGGCACCGGCGTCGCGGAGCACCTGCATGCGGACCAGCGGGTCCTTGTCCGGGCTGCCGTAGTGTGGTTGCCCCTTTTCGGTGAAAAGACGACGCGACGTGGTCTCGAGCATCATGCCCATCGACGGGGCCACCGGCCGCAGGTGCAGGAGCTCCTCGAGGCTCATCACCCCGGGGTTCAGATGCGGCAGCAGGCCGGTCCCGGTCAGCACGGCCACCGCGGCCGCACGGACGTAGTCGAGGGTCGACGAGTATCCGCGCTCGGCCAGCCATTCGCGGGCCTCCGGCCACCGATCCTCGGGACGGTCACCGAGCGTGAACAGGGCTTCCTTGCAACCGAGGTCGGCTCCGCGGCGGGCGAGGTCGACGACCTCGTCGAGTTCGAGGTACAACCCCTCGCCGGCGCGGGCGAGTTTGCCGGGCACGGTCACGAAGGTGCAGTAGTGACACCGGTCCCGGCACAGACGGGTCAGCGGGATGAACACCTTGCGCGAGTAGGTGACCTGCCGCGGCCGGCCGACCGCGGCGAGCCCCTCGTCGCGGATCGCGCCGGCGAGCGACTGCAGGCGCACGAGATCCTCTCCGGCACAGGACAGCAGCGTGACGGCCCGGTCGATGTCGATCGACTCCCGGGCCTCGGCGGCGGCAAGGGCGGCATCGATCGCCTCACGTGAAGGACGTTCCCCGGCAACACTTTCCACCGGTTCGGTCCGCACCACGGGGATGCCGAGGTCGGTCATCGTTCCCCCTCCGATGAATCGAGGATGGTCAGATAGGGCGCGGGATCGAACGTGCCGTTGCGTTCTCGGAACGACGCCGCGGTCCCCGGCCACAGCAGCGTCAGGCGGCCGCTCTCCGGGTCGACATACCAACTGTCGCAACCGGTCAGCCACACGGTCGACGCGCTGCGCTCGTCGATCTCGCGGGTGTAGGCGGCCTCGGCCTCGGCCGAGACCTCGAGTGCCCGGACGTCGGTGCCGCCCATGAACTCCAGCGCACCGAGCACGTAGTCGAGCTGCGTCTCGATCATGTAGATCGCCGAGTTGTGGCCCAGCGCCGCGTTCGGCCCGTCGAGCACGAACATGTTCGGGAATCCGCTGACGACGGTCGAGGCATACGAGGTCATGCCCGATGACCAGTGCTCGGCGAGGTGAAGTCCCGCGCGGCCGACGACCCGGCTCGCGGCCGGCGGACGCGCGGACTCGAAACCCGTTGCCATGACGAGGAGGTCGAGGTCGAAGGTGCGTCCGCTGCGCGCGGTGGCCTTGGACTCGGTGATGGACTCCAGCGCACTCGGCTCGAACACCACGTTCGGCCGCTGCAACGCAGGATAGAAGTCGTCGCTGAGAAGGATTCTCTTGCAACCGATCTCGTAACCCGGTGTCAGGTGGTCACGCAGCTCCGGATCGTCGACCTGCTCGTGGAGATGGTTGCGGGCGCGGGCCCGGATCTCGTCGATTTCGGGGTGGAGGCCGAGTCGCTGCCGGAACGCCCCGTCGGCCTCGGTGAGGAGCCGGTGGCGGACCTCGCCGGCGACCTCGGGATCGAGTAGGGCGGCGCGTTCGTCGGCCGAGTACCGGCGGTCTTCGCGCGGCACCACGTAGGGAGCGGTCCGGCAGAACACGACGAGTTCCTCGGCGGCGTCGGCCAGGTGCGGGATGAGCTGCACCGCCGACGCACCGGTTCCCACGACACCGACCCGGGCACCGTCGACGGCGACGTCGTCGTGCCAGGCCGCCGTGTGGACGACCTGACCGGGAAATTGGCCGAGACCCTCGATGTCGGGGATCTTCGCCTCCGACAACCGGCCGACGGCGAGGACGAGACTACGCGCGCGGAACGCCCGGCCCGGTCCGTCACCGTTGCCTGCGGTGATCATCCAGCGGGCCGCGGCCTCGTCCCAGGCCGCCTGCCGCAGTTCGCAGTTCAGCAGGATGTGCTCGGCCAGGCCCTCTTCGGCGACGGTCAGCTCGAGGTAGTCGCGGATCTCGTGCCCACTCGGATACCGCGAGGCCCAGTCGGCCGGCGGACGGAACGAGAACGAGTACAGGTGTGCGGGGATGTCACAGGCGATGCCGGGGTAGACATTGTCGCGCCAGGTGCCGCCCACCGCGTCGGCACGTTCGAGGACGACGAAGGATTCGCGGCCGCGACGGGCGAGTTGCGTGGCCATCCCGAGACCGGCGAAGCCGGCACCGATGATGGCGACATCGATCTCCTGCGACATGTCGATGTCCACCCGCTCACCCCCCTGCGTCGTCGTCACCGTCACGAACGTACCTGCGGGATCGGGAGCAACCGATGGGCTTCCGGCTCGGCATAACGCGTGGTGCGCTGACGCGGTGTACGACCGGCGCGTTCGGCGATGGCGACGAGGGTGTCGGCGTCGAGGACCCGGCCCACCTCCGGACCGGCATCCGGCATGAGCCGACCGTCGAGCAGCAGGCCGCCGATGTCGTCGGCGCCGCCGCGCAACAGCAGGTCCACGGTGTCGGGGTCGAGCTTCGTCCAGGCGACCTGCACGTGGTCGATGAGACCGACGGACATCAGCCGGGCGACCGCGTGCAGTGCGCGGGTCTCCCGCTGCGAGGCGGTCGACGTCGCGGCGGCGGTCAGATGCGGCGGCGTGTTGGAGGCGACCATCGGCATCAGGATCAGCTCGCTGAATCCACCCGTGCGGCGCTGGATCCCGAGCAGTGTCCGCAGGTGCGCGACCTGATGCTCCGGGGTCTCGACGTGCCCGTAGACGATGGTGGCCGTCGAGAAGAGTCCGACGCCGTGCGCGGCCTCGATGACCTCGATCCACTCGCGGGCGGGTGCGGAGCCGGTGGGTGACAGGAACCCGCGGACGGAGTCGTCGAGGATCTGGGCGGCGGTCCCGGGGATCGACCCGAGCCCGGCGGCGCGGAGGCGGCGGAGGTGTTCGACGATCGGCACCCCGGTCCGGACCGCACCGTCGGCGATCTCCGCAGCGCGGTACGCGTGCAGGTGCAGACCGGCTGCCGCATCGGTGATCTCCGCGACGAGGCGGACGTAGTCGGTGGCCGGCCGGTCGGCGGGCAACGGGCCCTGCATGCAGATCTCGGTGGCTCCGAGTTCCACGGCCTCCCCGACCAGCTCGGCGAGCGCGGGCTCGCCGGGGCGGCGTTCATCCGAGATGAGTCGGGCGGCGACCCCGGTGTCCAGATTGCGGTTCACGACGAAGGTCACGGCGTCGGGATCGGTGACCCTCGCCCGGACGGTGTCGGCGAGTTCGCACAGTTCTTCCAGCCGGGTGCCGGAGGCGCCCAGCAGCGCGACCCAGCCCTCGTCGTCGAGGGCATCGGGGCCGAGGGCTGTCGGGTCGTCACGGAGACGACTCAGGGCCGCCGTGACGCGCTCGATCGGGGCCGTGATGTCTTCGGCCCACGCGCGCAGAACCATGACCACACTCTAACGCTCGTTCGGTTACACCCTTCGCCCCGAGGGAACGGCGGCGGGGAAAGTCAGTCGTCGGCTTCGGGAAGCCGATGGGTCCAGCCGAGAAACGCCGCCGGGCCGACACCCAGCACCAGCAGAAAAAGGGTCTGCACCAGGTAGTTTCCCGACGTGCTCAGGATGACGTCGCCACCCGGCCCCGGGATCCCGCCGGCGATGACGACGACGAGCCCCCATGCGGCAAGCGGTGCATAGCGCAGCGGTGACGAGGTGTATCCGGCCGCCAGCCACAGCAGCACGGCGTTGAGAAGTCCGCCGATCAGAGCCGCGACAGGCAACGCGACCCCGCCGAACCGCAGGTACGCGAAGGCAACGCTGAGCAGGCCCACCACGAAGCCGTCGAGGGTCAGCAGCGCCAGCAGGAGCCGGTCGCGGACATGCGGATCGAGCGCTGGCATCTTCGCTATCCGATCCCGGCGAAGAGGTCCGTCTCCCGGTCGCTGCCGGGGGCCTCACGCGGATCGTGGTCGGTGAGGATGAAGTGCTCGTGGTCGTGGATCGGCTGCAGGATGTTGTTCGACAGCGCGTACTCGGTCCCCGACGGCGCGACGGTCACCTGCGTGGCGTGCGCGGCGAGTCCGGCGACCTTGTGCGAGTAGTACGCCCGCACGTCGACCTCGGTGGTGATCCGGTCGTCGGGGTAGCTCGGCAGTTCGCCGGGCCGCGGCATCCGCCAACCGTCCGGCACGGCGCGAGCCGCCGCGAGACCGTTCTCCAGGGCGCTGCGCTCGGTGACCGACTCGTACAGCTTCGCCGGGCCCGCACCGGCCTCCCGGGCACGCGCGACCGCGGCCGCGGTGACCTCGTGGACGAGTTTGTGGTCGGGATGGCCGTAGGTGCCCGACGCGTCGTAGCTGACGACGACCTGCGGGGCGAAGCCGAGGAGCAGGTCGAACAGCACGCCGACCGGCTCGTCGAACGGCGCCCGGACGAGCGCGCGCGGGTGGTCCGCCGACGGCGCCCCGGCCATGCCGGAGTCACGCCAGCGGCCGGCCCCGCCGAGGAAGCGGGGCGTCAGGGCCGGCCCGTCGGCCGGGCTGAGTGCGGCGAGGGCACGGGTCAGTTCGGCGATGCGGTACCCGCCGAGCTGGTCGGCGCCGCCGTCGGAGACGAGCTGTGCGAACTCGTCTCCGATGACCTCGCCCTCTTCGCCGAGGGTGAAGGTCAGGACGCGAACGTCGACGCCTTCGGCGAGGTAGCGGGCGATGGTCCCGCCGGTCATGATCGTCTCGTCGTCGGGGTGGGCGTGGACGAGCAGCAGCCGCCGGTCGGCGGTGGGAGAAGCGTCGGTCACGAGAGTTCCCAGTTGACCGCGGTCCCGAAGATCGACTCCTGGATCGGGCCGGTGAGCGGCACATCGCGCACCTCGGGCGTGACGCCGACGATCATCGAATCCTGGTACAGCGGCAGGTAGATGGCCTGCGCGGCCAGCAGCGGCTCCGCCTGCTCCAGCGTCGAGATCGGGTCGTCCTCGGACATCGCGTTGCGTGCGAGTTCGATCAGCGTGGGATCGCAGAGACCGGAGATGTTGCTGGCGTAGCTGTCGCCGACGTCCCCACCGCTCGGCGCGATGCTGGTCGGGGTCGGCGGTGTGGCGGGCGACGGCTCCGTGCTCGGTTTGGGTTGGTTGCAGTCGACCTGCGATGCCAGTGACGCCGCGGGCGGCACACCGAGTCCGGTCCAGCCGACGACGAGGTCGACGCGCTTCTGGGTCAGCGCCGAGCCGTACAGCTCGCTGTTCGGCATCGTCACCACCTGGGCACGGATTCCGGCGCTGCGGAGCTGGTCGACGACGCTCGCCGCGGCCGACGTGGCGCGGGGGTCACCGGCGACGGCGCCGACACGCACGAGGAGGTCCTGGCCCTCCTTCTGGAACGGCAGGACGCCCTCGGGCAGCTTGGCGACCTCGACCGCACCGGGGGTCGGCGTCGCCGCCGGGGTCGACGGCGTGGACGAGCCCGACGCAGAAGGCGATTCCGACGCAGGCGCACCGGTGGATGGCTCGGGGACGGGCGAGGCCTCTCCAGCCGTCTCCGGGTCCGCCCGGCGGTATCCGGCGTCGGCGAGGAGCGCGTCGACCGCGGCACGATCGGGTCGCGCCCGCGAGACGGGCGTGTACCCGGGGTCGGACGGCGCGAAGACGGTGTTCGCGTACGGCTCCACGATCCAGTCCCCCGCACCGGCGAAAGTGGTCAGCCGCGCGTCGACGAGGCCGAGGATCGCGCGCCGCAGCTCGACCGAGCTCATCGCGTCGGTGCGGGCGTTGACGCTGATCCCCAGTGACCTCGAGGTGAGGCTGCGTTCGGTCTCCAGGCCGGGTAGTGCCGAGAGTTCGGCGGCGGTCGCCGGCGAGGCCCCGAGCGCGACGATCTCGGAGTCGCCGGAACGGACGGAGTCGAGCATCTGGGCGTTGTTGCCCGCGCGGCGGAGCACGACCTGGTCGAGTCGGGGCGGTGTCACCCAGTAGCGGTCGTTGCGGGCCAGCCGCACCTCGTCGCGGGTCTTGTCGATCCCGACGATCGCGTACGGGCCGGCCGACACCGGCTTGCCGGTGTCCATGCCGGTCTGGAAGCCGGCGGGGGCGCCCTTGAGGACGTGACTGGGCAGCAGGCCGGTGAACAGCTCGCGCCAGGCCGGGTACGGCCGCTCGAAGCGCACCTCGACGAGCTTGCCGCCCTCGCGGGACTGCACGGAGTCGATGAGGCGGTAGCCGGCCGGGGCCACCACGTTGGGCTGACGCGACATCTGCTGCCACAGGTAGCTGAAGTCGTCGCCGGTGACCGGCAGGCCGTCGGACCACTGGGCGTCGGTGTGGATCCGGTAGGTCACCGTGAACGGCTGCCGCGACGTCACCTCCGCGGTGGTGACGAAGTGGCGCTGGAGTTCCCAGACAGGTCCGGCAGGTGTCTGCACGGGCGAGAAGGCGCTCGGCAGTGTCATCGCGGCGACCGCGGTGGTCACCGGATTCTGGTCGGCCGCGATGTGCGGGTTGAACCCGTTGCCGACCGAGTCGGTGGCGATGAAGACCGTCTTCGCGACCGGGTACTCGGTCGGCGTCGGCGGCGGACCGGTGTCGCGGACGGGCGGCGGCGGATCCGCCGTGCACGCCGTCAGGGCGATGAGCAGAGCGGCGCCGCACGAGAGCAACCCGAGCACACGGCCCCGGGTCCGGTTCGTGGCGTCGCGACCCTGTGGCCTCGCGCGTTTCACCTCGGATACCCCCATGAAGATGCTTCTCGGTCGATCGGACGAGTGCCGGTCTCCCGCTTGCGCGAGAGACCGGCTCGGCGGTCAGCTGACCGCGGCGTCCCGGGACTTGGCCCGCGAACGCTCACGGGCGCGGGTGTTCGAGTCCAGGTGCACCTTACGCACCCGTACGACCTCAGGGGTGACCTCGACACACTCGTCGGCGGCACAGAATTCCATGGCGGCCTCGAGATCGAGCTGCATGGGCTTGGCCAGCGTCTCCATCACGTCGGCGGAGGACTGACGCATGTTGGTCAGCTTCTTCTCGCGGGTGACGTTGATGTCGAGGTCCTCGTGACGCGGGTTGATACCCACGACGTGACCTTCGTAGCTGTCGTCGCCCGGGTTGACGAAGAACGTGCCGCGGTCGGCGAGCTGGATCATCGCGAACGGGGTCACCGTGCCGGAGCGGTCGCTCACGAGCGAGCCGGTGTGGCGGGCGCGGATCTCGCCGGCCCAGGCGTCGTAACCGTCGAAGACGGCGTTGGCGATACCGGTACCGCGGGTCTCGGTGAGGAAGTCGGTGCGGAAGCCGATCAGACCGCGCGACGGGACGATGAACTCCATGCGGACCCAGCCGGTGCCGTGGTTGTTCATCTGCTCCATGCGGCCCTTGCGGGCGGCCAGCAGCTGGGTGACCGCACCGAGGTACTCCTCGGGCACATCGACCGTCAGGTGCTCGAACGGCTCCTGGACCTTGCCGTCGACCTTGCGGGTGACCACCTGCGGCTTGCCGACGGTCAGCTCGAAGCCCTCGCGACGCATCTGCTCGACGAGGATCGCGAGCGCGAGCTCACCTCGACCCTGTACCTCCCAGGCGTCCGGACGGCCGATGTCGAGCACGCGCAGCGACACATTGCCGATGAGCTCGGAGTCGAGGCGCTGCTTCACCATGCGGGCGGTCAGCTTGTGACCGGACACGCGACCCGCCAGTGGCGAGGAGTTGGTGCCGATGGTGACCGAGATGGCCGGCTCGTCGACGGTGATGCGCGGCAGCGGCTTCGGGTTCTCGAGGTCGGCGAGGGTGTCGCCGATCATGATCTCCGGCATACCCGCGACGGCCACGATGTCGCCGGCGACCGCCGACTCCGCCGGTGCGCGTTCGACGCCGACGGTGGCGAGGAGTTCGGTGATCTTGGCGCGCTCGACGACGGGCTCACCGTCGACCTCGCGGCACCAGGACACCTGCTGACCCTTGCGCAGGGTGCCGTTGTGGATGCGGACGAGCGCGAGACGGCCGAGGAAGGCCGACGCGTCGAGGTTGGTGACGTGGGCCTGCAGCGGGGCCTCCGGATCGCCCTTGGGCGCCGGGACGTGCTCGAGCAGGACGTCGAAGAATGCGTCGAGGTTCTCGGCGTCCGGGATCTCGCCGTTGGCGGGCTGCTCGATGGAACACACGCCGGCGCGGCCGGAGGCGTAGAGCACCGGGAGTTCGAGCACGAGCTCGGCGGCCTTCGCGGCTTCCTCGTCGAGATCGGAGGCGAGGTCGAGGAGCAGGTCCTGCGTCTCGTCGACGACTTCCTGGATGCGCGCGTCGGGGCGGTCGGTCTTGTTGACGACCACGATCACCGGAAGCTCGGCGGCGAGGGCCTTGCGGAGGACGAAGCGCGTCTGCGGGAGCGGCCCCTCGGACGAGTCGACCAACAGCACGACCCCGTCGACCATCGACAGGCCGCGCTCGACCTCACCGCCGAAGTCGGCGTGGCCGGGGGTGTCGATGACGTTGATGACCACCTCGGTGCCATCCGGCTGGCGCCGGTGAACCGAGGTGTTCTTGGCGAGAATGGTGATGCCCTTCTCACGTTCGAGGTCGCCGGAGTCCATCACCCGGTCGACGACCTCGGCGCGCTCTCCGAAGACGCCGGACTGGCGCAACATGGCGTCGACGAGGGTGGTCTTTCCGTGGTCGACGTGCGCGACGATGGCGACGTTCCGGAAGGTGGGGGCAGCGCTCACAGGCTCTCTTTCGTGTTGATGGGGACCGCCTCGGCGGCAGGCATTCAGCTCGCGGCCGAACAGCTCTGACCGGCGACAAGTGCAGATCACCTAGGGATTCAACGCTACAGAGTATCGGTTTATGTGGTGAGACCGCGATCACAGGCTTCCGAGCACCCGTTATTAGGGTCTGCTAACCTCGCCGCATGGGTAAGGTCGACGCGGCCAAGGTGGGCTCTCTGAAGCCCAAGAAGAAATGCTGCAAGAGCACCACGCGGTGCGTGCGGTGTCCCGTGGTGATCCACCGGATGCGCAAGCTCGACACCTCGGACATGAGCAAGAAGGAACTCAGCAAGGCGCTGAAGAAGGCACGCGCCGCCTGAGCACTCAGCTCGGCGGGATCTCGTCCTCATCGACCGATCGGACCGCCACCGCCAGCGCGACTGCCGCGATCCCGACGGCCTCCAGCGGCCGCGGAACCTGACCGAGGACGATCAGGCCGATCACCGCGGCCGTCACCGGGAGCAGCGCGAGCAGGATCGCGAACCGCGCTCGCCCGACGCGACGCAGCACGACCTGGTCGAGGGCGTACGGGATCGCGGTCGACGCCACGCCCAGGACCAGGCCCTGGCCGATCAGCGCGACCGGAGAGACCCCATCGCCCACCGCCTCGGAAGAACCCCGACCGTCTACCGCCTCCAGCACCCACCACGCCAGCGGCGAGGTCACGAGTGCGGCGATCACGAAGCCCGTGGCGAGGTCCTCGACGCCCGCCCCGCGCGCCGCGACCCGCTTCCCCAGCACGATGTAACCGGCCCAGCACGCAGCGGCGGCCAGCGCGAGCAGCACTCCCACGCCGGTCCCCGACCATCGGACGTCGGCGATGAGGACGACGCCGAGGCCCGCGAGCACGAGTGCCGCGATGTCGCGTCGGGTGCGGGAACCCAAGGCCGCCACCGTGATCGGGCCGAGGAACTCCAGCGCGACGGTCGTACCCATCGGCAGGTGTGCCAGCGCCTCGTAGAAGGTGATGTTCATTCCCGCGGTGATCAGGCCGAAGCACCCGGCAAGCCGCAGGCGGGACCACTGCCACGCCTGCCGCGGCGGCCGGACCCAGATCAGCAGCACCAGTGCGGCGCCGGCGATGCGCAGCCACGCCACCGCCGATGGAGCGACGTCGTCGAAGAGGCCGACGGCGACCGCCGCACCGAGATACATCGACGTCGCGCCGAGCACCATCAATCCAGGTGGGAGCAGGAGGTCGCGTCGCGCGGTATCCGTCATCAGGCGGCCGTCGTCACCCGATGACCGCGACCCGCTCGGGTACCAGGCGGATCCGCACCCGGTCGCCGATGGCAACGGATTCGTCTGCCACGGCGTCGATCTCGCCGACCGCCGTCTCGATGCGCACGCGTGGACCGGCCGGAAGTTCGGCGACGAGCACGACCGTCGCGAGGCTCCCGCCCGGATCGTCCGTGCCTGCCGGACCCACGACCTCGACCGACTCCGGGCGGAGTCCGAGCCGGCGCGAACCGTCGGGCAGGTCGAGGGCGATCTCGCCGAGCACGGTGTCGGCGATTCCGGCGCGCACCTGCGCGTCGACGACGGTGGTGACGCCGAGGAACTGTGCCGTCCACTCGTCCAGCGGACGTCGCCACAGCTGTGAGGGCGTGGCGACCTGCACCATCGCGCCGTCGCGCATGACCGCGATCTCGTCGGCCATGGTCGCGGCCTCGGCGTGATCGTGGGTGACGACGACGGTCGGTACGCCGGCCGCGCGCACGACCTCCGAGATCTCCACCGCCAGCTCATCTCTCAGGCGTCGGTCGAGTGCGGCCAGGGGTTCGTCGAGCAGGAGTAGCCGCGGATGCGGAGCGAGCGCACGCGCCAGTGCGACTCGTTGCGCCTGCCCTCCGGAAAGGGTGTCGACGGAACGCTTCTCGAAGCCGGGGAGACCGACGACGTCGAGCAGCTCGGTCACGCGATCGGCAATCCGGCGACGCGACCAGCGCCGCATCCGCAGTCCGTAGCCGATGTTCGACGCCACGCTGCGTCCGCCGAAGAGCTGTCCGTCCTGGAAGACCACCCCGAAGTCGCGTCGGTGTACCTCCACCCCGGCGAGGTCCTGACCGTCGAAGCGCACGACCCCGCGGGTCGGCTGCTCCAGCCCGGCGACGGCGCGGAGCAGCGTCGACTTTCCGCACCCTGACGGCCCGAGGACGGCAGTCACCAGCGACCCCGATCCCCCGACCTGCCAGGACAATCCGTCGATCACGGTGTGCCCGCCGTAGGCGACGGCGAGGTCGGAGATCTCGAGGAGGGCATGGGACCTCGTCGCGGGGCCTTCTCCGTTCACAGCAGCGGCACCTCCGATCGGGGACGGAACGCCTCGACCACCAGCATGGCGAGGGTCGTCGCGGCGACCAGCACCACGGACGCGGCCATCGCGGTCGCGAGGTTGGCGGCGCCCGGCCGGTTGAGCGCAGAGCCGATCAGCACCGGCAGGGTCGTCGTGTCGGCACGGGCCAGGAAGCTGCTGGCCCCGAACTCGCCGAGCGCCATCACGAAGGCGAAACCGGCGGCCGCACCCATCGAACGGCCGACGATCGGCAGGTCGACGGTCGCGAACACGCGGGCGGGCCGGGCGCCCAGCGTCGCGGCGGCCTGCCGCAGCCGGACCGGTACCGATTCCAGCGCGGGGAGCATGATGCGGATGACCATCGGGATGGCGATCAGCGCCTGCACGCACGGGATGATCGCCGGCGACGCCGCGATGGCATAGGGCATCGACGCCAGCACGATCAGGTATCCGAATCCCAATGTGACAGCACTGATCCCGAGCGGAACCAGGGAGATGGCCGAGGCGATCGCGCCGACCACCCCGCGGGAGCGATGGAGCGCGACGGCGGCGAGCACGCCCACCACCAGCGCGATGACGGTCGCGAACGCCGCCGACACCAGCGAGTACTCGAGACTCTCCAGCGGCGTGACCCCGTTGACCGGTTCGGCGAGGGCGCGATACCCGGCGAGCGTCCATTCCCCGCCGACCGTCGGCCGCACCGACCGCGCGATCAGAACAACGACCGGCCCGACGAGCAGCACCACCGTCCACACGCTCACCAGCCACATCGCCGGGCGCACGAACCGCCCGTGCACGAATGCCGCATCACGCCGACGCCGTTCGACACCGCCACGGGCCGAACCCGTCCCGGCGGGGTCGGCGAACACGCGGGTGAGCATCAGCGCCGCGAACACGACGACGATCTGCACCATCGACAGCACCACCGCCTCGGGGATACGGAAGTAGCCGATTGCCTGGGTGTATATCTCGGTCTCGAGGGTGCGCAACTCCCCCGCACCGAGGATGATCACGACGCCGAAGCTGGTGGAACAGAACAAGAAGATCAGTGCGGCGGCACCGGCGATGGCGGGCAGCAGTCGAGGGATCACCACCGTCAGCGTCGCACGCAGCCGCCCGGCGCCCAGGGTGCGCGCCGCCTCGAGCAACCGGGGGTCGAGGTTCCGCCATGCCGCGCCGACCACGCGGACGACGACGGCGACGTTGATGAACACGTGCGCGGCCAGCACCGCACCGAGACCGGATTGGATGTGCAGGAAGGACAGTGGGCCGGTCAGCAGCGACCGGAAGGCGACGCCGACGACCACCGTCGGCAACACGAACGGCACCGTCACCACGACGGCGAGGAGGACCGAGGCCCGCCCGCCGACATGGGCGTACAGCCACGCGATCGGTGCGGCCGCGACGAGCGCCAGCACGGTCGAGGCCGCCGCCTGCCCGAGGGTCACCCCCAGGAGCGCGAGTGCGTCTGTGCGGGTGAGGAGTTCACCGAGTCGCTCCCCCGACGCCGCGGCCAGGTTCACCGCGCGGCGGACGAGAGCGAGCACCGGCCAGGCGAAGAGGACTGCGATGAACAGAGCCGGGATCAGACGTAGTGCCACCCGGCCGGCGACCGTCGCCGTCCGGCCCGCGGGCCGCGCCCCTGCCCGGCTCACCGGGTTGTCACCTGCCGACAGCGTCACGCCACTGATCGAGCCAGCTCTCGCGGTTCTCCGCGATCGTGGCGGGCGGCAGCGAGGACATCCACTCCGGCACGGCCGCGCGGGCCGGCCAGCCCTCGGGCAGTTCGACGTCGCGCTGCACCGGGTACACGTACATCGACTCCGGCAGCGCGGACTGCACCTCCGGGCTCAGCATGTAGTCGACGAGCTTGCGCGCACCGGTGGAGTTGCGGGTGCCCTTGAGGATGCCGATGTACTCGACCTGCGGGAAGCAACTGTCGAGAAGGGCGCTGGTGTCGGGGGTCGCGGCGGGCGAGGACGCGTACGACAGCACGATCGGCTTGTCACCCTTCCCTTCCCCCGCGCTGAACATCTGGTTGTAGGCGACCTCCCAGCCGGAGACGATGGTCGCGCCACCGCCGACGACCCGCTTCCAGTAGTCCTGCCAGCCGTCGCCGAGGGCACCGACCGTCGTCAGCAGAAAGGCCGTGCCGGGTGAGGAGGTCGCGGGATCGGTCAGCACCGTTTGCGACGCGTACTCCGGCTTGACCAGGTCGCGGAAGCTCGCCGGTGGAGTCAGCGATCGTGATTCGTACCAGGCGTCGTCGATGTTGAGGCAGACGTCGCCGCGGTCGACGGCGGTCAGCTTGTCGGCCGCACCGGGCACCGCGTACTCGTCGGCCCCGTCGACGGCGAGCGGCGACTCGTAGGACTCCAGGGCTCCCGCTTCGATCGGCCGGGACGCGAAGGTGTTGTCGATGCCGTAGACCGCATCACCCTTGGGTGCGCCGGGGGTCAACGACACGGTCGACGCCAGCTGTCCGGCGTCGCCCGAGCGCACGATCTCGAGGGTGAGCCCGGTCTGCCGGCGGAACCCGTCGATGACCGATTCGGGCAGTTCGAAGGACTCGTGAGTCAGCAGGGTGACCTGTCCGCCTGTCGTCGACTCGTCGGCGCAGGCAACCGCCGTCGTGAAGACCAGTCCCACTCCGACGGTGAGTGCGACGGCCCGGGAGGCGATCCCCGACCACCCACGCCGACGGCCGCCACTCTCGGCCTGCAGCTCGTTCACGCCCGGCAGTTGGGTCACATCCGACTCCTTGCGACTCGCTGTCCCTGTCCCATCCACCCCCATATCCAACCAGGTGGCGTCGCGACGCACGATTTGCCGCCCGAAAGATCACTTCTGTAACAATTGCATCAATAACCACATACGTCACAGTCGCAACCCGCCGGACTACCTGGACACAGAAGACATCGAGGGGCTTAGAATGACCCGCGACGTCCGGGGTGGGAAGATCGATGAACACCCGTCAATCCCCGGGCAATTTCCACGACCAGGATCCACACGACCACGAGGCGCACGAAGCTTGTTCTCCCAGCCGACGCAGCGCCACGACCGATAGGACACCACCAGTGCGTTTCACACGGCCGTCGAGGTTGCGTTCGACCACCTCTCGCCCGCACCGGACCCGGCGCAACCGCCTGTTCCTCAGCGCCTCGGCCCTCGTTGCCGTGGCCGGCCTCGCACTCCCGGCGGTCGCCGGCGCCGCGCCCGCTCCCAAGGTCGACCAGCGCGTGCTGGACTCGCTCGGTGCGTTCGCCCCGGCGATCATCGGCTCGGTGGCCACCCCCGGCCCCGACGGCAAGGTCAACGCCCAGCTCCTCCAGCAGGCCGAAGCCTTCGCCAACACGCCGGGAATGCCCGCCGAGGTCTCCAAGGTCTGGCGTTCGGTCGCCGACTTCCTCGGTGAGCCCGGACGCAAGGCCGCGGCACGCCAGCTGGCCGCCGAGCCCAAGCCCGGCGATCCGGAGATCCCGAAGGGCCCCAACGCTCCGAAGATCCAGGAATTCCTGTACCCGACCTTCGGTCTCGGCTGCATCCCCGGCGGCGGCTCGCTGGGCCGCGCCCTGGTCACCGCAGGCCCCCAGGAAGCACCGGCACCCGGCCCGAAGCGCGGCGAGGGCGGCTACGTCTACACCGCACTCGGCACCGGCCCCGCCATCGACAACAAGGCGAAGCCGCTGATCGTGAGCTGGCTCAACGTCGACACCGGCCGCACCGGTACCACCACGCTGAAGCGGAACCCGAAGATCAACGTCAAGGACGGCCCCGGCACCTTCACCGGCATTGCCCGGACCGGCAAGGGCCGCGTCATCTCCGCGATCCACGGAAACGTGACCACCAAGACCAAGGAGCAGGTCGTGTCCTGCACGATCGTGCCGGTGATCGGCCTCGCCGTCATCTGACCTCCGGTCGACTTCTCCTTCACCGACACCCCGGCACTTCGCCGGGGTGTCGTTGTCTCTGTGACCGTTATCCGCTCGGCGACGTCCCGCGCGCCACGTGTCGCGAACCGACTGTGGCGGCGGTCTCACTCGCTACGAGGACAAAACCCCAGGTCGTCGGAAATGTCGGTATCTCACCGATCGCGCGCATGTCACAGCTCGGACTCGCGACTTGCCGCAGTCGTCTCACACGTGGTCTCTTTTAACTCAAGTCCCATCTGTCACACCCGCCACACGTGGCGGGGTGTTCGGCTGTTCGAAGGAGTGCCATGTCCATCACGTCTCGATTCACACGTCCACTGATCGGTCGGCGCGGAATCCGGCGCTGCGGCGTGGGCCTGGTGGGCGTGGCGATGGCCGCAGCAGCGGTCACCTCGGCCGCCCCGGCCTCGGCCGCCCCATCGCTCCCCCTCCTCCCGCCGAACATGCTGAGCGCGTATTCCATCCCGTTCGACGCAGAACTGGCCGGCGCGGTCCGTCTGCTGAAGTCGGCGGGCGTCGACCAGATGGCCCTCCAGGCCGCGCAGGCGGTCATGGGCAGCTCCGGACAGCTGTCCGTCCAGGACGTCGTCGGACGTGCCGGTGCGCTGCCCTTCGACGCATCGCAGCCCCAGCCGGCCGCCGCTCCCGCTGCGGGGACACCCCGGCCGGTGGCCTCCACCGATCCGCTGGCACTGCTGAAGAGCCTGGGCATCCAGACCCTGACCCCGTCCGTCGCCCCCTTCTGCACGACCCCCACCCCCGACAACCCGCTCGGTCTGGTCACCGCGGGCGCCGGCGCGGTCGCGGGCCCGTGGCCGCTGAAGACCGATCCGATAGCCGGGCTCAAGCCGCTCCTCGACATGCTGCCGATCGCAGGCATCCCGGACAAGATGAACGTGGTCGAGAACGGCGAGACCGCATACGCCTTCGTGCCGGCCTCCCCGAAGGCCGGCAAGGGTGGCACCATGCAGGTCGCCTGGTTCAACACCAGCACTCTGCAGGGCGGCTTCGCCGACCTCGAACCGCTGAAGAACGGCGCCACCCTCACCGCCCTGCCCCTGCTCTCGGGTGTGCGTCTCGCCCCGGTGAAGACCGGTAAGGGCACCATCCTGTCCGCGGTCTTCGGCACCGCGCAGAACGGCTCCCAGAACTGCTGGTTCCTCCCGGCCGTCGGCATCGTCAACGCCTGACTCCCGGTCTACGCGTGAGATCTCTTCTCGCCGTTGATCTTTCCACCCCCACCGCCACACCGAACGAATAGACGACACATGAACACGCACGGCATCTCTTCCACCCGTCGGAGTGCCTCCATCGCCCGCACGGTCGCGGTCGCCGCAGCCCTCACCATGGGCCTGACCTCCTTCGGCCTCGTTGCCGAGGCCGCCGCGGAACCCACCACGACCACCCCGTCGACCAGCACCCCCTCGCCCGGCGCAACCACCGACGCCACCGACGAGGAAACGGGCGCACCCGCCGACGACAACGCGGGCACGATCGACACCCGTGGCCCGGGCCAGGCGCCGGGTGCCGTCTACGCCAACCGTGACCTGCCCCGTAACCGCACGGTCGCCGGCTCCGCCGCCGGCAACGACTTCACCTACTGGAGTACCGGCGCCGACGGCAAGGCGCACCTGTCGTCCGGCGTGCTGATGGTCCCGGCCGGCCGGGCACCTGCCGGCGGCTGGCCGGTCGTCGCGTGGGCGCACGGCTCGCGCGGCATCGCCGACAAGTGCGCACCGTCGGAGCGTCCGACCAAGGACGACACCACCGAACTGAGCCGGTGGCTCGGCCGCGGCTACGCCGTCGTCTCCACCGATTACGCGGGCGTCGGCACACCGGGAACCCCGCAGTACTACGACCTCGAGGCCACCGCCCGCAACATCGTCGACGCGGTGAGCGCCGCACACGACGTCTCCGACACCGTGTCGCGCTCGTGGGCCGTCGTCGGCGAGGGTCAGGGTGCCGCGGCCGCGATCACGCTGGCTCGCCTCGCGCCGAAGCTGCAGGCGCGCAACTCGCTGGACTTCAAGGGCGCGGCGGCTACGTCGATCCCCGCCGAGTTCGGAGCGCTCCTCGCCAATCTCGGACCGTCGTCGGCGAGCATCCCGTCCGGTCTCGCCGCCGACGCGCTGTACACGCTCAGCGCGATCCGCAATGTGCGTCCGGGACTCGACGTCGACTCGCTGCTCACCGACACCGGTAAGAAGTGGATGGCCAAGGCCGCCAACGAATGCATCACCGAGTTCCGAAAGAACGTCGACGGTCTCGCCATGGGATCCCTCTTCGCCAAGCCGGTGTCGGAGAACACGGATCTGACGAATCTGCTGACCGAGGCCACCGCCCTGCCGAGCCGTGGCTTCGTCAAGCCGGTGATCATGACCCAGTCGCTCCAGGACACGTCGGTCGTCGTGCCGCTGTCCTTGAAGTACCTGAACCAGGCGCGTGCCGATCGCAAGGTGCAGGCCCGCACCTACCTCACCCTCGACGCTGCGCAGTCGGCGAAGTTGTCCGACAACGACATCCGCGCCTTCATCGCCAAAGTCCTGAAGTGAGTCGATGATGGGTCGCCGTCTTCCGGACCGTCGCCTGTCTAAGCAACGGGCGTTCGATCTCGCCTATGCGGCGACGACAGCGGCGGCCACCGTCACCGGCGCTCTCGGTCACCGGCGGGCGGCGGGCCTGACCAAGCCACTGCCGATGCTGCTGCTGGTGGCACAGGCGGCGGCCGGGGCACGTGAGCGCGACGCCCTCGACAACGCCGGATTGGCGGGCGCACTGGCATTCTCGATGGCCGGCGACCGACTGATGCTGCTCGAGGAGTTCGAGACCGAGCCGGTCGCCAAGGACCGCTACCTGCGACTCGGCGCGACCTTGTTCGCCGGAGCCCAGTTGAGTTACGTCGCGACGATGTGGCGCGCGGGTGCCCGGCCGTCGGCGAGACAGCTGCTCCCCCGGGTCGGGGTGCTCGCCGAATCGGCCGCGGTGCTGGCCCGTCACCGGCCGGCGCTGCTGCCCGTCCTGGGCACGTACGGCAACACCCTCGCGACGATGTCGGCGACCGCGAGCGCCATGTCCGATCCGCAGCCGCGGTTGCGGATCGGCGGCGTGACGTTCCTGCTGTCGGATCTGGCGATCATCAACCGCCGCCACCTCGTCACCGACCCGCGCGTCCGGGTGGCGGGCGAGGCGTGGGTGCTCGCCAGCTACTTCGCCGCGCAGTACCTGCTCATAGGCGGACTCGCCGAACGCTTGCGTCGACGCTGATCGAGACCGGTCAGGCGGTCGCGCGCCCGCTGCACGACGAGTACTGCGGGTTGACCATCGGGTTGAACGCCAGGGCGCCGAGCTTCTGCTTGATCGTGAACGCGACCGGACCACGACCGGGATGGATGTCGACCTGCCATTTGACGGTGAATCCGCGTCCCGGCACGAAGACGGTGCCGGTGCGCCCGGTCCGCAGGTTCCGCCACGACACCGTGATGTCGTAGGTGTATTCCAGTGCGACGGGTTTCGCACGATCGGTGCCGATGAGCGCGATCGCCGGCCCGGGCAGACCGTCGGCCGGGAACCGGATGTTGTTGAACACGTCGACGCGGATCTTCACCGGTCCTGCGGGCCACGGGTTCGCCGAGGTGCAGTTCAGGGTCGTGACGTAGTTCGGCTCGGTGTAGTCCGGGATCGCGTTCGCACTCCCCGGCCCGACGACGCCGATGAGCATTGCCACCACCGCCGCGATGACCGCTCCGACACCCGCGCGGAACGCGCCTCGTGATCCTGCTCGCCCCGTCATGCTCTCCCCGCTGATCATGGGGGCAGTCTAGAGCGGCGCGCGCACCGCGTCTGCCAGAATCGATCCCATGCCGAAGATCCAGATCGCCCAGGAACCCGCGGCCGACGAACTGCTCTCGACCGATTCGTTCGCCCTGCTCGTCGGGATGTTGCTGGATCAGCAGTTCCCGATGGAGCGTGCCTTCGCCGGTCCGGCCAAGATCCGCGACCGCTTCGGCACGATGGACCCGGTGGAGATCGCCGACGCCGACCCCGAGGCCTTCGCGGACCTCTGCTCCACTCCCCCGGCCATCCACCGCTACGGCCGCTCGATGGCCGGACGCGTGCAGGCGCTCGCGAAGGTCGTCGCCGAGGAGTACGGCGGCGACGCCTCCCGCATCTGGACCGAGGCGAGCAGCGGCGCCGACCTGATGAAGCGCCTTCGTGATCTGCCCGGCTTCGGTGAGCAGAAGGCGAAGATCTTCGTCGCGCTCGTCGCCAAGCAGCTCGACGTGAAGCCGTCCGGTTGGACCAAGGTTCGCCGGCGATTACAGCAAGCAGGGATACCGCTCGGTCGCCGACGTCGTCGACCCCGACTCGCTGCAGAAGGTCCGCGATTTCAAGAAGGCGGCCAAGGCCGCTGCGAAGGCCGCGACGGAGTAGAGACGCGACGTGGGTCACCTGACCCACGAATCGCCCAGGCTTCACCCACGATCGCGAGCCGGTGGCCTAGTGTCGGGAACCATGGAGTCTCTTCCCGACCGAAGCGCACCCTACGGGACCGACCCGACTCGTGCGCTCCTCCAGATGCCGCTGCGGCTGGGGTTCACCGTGACCGGTGTGGTCCTCGCTGCAGCCGAGTCCGCCGTCACCATCGCACGCATCACCGCGGGCAGCGTCCAGCACGAGATCACCCAGGCCTTCGGAGTCGAGGACGAACTCAGTGCGGCCCGTACCCCCCTCGCCCTTCTCAACCAGCTGTCCGAGTTGCTGGGTCCGGACCGCCCCTTCGGACGCATCCTGGCCGCGGGCGGGCCGTTGGAACGGCTCCTCAACCCGGGCGGGGTCATCGACCGGCTGACCGCATCCGACGGTCCGCTGGAGAAGCTCACCGCCAAGGGCGGACTCCTCGACCAGATGGCCGACGAACGCGGCATCCTGATGCGCCTGACCGCGAAGGACGGCCCACTCGACCGCCTGACCCGCCCCGGCGGGGTCGTCGACCAGTTCACCGAGAACGAGGGCATCCTCGAACGTCTCACCTCCGAGGGCGGCGTCGTCGACAAGCTCACCGCACCCGACGGCATGCTGGAGAAGGTCACCGCGCCCGGAGGCATCCTGGACCGGTTCGCCGCCGAGGCCGGTCTGCTCGATCAGCTGGTCGGCGAAGGCGGCGCGGTCGAACGCGCCATCGCGCCGGGCGGTCCGCTGGATCGGATCACCGAGCTGACCGAGGTCATCGGTCAGCTCGCACCCAACCTGATCGCCATGCAGGACACCGTCCACGAACTCGCCGAGACCGTGGACCTCCTGAATCAGACGGTGGCTCCCCTCGGCGGTCTCGCCGACCGTCTGCCCAAGCGACTCACGCGCGGCCCCAAGGGCTCCGGCGGCAACGGCAACGGGGCCTCCCCGGCAGATGCAGACACCAACGGTTAGCCACGACGGTGATCGCTGAGATCGTCGAATCGTTGGATGTGTCAACGACTTTCGGTAGTAGATGTTTCCGCGTGGCCGATCCCTTCCCGCTTACCGGATAGCACCCGCGGGAAGGAAACAGACACCGCGGGAAGGAAGCGGTTGAGCGGGAACCAAACCACCGCTAGACCAACACCCGGGCCGGGTTCGTGTGAACCCGGCCCTTCCTACTCGCCCCAACGTCAACACGTCCGATTTCCAGTTGACCCTAGCGACGAGTCGTATCGAAACCGGCCCGCAGCAACTCCACATACCGGTCGACGTCGGGCATGACGTCCGGGCTCGTGGTCACCGACACCGCGACGCGGTCGCCGATGCCGTGCACCCCGTGGGTGAGGCCCTGTACCGGCGACAGGGCGGGAAAGCCGGTGGTGAACAGGATCTCGCCGCCATCGAGGTCGAAGTCGGCGGCACCGCGGTCGACGGAGGACACCACGGTCACGCCGGTGACCGTCTCGGGTCGGGTGTCGAGGTCGAAGGCCCGGATGCCCCAGCGCGTGAGGATCGCCGGAGTGACCTCCGATACGCGTCGCTGCGCGACTCGTGCGGGGTCGGCGTCGGCCGCACGGGCGGCGTCGATCTCGGCGCGGACGAGTCGTGCTCGTTCATGCGGATCGTCGACTTCGAGGTGAAGATCGATCCCCACATTGCGAAAGTTGTTGCGCGCTTCCGATTTATTTGATCGTCCGACCGTGAGCTCTACACCGAGACGTCTGCAATCGTCGCCCAGGTATCGCGGTAGCGCCTGCGAGATGGCAACGAGCACGGCGACGGTGACCGGAGACCCGGCTGCGGTGAGACGCTCGCGGTCGAGCACGATGACCCGTAGGAGTCGCCGCGACCCGGGGCTGCGGTTCAGTGTCGTCAGCGGATAACCCGGCTTTCCCGGATTCGCCGGTTTCCCAATCCGAGCGACCTGTACTCCGCGTCGGACCGTCGAGACGAATTCTCCGGGGAACCGCAGTGCACCCAGCGCGAGGGTTCCGACATCGCGAACCGGCCCGGGCATTCCGAAGCCGCCACCACGGCGATTGTCGTACGGCGCGGTGAACAGGTCCCGGGCGATCTGCGATGCGCGCCGACCGTCACCGATCGCATGCGAGATCTGCAATACGACAACGACTCCCGTGACCGACTCACCACAACCGGCCGGAAGGTCGGTCACCGGACCGAACAGATGCAGACGCCAGGCCGCTCGGGACGGCACCAGCGGATCTGCGACGAGGTCGCCGACGGTGTCCAGACACGACAACCAGGTCCGCGTCGTGGTGTCGACGCGGACCTGGTCGGGTGCGGGTTCGGCGGAGACCCAGTACGGACGGTCGGCGGTCGCCGGGACGTCGTGGACCCGTAGACACAGGTCGTCGACGTGCCTCGCCCGCGCCGACAGTCGCCGGGCGCACTCGTCGAGCGAGATCGACGGTGCGGCAAAGCAGTACAGCAGCAGCTGGTCGTTCGGAATGCGTTCCGACATCCAGTACGACGCGGCGTCCGCCGCCGCCATCCGCTGCATGCGGCCAGGGTAGCCCCCTATTTCTGGCCGGCACTCCAGGCGTAGGGCAGCTCGGTGCCGTTGAGCACGTGGTCGCCGATGGCCTGCAGCTTGAAGATCAGCGGATTGTGTACCGAGATCACGCGGGCGTTGCGCCAGTGGCGATCGAGGCGCAGCCGCTCGGAGGTGATCGACGCGCCGCCGACCTCGAACAGCTGGGTGGTCGCGTCGAGCACCAGCGGGATGACGGTCGCCTGCGCACGGGCGACGTCGAATTCGACCTCGTCGAGCAATTTCTCGTCCTGCCAGCCGGTCTCGGCGAGCCGGTCGAGCCGATCGGCGATCTCGAGGACGATGGTGCGCGCCGAGTAGGCGGCCGCCGTCAACCGGCCGATGACCTGCTGCACCAGCGGATCGTGGCGGGGCAGGTCGGCGGTCGAGTGGGTGAAGGTGCGCTTGCGTTCGCGCACCCATTCGCTCACGTCCTCGGTGGCACGCTGCGCGATGCCCGCCAGCACCGACAGCTGCACGAGCTGCAGGTACGAGGTGGCGTAGGTGCGACCGGAGACGCCGTAACCCGGGCCGAGGATGCGGTCCGCGGACACCTGCACGCCGCTGAACTCGGTGGTCCCGCTGGCGGTCAGACGCTGACCGAAGCCGTCCCAGTCGTCGTGCTGAATGACGCCCTGCGCGTCGGCGTCGACGAGCACCGAGACGCGCTCACCGTCCTGGTCGGCGGCGACCAGGATGTGGTGGGAGTACAGGCTGCCGGTGCTGTAGTACTTGGTGCCGTCCAGGCGCCATGCGTCATCGCTGTCGGAGTCCCGGGTCAGGCGCGTCTGGTAGCGGTCGATCGCGCCGACACCGGGCTCGGTGATGGCGTTCCCGACGAGCGTGCCCTCCGCGACCTTGCGCAGCCAGCGCTCGGCCTCGGGATCGGGCAGCGCGGTGAGCTGATCCTCGACGAACGACCAGTGCACGCGCAGCGCCTGCGGGAGGTTCGACTCCGCGGTGGCCAGGTCGACGAGGAGCCGGAACACCTGACGGACCGAGGCGCCGTACCCGCCGAGCTCGACCGGCACGCGCAGCGCGCCGAACCGGGACTCACGCAGCCACGACACCTCGTCGTGCGCCAGCCGGCGATCGTCTTCACGCGCCACCGCTCCTTCGGCGATTCGGGCGAAGATCGGGGCGAACACCTCGTCGAGCCGTTCGTCGGTGGTGCCGGCGGCCGGCGTGCTCGTGGGCACGGTTGCGGTCATCACATGGTCCTTTCGGTACAGACTTGTCGGCCGATAGTGTGGCCGTCGCCCGACTCGAGAACCACGATTGAAACCGCGCTGAACGCAACGTTCCCAAGTCTCGATTTCGCCGCCACACTGATGACCGAACCCGCAGGTATGGCGTTTCCCGGACCATGTTGGAACGTCTCCGGCGGCTTTGTGTCAATCTATGCGTATGCCAATCTCGATCGCTGATCTCGACCCGAACACCCCCGTCGTGGTCGGTGTCGGCCAGGCCTCTGAGCGTCTGACCGATCCCGGATACGAAGCGCTGGGTGAAGCGGACCTCGCGGCGCGCGCCGTCACCGCCGCCTTCGACGACGCAGGTGCCTCCGACCTCGCGTCATCCATCGACACCATCGCGGCGATCCGTTCGTTCGAGATCTCGAGCCCGCTGTCCTCGTCGCCGCTCGGCCGCCCGGACAACATGCCCCGCGCCGTGGGCAAGCGCGTCGGCGCCGACCCCCGCCGCGCCGTGCAGGCCGTCACCGGCGGCCAGACCCCGCAGACGATGCTCACCGAACTCGCCGGCGTCATCGCCGCGGGCGACTCCGACGCCGCGGTCATCTTCGGCGTCGAGGTCATGTCGACCGTGCGTCACCTGCAATCCAAGCCCGACAACGAGCGTCCCAGCTTCGCCGAGACCGTCGGCGGACAACTCGAGGACCGCGGCTTCGGCCTCAAGGGCATCATCACCGTCGCCGAGATGCGTCACGGTCTCGCCTCCGTGATCCCGCAGTACGCATTGCTGGAGAACGCCCGCCGCCACAACACCGGCCTGGGCCGCGAGGCGTACGCCACCGCGATGGGCGAGCTGTTCGCACCCTTCACGAAGGTCGCCGCGGCGAACCCGCATTCGGCCGCCCCGACCGAACGCGACGCCGCCGAGCTGGTCACCCCGACCGACGGGAACCGGGTCGTCGCCGATCCGTTCACGCGCTACATCGTCGCCCGCGACCAGGTGAACCAGTCGGCCGCCGCGGTCGTCATGTCGATCCGGGCCGCGCAGGCCGCCGGCATCGACCCGTCGAAGTGGGTCTTCCTGCACGGCCACGCCGAGACCGTCGAGCGCACCTCGCTGGACCGCCCCGACCTCGGCGCCGCACCGGCCGCCCCCGCTGCCGTGAAGCATGCGCTCGAGGTCGCCGAGATCGGTCTCGACGACGTCTCGGTCATCGACATCTACAGCTGCTTCCCGATCGCGGTCTTCAACATCCTCGACGGGCTCGGCCTCTCCGCCGACGACCCGCGCGGACTCACCGTCACCGGCGGCCTGCCGTTCTTCGGCGGTCCGGGCAACAACTACTCGCTGCATGCCATCGCAGAGGTCGTCTCGCGCGTAAGGCAATCCCCCGGAGACTTCGGTCTCGTCATCGCCAACGGCGGTGTGCTCAGCAAGCACGCGGCCGGCGTCTACTCGACGACCCCGGCACCGTGGCGCGCCGACAACAGCGCCAAGGTCCAGGCGCAGCTCGACGCGGTGCCCACCGTTCCCACCGTCGGCGACGCCGACGGCCCGGCGATCATCGAGACCTACACGGTGATCCCGTCGAAGAGCGGCAAGCGAACCGGCGTCGTGATCGGCCGCCTCATCGACGACGCCGCGCCGGATCGCCTCGGCGCCCGGTTCGTCGCCAACCTCGACTCCGACGACGACGAGTTCTTCGACCTCCTGCTGACGTCGGACGATCCCGCCGGCACCGAGATCGTGGTGCGCTCCTTCGACAAGGGCAACCGGGTCAAGCTGACCGAGGCGGCGATGGACGCCAAATACCCCGTGGTCGCACCGGCGTTCCGGGACAGCTACGCGCACGTCGAGATCCGTCGCGACGGACACCTGCTCGAGGTGACCATCAACCGGCCCGACGCGCGCAACGCACTCAACCCGGCCGCCAACGCCGAACTGGACTCGATCTTCGACGCCTACTTCGCCGACGACGACCTCTGGGTCGCGATCCTGACGGGCAAGGGCGACAAGGCCTTCTCGTCGGGCAACGACCTCGCCGCGACGGCCAGCCCGGCCGCACTGTCCGTGCCCAAGAACGGATTCGCCGGGCTCACCGCACGTGCGAGCCTGCCCAAGCCGGTCATCGCCGCCGTCAACGGTTTCGCTCTCGGCGGCGGGTGTGAGATCGCCATGGCCTGCCACATCATCGTCGCCGACGAGGAGGCCTCGTTCGGTCTGCCCGAGGTGAAGGTCGGATTGGCCGCCGCCGCAGGCGGTCTGGTCCGCCTTCCGCGGCTGATCCCGCCGGCACTGGCCCGCGACATGATCCTGACCGGTCGCCGGATCTCGGCCACCGAGGCCGCTGCCGCCGGACTGGTCAGCCGGATCGCCCCGGCCGGAAAGGTTCTCGAGACCGCCCGCGAGGTGGCCGAAGAGATCCTCGCCGCGTCGCCGACCTCGGTCCGCGCGTCCATCGCGACCATGGAGCAGTCGGACGCGATCACCGACACCGTCGAAGCGGTCCGCGCGAGCACCAACGTGCTCGACTCGCTGATCATCAGCGGCGACACCCTCGAGGGCATCATGGCGTTCGTGACGAAGCGAGCTCCGGAGTGGAAGGGCCGCTGATCCTCGCCGGGTAGCCCCTGATTCAGGTTGCGTTCTGTCCCGCTTCCCGGGACAGAACGCAACCTGAATCAAAAGGACGAACTCAGCCCGCCTGCGCAGTCTCCGCTGCCGCGAGATCCAGTGCGATGTCGACGATCATGTCCTCCTGGCCACCGACGAGCTTGCGGTTGCCCGCCTCGAGCAGGATCGACCGGACGTCGACGCCGTACCGGGCACTCGCGGCTTCCGCGTGGCGCAGGAAGCTCGAGTACACACCCGCGTAGCCGAGGGTCAGCGTCTCGCGGTCGACACGCACCGGACGGTCCTGGAGCGGGCGGACGATGTCGTCGGCGGCGTCCTGCAGGGCGAAGAGGTCGCAACCGTGCTGCATACCCTTGATGTTCGCGACCGCGATGAAGGCCTCGATCGGGCAGTTACCCGCTCCCGCACCGTGTCCGGCGAGTGAGGCGTCGACGCGGTAGACACCGTTCTCCACCGCGACCACCGAATTGGCCACCGACAGAGACAGATTCTCGTGCGCGTGGATGCCGATCTCGGTGCCCGCGTCGAGAACGTCGCGGTACGCCCGAACCCGGTCGGCCACTCCGTCCATGGTCAATCGGCCACCCGAGTCGGTCACGTAGACGCAATGTGCGCCATAGCTTTCCATCAGCTTGGCCTGCTCGGCCAGCTTCGCGGGCTCGGCCATGTGACTCATCATCAGGAAGCCCGAGACGTCCATGCCGATCTCGCGCGCCTTGGCGATGTGCTGCGCCGACACGTCGGCCTCGGTGCAGTGAGTCGCCACGCGCACCGACCGCACACCCAGGTCGTACGCGTGCTGCAGTTCTTCGATGGTGCCCACGCCCGGCAACAGCAGGGTGGTCAGGCGCGCGTTGGTGATGTTGGCCGCGGCCGCCTCGATCCACTCCCAGTCGGTGTTGCTGCCCGGCCCGTAGTTGACCGAGCCGCCGGCGAGACCGTCGCCGTGGGCGACCTCGATGGCGTCGACACCGGCCGCGTCGAGGGCGCGCACGATCTTGCCGACGTTCTCCGGGGTGATGCGGTGGCGGACGGCGTGCATGCCGTCGCGCAGGGTCACATCCTGGACGAAGATCTTGCTCATCGTGCGTTGTCCTTCTGCTGCGCGATCCGCTCGGCGACCTGCAGGCCGGCGGAGGTCATGATGTCGAGGTTGCCCGCATAGGCGGGCAGGTAGTGTGCGGCGCCCTCGACCTCGAGGAACACCGACACCTGGTGCGTCGGGGTGATCTCGGTGCCGTCCTCGAGCAGGGTGTGGACGGGCTGATCGGCCGGGATCGCGGCGATCTGGATCTCCTGCTTGAGGCGGTACCCGGGCACGTAGGCGGCGACGTCGCCGATCATCTTCTCGATCGAGGACCGGATCTCCTCGTGCGTGCCCTCGTCGGGCGCGTCGACGAGGCAGAACACGGTGTCGCGCATGATCAGCGGCGGCTCGGCGGGGTTGAGGATGATGACCGCCTTGCCGCGCTGTGCGCCGCCCACCGAGCAGATCGCCTTCGACGTGGTCTCGGTGAACTCGTCGATGTTCGCGCGGGTACCCGGCCCGGCCGAACGTGACGAGATGGAGGCGACGATCTCGGCGTAGGCGACGGGCGCGACACGCGAGACGGCCGCGACGATCGGGATCGTCGCCTGCCCACCGCAGGTCACCATGTTCACGTTCTCCGCGTCGATGTGGTCGGCGAGGTTGACCGCGGGCACGACGAAGGGGCCGATGGCCGCCGGGGTCAGGTCGATCATCCGCTTGCCCAGTGGGCGGAGCAGGGCGTCGTTGGCGACGTGAGCCTTGGCCGAGGTGGCGTCGAAGACGATCTCGATCTCGTCGAACCCCTCCATGCGCGTGAGGCCGTCGACACCTTCGTGCGTCGTCGGCACGCCCTTTGCGCGGGCGCGCGCGAGGCCGTCGGAATCGGGGTCGATACCGACCATCGCCCCCATCTCGAGATACTGCGACTGCTGCAGCACCTTGATCATCAGGTCGGTACCGATGTTGCCCGAGCCGATGATCGCCACCTTGGTCCGTGGCGTGTCTGTTGTCATGGTCCTTCTCCTTGGATGTGCGGAAGAGTCAATTGGAGGTGAAATGTGCTGTCACCGAACCGAGTTCGCCGATCTCGGCGGTCACCGTGGCACCGGGGGCGATCGGCCGCATCGGTCCCAGCGCACCCGACAGGATCAGCTGGCCCGCGCGCAGCGGTTCCCCGAACTGGCGGGCCCGGCGCGCGAGCCACGCGACGGCGTTGAGCGGATCCCCGAGACACGCGGCCCCGTTGCCCTCCGAGACGACCTCGCCGTCGATCGTCATGGTCATCGTCGAGTCGACCGGCGAGTACTCGTCGAGGGTGCGGCGAGCGTCACCGACCACGTACAGCCCGGCGGATGCGTTGTCGGCGACGGTGTCGGCGAAGGTGATGTCCCAGCCGGTGATCCGGCTGTCGACGATCTCCAGGGCCGGCGCGGCGTAGTCGATGGCGGCGCGGCACTGCTCGATGTCGAGGTCGCCGTCGGCCAGGTCGCTCTTCAACATGAACGCGACCTCAGCCTCGGCCTTGGGCTGCAGGAGTGTCCCCATCGGGATCGTCTCACCGTCGCCGAAGGCCATGTCGGCGAACAGCACTCCGAAGTCGGGCTGGTCGACGCCGAGCTGGGTCTGCACGGCCACCGAGGTGGCCCCGATCTTGCGGCCGACGACCGCGGCGGTCCGGTCGGCGTTGAACAGCGTCTGTACACGGTAGGCCGACTCGATGTCGTCGGCCGCGATGAGATCTCGGATCGGCGCACAGGGCCGGCGATTCGTCAGCGCGCTGCTGAGCCGTTGCGCCGCAGCGGCGATCGCGGGGTCGCGGTCGGTTCGGTCGGGGGCCGAGGTCGGGGAACTCATGTGCTGCCTCTGTTGTCGGTTCGGTCGTCGGCCGCGATCTCCTCGGGCGACTCCGCACCATCGTGGGGTGCCGCTATACCCTGGGTCGAGCATCGCGTTCCGGTGAGCGGTACGACAGGAGGTCGCAGATGAGCCAGGAACAGCTCGACCATTCGAGCGTGCTGGGTAAGGCGATCACCGTGCTCCAGGCCTTCGACTCCAATGACCGGCAGGTCACGCTCGCCGACCTCGCCCAGCGCACCGCGCTCCCCAAGACGACCGTGCACCGACTGGCCGGCCAGCTCGTCGCCGCTCGTCTTCTCACCCGCACAGCGGGCGGGTACGCGCTCGGCAGCGGGCTGTTCGAGCTCGGCATGCGCGCATCCCCGGAGCGAGGACTGATCGAAGTCGCGACGCCGTTCATGCAGGACCTCTACGTCCGTACCGGCGAAACCGTCCATCTCGGCATCCCCGAGGATCTCGAGGTCGTCTACGTCTCGAAGATCGGCGGACATCGCCAGGCCGCCGCCCCGTCGCGACTCGGTGGTCGAATGCCGTTGTACTGCACAGCCATCGGGAAGGCACTGCTGGCGAATTCGCCGGATCCCGTCATCGCCGAGCAGCTCGCTCGCCCACTGCGCCGGCGCACACCGCACACCATCGTCGCCCCCGGGCTCCTTCGTGCACAGCTCTCCCAGATCGCCGAGGACGGGGTCTCCTTCGAGTTCGAGGAATCGACCCTCGGCCTCGTCTGCGTCGCCGCCCCGATACTCGACGCCGACGATGCCCCGCTCGCCGCGATCAGCGTCACCGGCCCGGTACACCGCTTCCACCCGAGAGCGCACGCGACCGCGGTCCGGGCCGCCGCGGCGGGGGCGAGTTCGACGCTGGCACGACGGGCCCACATCATCGACGGCTGACACCCCGCCACCGGAAAGCACTCCGCCGCAGATCGTCGTACTGAACACTGGATGACGGTCGCGCACACCGTGCACGATCCGCGTCGTACAGAGAGTGAGGCGAGAGCATGGCACGTCGGGGCACGAACCGCTCCAGAGCCACCACGCGCGCGCCCGAGGCACCGCCCTACCGCACCGACCCGCCCGCCTGGACGCTCCCCCGCGGAACGATAGTCCTGATCACCATCGCCGGTCTGGTGGTCGCGGTCGGCGGCATCAAGGCGGTCTCGTCGTTCGCGGCGCCGACGTTCCTGGCGCTGATGCTGACCGTGGCAGTGCAACCGGTGCCGAGATGGTTGCGCACCAAAGGGTTTCCCGGTTGGGCGGCATTCCTGACGACGATCGTCCTCGTCTACGGCATCCTGATCGGACTGTTCGCGTCACTGGTGTTCTCGGTGGCCAGACTCGCATCGATCCTGCCGGACTACGACGACAAGTTCAACGACATCATCACGAGCTTCCAGGACTTCCTGACCGCCCACGGGGTCAGCCAGGACAAGGTCCACGACATGATCTCCAATGTCGACACCAGCAAGGTCGTCAACGTGGTCACCGAGTTGCTCTCCAGCACGCTGAGCGTCGCGTCGGCCCTCGTTCTCGTGCTCGCCCTGCTGCTGTTCATGGCAGCCGACTCGGTGGGCTTCGACGCCCGGATGGAACACCTGCGCGGGATGCGTCCCGACATCGCCGCGGCCTTCGGCTCCTTCGCCCAGGGCACCCGGAGCTACCTGTGGGTGTCGACGGTGTTCGGCCTCATCGTCGCCGTCTTCGACAGCATCGCCCTCGCACTGCTGTCGGTCCCGCTGCCGATCCTGTGGGGTCTGCTGTCCTTCATCACCAACTACATCCCGAACATCGGGTTCGTGATCGGTCTCGTACCGCCCGCGCTTCTCGCGCTGCTCGACGGCGGCGTCACCAAGATGCTCGTCGTCATCGCGGTCTACAGCGTCATCAACGTGATCATCCAATCGGTCATCCAACCGAAATTCGTCGGCGACGCCGTCGGCCTGTCGACGACGCTGACGTTCCTGTCCCTGATCTTCTGGGCCTGGGCGATCGGGCCCCTGGGTGCGATCCTGGCGGTACCGCTGACGCTGCTGGCCAAGGCCCTGCTCATCGACATCGACCCGGCCACCCGCTGGGCCGACGTCCTGTTGTCCTCGTCGGGCACCAAGCCGGTTCCCGAGGAGTCGCCCCCGCCGACGACGCCCGAATCGCCCCCGGACGACCCCGCGCACGTCACACTGGGAACCGATTCGTGAGCCGGACTACGCTCCGGAGCGAACATTCGGTAGATTGCCATTCGACCCCAATCTGACCACAACCGTTTACAGATAGGTTGCGCACCGCCCATGGACATGAACTGGTCTCCGGCCGACACCGCGTTCCGCGACGAGGTACGGGCTTTCCTCGACGAGAAGCTCACTCCTGACCTGCGGGCGGCGGGCACGCTGCGTACCTCGGTCTACTCCGACCACGAAGCCTCGATGACGTGGCAGGCCATCCTGCACGAGCGCGGCTGGGCCGCGCCGGCCTGGCCGGTGGAGTACGGCGGTTGCGACTGGTCGCAGTCGCAGCACTACATCTTCAGCCGCGAGTCGATCCTGGCCGGCGCACCGGCGCTGTCGCCGATGGGCATCCGCATGGTCTCCCACGCGATCATGGCGTTCGGCACCGAGGAGCAGAAGAACTTCTTCCTCCCCGGCATCCTCGACGGCAGCGTCTTCTTCTGCCAGGGCTACTCCGAGCCCGAATCCGGTTCCGATCTCGCGTCGCTGTCCATGGCCGCGGTCGACGACGGCGACGACCTCGTCGTCACCGGTTCCAAGATCTGGACCACCCACGCCGCCGAGGCCAACTGGATCTTCTGCCTGGTCCGCACCTCGCGCCAGGAGCGCAAACAGCAGGGCATCACCTTCCTGCTCATCGACATGAACTCCCCCGGCATCGAGGTCCAGAACCTCGTCTTCGCCTCCGGCGAGCAGGTCCAGGCGCAGGTGTTCTTCGATGGCGTGCGCGTCCCGAAGAAGAACGTGCTCGGCAAGATCGACGACGGCTGGACCGTCGCCAAGTACCTCCTCGTCTTCGAGCGCGGCGGCGGTGCGGCCGCCCCGGCGCTGCAGGTCATGGCCGAGCAGCTCGGCCGTGACGCGGCGACGGTCACCGCACCGAACGGCGGGCCGCTGTCGGAGGACCCGGCGTTCGCGGGCAAGCTCACCGACCTCCAGATCCGCGCGAAGATCCTCGAAGTCCTCGAGTACCGAGCACTTGCAGCGATGACGTCGGGCAAGGATCCCGGCTCGATCGCGTCGATGCTGAAGATCCTGGGCACCGAGCTGAGCCAGGAGATCACCACTCTGGCGCTCGAGGCCGCAGGCCCGCACGGCCGCGTCTTCCAGCCGCATGCGACCCGCCCGGGCGGTCCGATCTTCCAGTACACGCCGCCCGCCGACGGCTACGTCAGCGGTGAGCCCTGGCAGGCCGTCGCCCCGCTGCACTACTTCAACGACCGCGCGGGTTCGATCTACGCGGGCAGCAACGAAATTCAACGGAACATCCTCGCCAAAGCAGCTCTCGGTCTCTGACGGGTCACAGGAGAAAACTGATGGACTTCACACTCACCCCCGAACAGCAGCTGCTGTCCGACGGACTCAACAAGTTCCTCGACGCACGCTACGACCTGCAGGTCAGCCGCGACGCGGCCAAGGTCGGCGAGGGCTGGCAGCCCAAGATCTGGAAGGCCTTCGTCGAGGACCTCGGTGTCGTCGGCGCCTGCCTGCCCGAGGAGATCGGCGGATTCGGCGGCGGCGCCGAGGAATTGATGGTCGTCACCGAGGCACTCGGACACGCGCTGGTCGTCGAGCCGTTCGTCGACTCGGTGGTTCTCGGTGCCGGACTGCTGCATTCGACCGGCAACGCCGTCGCGCTCGAAGCCGCCGGCCGGATCGCCGCGGGGGAGGCCCTGAGCGCGCTCGCCGCGTTGGAGGACGGCTCGGGTGGCGTGCTGTCGCGCATCGAGACAAGCGCCGACCGCGACGGCGAGGGATGGAAGCTCAACGGCAGCAAGGCCGTCGTCACCACCGCACCCATCGCCGACTACCTCATCGTCAGTGCCCGCACCTCGGGTGAGCCGCACGATCCGGCGGGCGTTTCGCTGTTCCTGATCGATCTCGCCGACGGCGCGCCGGAGGGACTCGAACTGCAGCGGCTGCGCACCATCGACGACCGGCAGGCCGCCGACATCACGTTCACCGACGTCCGGCTCCCCGGTGACGCACTCATCGCCGGCGACGGTGCCATCGACCTGCTCGAGAAGGCCTGGGACACCGCCACCGCCGCCGTGGTCTCCGAGGCCGTCGGACTGATGCGCAAGGTCTTCACCGACACGGTCGAATACGCCAAGCAACGCGAACAGTTCGGTGTCCCGATCGGCAGCTTCCAGGTGCTGCAGCACCGCATGGTGGACATGCACCTGCGGCTCGAGCAGTCGGTGGCCGCCCAGTACTTCGCGATCCTGTCGCTCGACGCCGAGCCCGCCGAGCGAGCCGCCGCGGTCTCGGCCGCCAAGGCGACGATCAGCCGGGCCGCACGCTTCATCGGGCAGAACTCGGTGCAGCTGCACGGCGGCATGGGCATGACCGAGGAGCTGGCGATCGGCCACTACTTCAAGCGCCTCACCGCCATCGAGTACGAGTTCGGCACCGCCGATGCGCATCTGGCGCGGTTCGCGACCGCCACCGCACAGATCGACGCCTGACACCAGGTATCCGCTCCCCCGTCGCGACGGCCCCCGTTGCGTCGGGGGAGTTCTGTGTCCGGGATGTTCAATGGGCGGGAACCCGCGTGCGTCGGGTCACACCGTGCGATTGCATGACACCTACGAACAACTCGGAGGTAGAAAGCATGCAGGACTGGGATATTCGCTGCGATGTCGTGGTGGTCGGGTCGGGCGGCGGAGCCCTCGCCGGCGCCTACACCGCGGCGGCGAACGGACTGGACACGGTCGTTCTGGAGAAGACCGCGCTCTTCGGCGGCACATCGTCGTACTCGGGTGCGTCACTGTGGCTGCCCGGCAGCGTCGTTCAGGAGCGAGCAGGTCTCGACGACTCCACCGACAACGCCCGCACCTATCTGCGGGCACTGCTCGGTGACGCGGAGGCCGACCGGCAGGACGCGTATGTGACGACCGCACCGGCGGTGGTCGAGTTCCTCGAACGCGATCCGCACCTGGAGTTCGAATACCAGCCGTTCCCCGACTACTTCGATGCTCCGGGACGCATGGATGCCGGCCGGTCGATCATCCCGGTCGACCTGCCGAGCGAGGCTGCCGGAGAGGTGCGCGAGCTGGTGCGTCCGGCTCCGATCGTCGACCGCGCCGGACAGCTGCACCCCGACGAGACCCTCATCGCCGGACGGGCGCTGATCGGGCGACTCCTGCTGGCGCTGCGGGGCACCGGTCGTGCGGACCTGCGTACCCGCACCGCGGTCACCCGGCTCCTGACCGAGGACGATCGGGTGGTGGGTGTCGAGGCCACCGATGCCGATGGTCGGACGCTTCGTGTCCGGGCCGAGCGCGGTGTCCTGCTCGCCGCCGGCGGCATCGAGGGCAGCGAGGAGATGCGCGCCGCCCACGGCACCCCCGGCAAGGCGCAGTGGAGCATGGGCCCGGCGGGCGCCAACACCGGTGACATGATCCGCGCGGCGGTCGCGCTCGGCGCCGACACGGCCCTCCTCGATCAGGCGTGGTTCTGCCCCGGCGTCGAATTGCCGGACGGCTCGGGCGCTTTCATGGTCTGTGTCCGCGGTGGCATTCTCGTCGACGCCACCGGCAACCGCTACCTCAACGAGTCGCTGCCCTACGACCGGTTCGGCCGGGAGATGATCGCGCGTGGCGAGTCCGCGCTGCCGTCGTACCTGATCTTCGACTCGTCCGAGGGCGGCCCGGTCCTGCCGGCGATGTCGATTCCGGAGGCCTCGGCCGACGACCACTTCGCCGCGGGCACCTGGGTCTCGGCGGAGACGATCGAGGAACTGGCCGCCAAGATCGGCGTCGACGCGGCCACGCTGCGCGCCTCGGTCGAGAGGTTCAACGGCTTCGCCGAACGCGGCGTCGACGAGGACTTCGGCCGCGGCGGCGACCCGTATGACACGTTCTTCTGCCCGCCGCGGGAGCTGCCCAACGTGGCGCTGCCGCCGATTGCGACCGGGCCGTTCTACGCGGCGCGCATCGTCCTCAGTGACCTCGGAACCAAGGGCGGTGTCCGGACCGACGCCGATGCCCGCGTGTTGACGGTCGACGGCAGCCCGATCGAGGGGTTGTACGCCGCAGGAAACACGAGCGCGTCGGTGAGCGGGGCGATCTACCCCGGTCCGGGAGTCCCGCTCGGCACCGCGATGACGTTCTCGTACCGCGCGGTCCATCACATGCTCGGTAGCGACCTGCTGCGGTGAACACGACAGCGGCGCAGGCGGTCTCTCGCCTGCGCCGCTGTGCGATCCGGGGGACGTGAATGCTAGAACTCCACGCTGACGGTCTCGCTGCGGGGCCGTGCCTGGCAGGCCAGGATGATCCCGCCGGCGATGTCCTCCTCGTCGAGGACCGCACTGTTGTCCATGTCGACCTCACCGGTGGTCAGTGTGGCTGCGCACGAACCGCATTCACCCTCGCGGCACGAGAACGGGACGTTGATCCCCTTAGAGAGGAGAACATCCACCAGGGTCGCCGTGCGGGGCCAGGGGAACTCGTGTTCCTGCCCGTCGAGGTTCACCGTCACCGACGCCGCATCACCGGCATCGGCGTCCACGTCGGGCAGCTCGACGTCGGCGAACGGGTCACCGGACAGCGAGGTGAAGACCTCGGCGTGCACCCGGTCCCGGGTGAACCCGGCGGACGCCGTCGCCGCGTGAACCGAGTCCATGAACGGGCCCGGGCCGCACAGGAAGACGCGGTGGTCGGCGTAGGCGGCGGCGAGCGCTGCGAGCTGGGGCACGGTCGGCAGACCCTGCACGCTCTCCAGCAAGTGGATCACCGTGAGCCGATCGCCGTGTGCAGCTGCGAGTTCCCGCAGTTCGGCGGCGAAGATCACCGACTTCTCGTCGCGGTTGCCGTAGAGCAGCACCACCTTCCGCGACCCCTGGCTCAGAGCCGATTTCAGGATCGACATCACCGGGGTGATCCCGCTACCGGCGGCGAACAGCAGCAGATCGTCGTCGAAGTCCTTGGCGGTGAAGACCCCCGCGGGAGGCAGCACCTCGAGCGTGTCACCCGCGGAGATGTGGTCACACAACCAGTTCGACGCATAACCGTCGCGGGTCCGCTTGACCGTCACCTTCAGCAGCTCGTCGGTGAACGGCGAGCTGGCCAGCGAGTAACACCGGGCGACCGAGCCGGTCTCCTCGCTGGGTATGCGCAGCGTCAGGAACTGTCCCGGCGTGTAGGCGAAGTCGGCTCGACGATCGGCCGGCACCGTGAACACCAGTGAGCGTGCATCCGCGGTCTCCTCGATCACGGCGGCCACCTCCAGCCGCACCGCACGCGAGGAAGTCGTGACCTGCTCGGCCACATCGGTGATGGTCATGGTCAGTTCCGCCCTTCGGACTCGTGGAAACCCGCCGCCCCGTTCGCGATGACCGGATTGCCACCGCTCACCATGTCGAACATCACCTCGCGCCCGTCGCCGAAGACCCGCAGTTCCGCGTCGTCGCCGGGGAAGATCGCGGTGGCGAATCGCCCGTCGAGCGAACGCAGATCCGCCGGATGGGCACCGATCAGCCGCGCCACGTCGAGCGCCGCGACACCGAGTGTGCACAGCCCGTGCAGGATCGGGCGCGGCTGGTGGATCCGTGCGGCGGCCGCGGGATCGATGTGGATGGGATGGCGGTCACCGGTCAGCCGGTAGAGCGCCGCCTGGTTCTCGGTCGTACGCACCGGACCGCTGATCGTCGGCGCCGCATCCGATGCCGGTGGCCTACCCGGTCCGCGATCGCCACCGAATCCGCCTGCGCCGGGGGCGAACAGCGACCAGGTGGCGACGAAGTGGTCACTGCGGACCACCACCTCGATGACCGCTGCCGAACCCTTGTCCCACACCTCGCCCACCGAGGCCGTCATGGTCACCTCACCGCGCGGTGGCAGCGGGGCCAGCACGTCCAGTTGCTGCGAGCCGTGCAGAGCAGTGGTCGGATCGAAGGCGCCGCGTGCGCCGAGTTCGTCCGGGGCCCACTGTGCGAGCGTCAGCGCGAAGGTCGGCAGCACCCGCAACCGCTTCTCGAAGACGAGGTCGAGCTCGTCCGCCCGAGCGCCGACGGCGAGTGCGTACAGGATCGCGTCGCGTTCGTCATAGGCAACGGTTCGACTGCCGAGATCGGCGCCGCGCCACTCCCCGGTGTTCGCCGGCGTCCCGGTCGGCTGTGTCCGCGCGGCCGATGACGTCATGCCGCACCGCGCTTCAGGAAGGCCAGCACGGCCGACAGCCAGGCCTCGCGGGCTTCGATCATCGCCCAGTGCCCGCAGCGGGGGAAGACGTGCAGCTCGGCGTCGGGGATGTCGCGCATCGGCAGGATCGCCGAGTCGACGGGGCTGACGCGGTCGTCCCGGCCCCAGGTGATCAACGTCGGGGACGTCACCTTGTGCAGCTGTGCCCAGTACGGGACGGTGTCGGCCATCGCGTTGGCGGCCATCGTCGCGGCGAAGGCCTTGGTGCTGTACATGCGTCGAGCGATCTCGAGGGTTTCCGGTTCGGTGGCCAGTTCCCACCGTTCCTCGATGAGCTCCTCGGTCACCAGAGACTGGTCATAGACCATCGCCGACAACCAGCGGACCAGGCGTTCGCGGGTGGGCTCGTCGGTGAACTCCATCAGCAGCTTGATGCCTTCGCTGGGCGCCGGGGAGAAGATGTTCTTGCCCATGCCGCCGATGGTGACGAGCTTGCCGACACGTTCCGGTTCGGCGATGGCGACCTTGGTCGCGACGATCCCGCCCATGGAGTTGCCGATCATGTCGGCGGATCGGATGCCCAGGCCGTCGAGGAACACCCCGACCGCCGTCTCGGCCATCACCATCGGATGTCCGTCGACCGGATCGCTGACGCCGAAGCCGGGGAATTCGAGGACGAGGCAACGGAAGTGATCGGCGAGCTCGCCGATGACCCCGCGGTAGTTCCGCCATCCCGTCACGCCCGGGCCGGACCCGTGTAACAGCAGCAAGGGAGGCCCCTCGCCGGCCTCGTGATACTGCAGCACGCCCAGGCTCGTCTCGAGCCTGCGGCGGCTGCCCCCATAGGTGACGTCAACGCTCATGAACGGTGAGGCTGCCAGTGCTGCGCCCCGTCGTGCAGCACCGCTCCAGTTGAGCGGAACACCGGCCGTGTCGGTTTCCCACTGAACGAAAGCGTGCTGGGCGCGAACGCCCGCGGACCCTACGCTGGCCCGGTGGATGGAGCCGGCCTCTCGGCGACGGCGGACAAACGGAAAGGTGCACGATGTCGATCGAAGCGATGTCCCAGACTGATATGCGTAAGGCGCTTGGTCAGTTCGCGAGCGGGGTGACCGTGGTGACCGGGCTCGACGACTCCGGACCCGCCGGTTTCGTCTGCCAGTCCTTCGCCTCGGTGTCGCTGGAGCCGCCGATGGTCCTGTTCTGCGCCGATCACCGCGGCCGGTCGTGGCCGCGCATCCTGCGGGCCGGACGCTTCACGGTGAACGTGCTGCACGAGAACCAGGCCGACATCTGTTCGCGCTTCGGGTCCCGCGACGGACGCAAGTTCGACGGCCTGGACTGGGAGCTGTCCAACTGGTCGACGCCGTCGTTGCCCGATGTGCTGATGCGCGTGCACGCCGACATCCACGATGTCCACACCGCAGGCGACCACGACGTGGTGATCGGCCGGGTGCTGGAACTCGAGACGCCCAACGAGGAACGCCCCCTCCTCTTCTTCCGCGGCAAGCTCGGGATCGACTCCCCCGCCGATCGGCTCACCGCATGAGCGAGACCGACGCCGTGTCCGGCGGGATCCCGGACGGCATGTCCGCCGCCGAGGCGCTCCTCGCCATCGAGGAGATCAAACGGGTCTTCGCCGTCCGCCTGCGTTGCATGGACACCAAGCAGTGGCATCTCTACGCCGGCCTGCACACCGACGACGTCATCAGCGAGACGTGGGGCGGCCTACCCGATGACAAGCAGCCGCGTACCGACGGCGAGTCCAATCGCGTGGTGGGCAAGGAGAAGCTGGCGTCGACCATCCGCGCGTTGCTCGACGGTCCGGTCCCCGTGACCACCGCTCATCACGGGCACAGTCCCGAGATCGTGCTCACCTCGCCCACCACCGCGCGCGGCATCTGGGCGATGGAAGACAACCTCTGGTGGTCCGACGACGCCGGCGAGTACCATCTGCGCGGCTTCGGCCACTACCACGAGGAGTATCGAAAGGTGAATGGCCAGTGGCTGATCAGCTACCGAAAGCTCACCCGCCTGCGCGTGGACTCCTCCCCCCACTTCTTCCGTTTCCTGAAAGCGCTGTGATCGCCCGTGTCTGAGAATCCTTCGGTATCCGACGGTCTTCCCGCGTCCGACGAGCACACTGCGCCACCCGACAACCCCTCCGCTCTCTTCGAGCCGCTGCGCATTCGGGGAATGGAGCTGCCCAACCGGATTGCGATGTCGGCGATGACCCGGTCCTCCTCCCCCGGCGGTGTCCCCGGCTCCGACGTCGCGCACTACTACGCACGACGCGCCGCCGGCGGCACCGGTCTGATCGTCACCGAAGGCGTGGCGATCGATCACGTGGCGGCGGTGGACAATCCGGCGGTCCCGCGGATGTACGGCGACGCCGCCCTGACCGGCTGGCGAACCGTCGTCGACGAGGTGCACGCAGCAGGCGGGCGCATCGTCCCGCAACTCTGGCACGTGGGAGCGCTGTGGGGCGCGATGTGTGAGGTCGACCCGGCGATCCGCCCGATGCGACCCTCGGGCCGGTGGGGCACCCCCGGGGTCACCTCGTACTCCGATGACTACGTGGCACGCTCGCTGCCGGAGACCCCGCCCATGACCGAGCGCGACATCGACGATGTCATCGGCGCTTTCGTGTCAGCGGCCGCGAACGCGGTCGAGGTCGGCTTCGACGGTATCGCACTGCATGGCGGTCACGGTTATCTGCTCGACGCATTCCTGTGGGCCGACACCAACCGTCGCAATGACCGCTGGGGACGAGACCTGCACGCGCGTACCCTCTTCCCCGCCGAAGTGGTCAAGGCGATCCGCGCGGAGATCGGGCCCGACCTACCGATCTTCTTCCGCTTCTCCCAGCACAAACAGCAGGACTACACCGCCCGCATCGCAGAAACCCCCGATGAACTCGGGGTGATCCTCGGGACGCTCGCCGACGCCGGGGTGGACGTCTTCGACGCCAGCATCCGACGATTCGACCTGCCGGCCTTCGAGGGCAGCGACCTGTCCCTGGCGGGCTGGGCGAAGATGCTCACCGGCGCTCGCGTCATGGCCGTGGGCAGCGTGGGACTCGGTAAGCCCATGCGCGACAGCCGTATCGAGGGTGCGGCGCCGCTGGTGGACAACATCGGCGAGGTGGACGACCGCATCGCATCCGGCGAGTTCGATCTGATCGCGATCGGCCGACTGCACCTGGCCAACCCGGGGCTGGCAACCGCTCTGCGGACCGGCGCCCCGCTGACCGCGTTCGATCGTGCGGTCCACGAGGGCAGCCTGGTCTGAGACGCCTTCCGCCGGTTCAGTCCGACGCGCGCCCGAGCAGTTCGCGCGCGTCGGCACTGCCGTCGAGCAGCCGGGCGGTCCGACGCGTGATCTTCCACTCCCCGTCGATGCGCGCGAGCTCGAAACGGTTGGCGCTCGCGCGCCACACCCGGAACGAATCCTCGTCGGTGTTGCGGCGCACGAGAAGGGAGTGGCAGGTCGCCACCGCGGTGTCACCGTCGAGGCGGATGTTGATGGGGTCCAAGAGATGTCCGCATCCACCGTGGATGTAGTCCTGGTGGGGTGAGGTCCGCACCATCTCGGTGATCGCCGCCCGCCCGTTCATGACGCCGATGTCGAGGTCGTACACGGCATCCGGCGCCCACAGCCTGCCCACCGCCTCGGCATCGCCCGCGTCGACGGCCGGGCCGTAGGCACTCAGCACGTCACCGATGGCTGCTCTGTCCTCGAGGACCCGAACCCGGTCGAGCAGAGCGTCGAGCTTCTCCTGGATGTCTGTCATCTGCGATCCCTTCTCCGAGACGACCTGTGGTGTCGGAAGCGGTGGCCGTTCAACCACTTTCCTACCGCCTACCCGGCCGAGGCCACCACCGCTGTCCCGTTCAACTGAAACTCCCGTGCGCCGAGCGCACACTCACTGCGAATGTAGGACGCATCACACCTGCACCGACCAGGCGGGTGCGTTCGGAGGAACACGGAAGTCTCCGGCCGTCTCGAGGCCGTCCCGAGGAAGGGTCACATCATGGGCCAGGTATTGGACAGAATCATGCAGCACGCGGACGAGATCCGCGCGGATGCCGCTGAGGGCGAGACGCTGATGCGTCTGACCGATGCGTCGGCGAAGAGCCTGCGCGACTCGGGGGTCATCCGGATGTTGCAGCCGAAGGAGTACGGCGGCTTCGAATCGCACCCTCGCGAGTTCGCCGAGACCGTCATGGCCACAGCGGCACTCGACGGCGCGACCGGCTGGGTCGCCGGCATCGTCGGCGTCCACCCGTGGGCACTCGCCGCCTTCGACGACAAGGCGCAGAACGAGATCTGGGGCGCCGACAACGACATGTGGATGGCCTCCCCGTACGCACCGATGGGTGTGGCCGTGCCGACCGACGGCGGCTACGTCCTCAACGGTCGCTGGTCCTTCTCCTCGGGCACCGACCACTGCGGCTGGGTCATGATCGGTGCCGCGGTGGGCGACAAGGACGGCAACCGCACCGGTCAGATCCTCCACGTCGTGCTGCCGCGTTCGGACTACGAGATCGACGCCGACAGCTGGAATGTCGTGGGACTCCGCGGCACCGGCTCCAAGGACCTGATCGTCAAGGACGCCTTCATCCCCACCTACCGCACCATCGACGCGGAAATCGTCCTGAGCGGTCAGGGCTGGAAGCACGCCGGACGTGACGAGACCCTCTACAAGTTCCCGTTCTCCTACATCTTCCCGCTGGGCATCACCTCCGCACTCATCGGCATGACCGAGGGCGCACTCGCCTGCTACGTCGCGGCCCAGAAGGAGCGCGTCCAGGTCAGCGGCATCCCGATCAAGGAGGACCCCTACGTCCTGTTCGCCATCAGTGAGGCCGCAGCGGAGATCTCCGCGTCGCGGGTCTCCCTGCTGGAGATGGTCGACCGGTTCTGGGACAAGACCGAGAAGGGCGTGGAGATCAGCTTCGCCGAGCGGGCCGAGGGGCGCCGGACGCAGGTGTCGGCCGCGTGGCGCGCAACCAGGGCGATGGACGAGATCTTCGCCCGCGCCGGCGGCGCAGCGGCTCATCTCAACACCCCGATGCAGCGCTTCTGGCGTGACGCGCACGTCGGCCTGACCCACGCGATCCACGTCCCCGGACTGATCTACCACTCGGCCGCCCTCACCCAACTCGGTGGCGACCCGCAGGGCGCCTACCGCGCGATGATCTGACCCGACAACACTTCTCGAGGATGACAACGATGACAGAACTACGCGGACTCGGCTTCCTGCGAGTCCAGAGCACCGATGTCTCGCGCTGGCGCGAGCTGCTGATCGACGGCCTGGGCATGGCCGTGGGCAGCGGCCCCGAAGCCGACGCACTGTACGCGCGGATCGACGAGCGTCGTTCGCGGATCGCCGTACTGCCCGGCGATTCCGACAAGGCACTGGCCGTCGGCTGGGAGGTGCGTGACGAGTTCGCACTCGAACGCGTCCGTCAGGCAGTGGAGGCCGCCGGCGTCGCCGTCACGGTGATGTCCCGCAAGGAAGCCGGCTACATCGACGCCGAGGGCGCCATCGCCTTCGACGATCCGGCCGGAACCCGGCTCGAGGTCTTCTACGGTCCGGTGCTCGACCACAGCCCCGTCGTGACGCCCTTCGGCGGACGCTGGGTCACCGGCGGCCTCGGACTGGGACACGTGGTGCTCCCGAGCGCCCAGTTCGCCGAGTCGTACGACTTCTACACCCAGGTGCTCGGCTTCCTGCCGCGCGGCTCCATCAGGCTCGACGAAGAGGGCCTGGCCCGCGTCCGCTTCCTCGGCATCAACGAGCGGCACCACAGCCTCGCGCTGTGCCCGGCCCCGCCGACCGAGGAGCCCGGCCTGGTGCACCTGATGACCGAGGTGGACACCCTCGACGCGGTCGGTCAGGCACTCGACCGGGTGAACCAGCAGAAGTTCTCGATCTCGTCGACGCTGGGCCGGCACACCAACGACAAGATGATCTCGTTCTATGTCCGGGCCCCCGGCGGCTGGGACCTGGAGTTCGGCACGGAGGGAATGCTCGTCGACGAGCGGCACTACACCTCCGAGGAGATCACCGCCGACGCCTACTGGGGCCATGATCAGAGCGGCTCGGAGCCGTTGAAGGCGTTCATCCCGGTCGGCGAGGGCTGAGCATCCCGACCACTCGGCCTCTCGGCCACACAGAGGAGCACCGCGACGACGTCGTCGCGGTGCTCCGTCGTTTTTGTCCCCGAGCGTCTTCCCTGCGCGCGCCGGGCGCGATAGCATCGCATTGAATGATCGATCAATCAATCAGCGCGGGCCGAGAACCTGGGCTGATAGTCGGAGGCATCGTGACCACCCCAGTCGGCCAGACCCCCTCCGTCCTCGGACGCGCACTCCTCCTGCTCGAGCCGTTCCGGCATCGCGAAGGTCTCACGCTGACCGAGCTCGCCGAACGCACCGGCTTTCCGCGCTCGACCACGCATCGGATGCTGACGCAACTGGTGGCCGTGGGCTGGATCCGTCGCGAGGGCACGACCTACCTCCTCGGCCCCAAGATGGCCGAGTTGGGCTCGATCGCCCAGGTACACGACCGCGTCCACCAAGCGGCGCAGCCCGTCGCCTACCAGCTCTACCGTCGGACACGGGGCGCGGTTCACGTGGCCGTCGCCGCGAGCGAGGATGTCCTGTTGCTGGAGAAGATCGGCGGACGGTGGGCGGCCGCCAACCTGGACACTCGTGTCGGCCAGCGTCGCGGCCGGGGTGAGACGGCCGAGGGGGCGGCACTGACGCGGCATGAGGCCGGCGGTCCGACACAGTTCCACGACATCCACCGCACCCTCGACAGCGGCGAACACATCCGCTGTCTCGCAGCGACATTCGACGTAGCCGGCCAGGGCGCGACGCATGAGTCCACGGGGGGCGTCGCGGTGATCTCGCTGACCTTCCCGGCCGCCCGCATCCATCCGAGCGCCGACGAGGAGCTCCGCCGGGGCGTGAGCGCCGTGGTGCACTCACTCTCCTAGCGAACACCCCGCCTCGCCCGACGGCCTATCAGGCCGCCGGGCGGTTCGTGCTGCCACAGCCCGCCACCGGGTCACCATGCACATCGCGGCTGTGATTCGACGTTTTCGCGCAAACGGCTTTGACACACGTCACAGTCCTGCTATCTTTTCCCTATTGATTGATCGCTTGATCAATGAGCCCCGATCGATCTCTGACCGTCCCCCGGGCGCCCCCACCGAGCGCCCTCAGGCCACCGCCCGGCCTGCCCCGCTGGAGGTTCACATGCGCAACAGTGACGATTTCTCCCCCGCCGTCATCGACCGTGCGGCGGTCCTGCTCGAGGAGTTCCGCGATGGCGGCGAGCTGACACTCTCACAGCTGTCGAATCGAACGGACCTCCCCCGATCCTCGGCGCATCGACTCCTTTCCCAGCTCGTCGACCTGGGGTGGGTCGAACGGCACGGACAGACCTACACGCTCGGCCGGTCACTGTTCGAGTGGGGCGCGCTGGCCCGACGGCGTTCAGGACTCCAGGAGATCGCGCATCCGTTCCTGCACGAGCTGTATGCGACCACCGGACTCGTCGTCCACCTCGGCGTGCTCGAGGGCAACGACGTCCGAATCCTGGACAAGGTCGGATACGGCCCCATCGCCCTGCCGACGCACATCGGGGGCCTGCAGCCCGCCGGACGCACGGCGCTGGGCAAGACGCTGCTCGCCTTCTGCGACAACGGTTCCGCGCGTCGCAGGCCGACAGTCGAGGTCCTGACCTCGGCGGCCGAGGAGGCGCGTCGGCGAAACGAGATGGCCGTCGTACGTCAGCGCCGCACAGCCTATGAGCGCGACGAGGCCGTCCTCGGCGTGGCATGTGTGGCCGCACCGATCGGCGACCTGCGCAGCTGCGCCGGCGCGATCGCGGTCACCGGCCCGGTGGAGACGGTCGACGGCGCACTTCTGGCAACCCCTGTCCGAGCGACGGCGAACGCGATCTGGCAGGCCCTGTCCGACAACGGTTCCGTCCGGCGCGCGGGCTGAGCCGGGGCCGGCCTCAGCGAACCAGCGCCTGCCCGCCGTCGACGGCGAGCGTGTGGCCGGTGATGTACCGGGCGGCGTCGCTGCAGAGGAACACCACGGCCGGGCCGATGTCGGTCTCCGGATCACCGAGACGCCCCAGCGGGACCGTCTGCAGGTACTCTGCGGCACCCTCCGGATCGAACTGCGCCCACTGCTCCATCGTCTGCGAGTTCGCCAGCGGGAGAATCGCATTGACACGGATACCGTCGGCCGCCCACTCGCAGGCCGCGGTTCGGGTCAGCACCCTCACCGCCTCTTTCGCGGCAGCGTAGGCGCCGGTGCCCGACGGATTCCACCGGATACCCGCGGCGGAACCGAGATTGACGACGGCGCCACCCCCGCGGAGGTACCGGTGACAGTCGCGCATCAGTCGCCAGGTGGCCGTCGGGCCCGAGTCGAGGGCGGCCCGGTAGGTGGCCTCGTCGATTTCGAGGAGGGTCCCCGGCGCCGGCGTCTGCGCGTTGTTGACCAGCACGTCGACACCGCCGAACTCCCCGGCCACCGCGGCCACGAGCGCTGAGACCGCACTCTCGTCGGTGACGTCGCAGGTGAACGGTGCGGCGCTGCCGCCACGGGCGACGATCTCCCCGGCCACTGACTCGATCGTGCCCGGCGTACGACCGACGACGGCTACTGTCGCACCTGCGGCGGCCAACGCGAGGGCGATTCCCCGGCCGATGCCCTGGCCGGCGCCGGTCACGAGCGCGACGCGATCATCGAGAACCATGTGTACTCCTCATTCCGAGACGGTTCATTGATCGTTTGATCAATGAATGTGGCACAATCTCCGTGCACGGCACGGACGGTGCCCGAACCTGGCAGGGGTGGGGATTTGTGGATCCGCAGCAACGCAGAAAGCTGATACTCGACCGCTCGGCGGCGATCTTCGCACGTAAAGGCGTGTCCGCCACCACGATCCGAGAGATCGCGGATGCGGTGGGAGTGCACTCGGGCGCTCTGTACCACTACTTCCCGTCCAAGGAAGCCATCGTCACCGAGATCATGCGGGAGTACATCCTCGACCTCTCGAGCCGATGCGAGGACGTGCTGGCACGCCGTCTCGCGCCCGTCGAGCGGCTCGTGGCACTCGCCGAGATCGCATTGGAGACCAACGAGCAGTACGACGGCGCCACCTCGATCTGGCGGCGCGAAGGCGATTACATGCGCGAGCGGGTCGTGGAAGCCGACATGACGGCGACCGCGGATCTGATGGAGATCGCCTGGCGGGAGGCGATCGCAGAAGGGGTCGACCTCGGCGAGTTCCGCACCGACATCGACCAGAGGGTCTTCCAAGAGCTGATCTACGACGCGGTCTGGCACGCCTCGCGATGGTTCCGCCCGACGCCGGAGAACACCCTGGCAGACCTGGCACGCACCATCATCACGGTCTTCGTGAGCGGCATGCGGAACCCCGCCGCGAGCGCGACGGGCGATCTCGGCACGTAGGGGTGAAACCTGGTGCCCCCTCGGCCCGACCTTGTCCAGATCGCGAGGGGAAGACTGTCATTCCTTGGGAGCAGCCAGGTTCTCTTCCACTTCCTTGTGCCAGTTCTGGAGTGCACGGCTGGTGTCGACCTCGAACTCGAACCGCTGGGTCATATCGGGGGTGACCTCCTCGACGTCGACGTAGAACTGGCTGTACCAGCGACGCAGCTGGTAGACCGGGCCGTCTTCTTCGGTCAGCAGCGGATTCTCGATGCGGGACTTGTGTTTCCAGATCTCGATGTCCTGCGCGAACTGCTCCTCGAGACCGTCGGTGAACATCGTCGCCATCTCGGCGGCCTGCTCGTCGGACATGCCCTCGATCTTCTTCACGATCGTGCCGAACTGCAGGACGAACGAGTTCGTGGTGACCGGGTAGTGGCAGTTGATCAGCTTGGATTCGATGGTCGTGCCGTCGGCGACGGTGTAGATGGTGTCGAGCATGAACGACGGGCCATAGTAGAAGGCATCCGAGATGGTCTGTGCCTCCGGCAGATCCATCTGAACACCGGTCTTGATGTCGTCGCGTCCGTACGAGCGCATGTGCTGGCCGGCGATGTGACCGTCGAAGACGTTCTTGAAGAACTCCGGCATCTGGTAGTGCACGTAGAAGAAGTGCGCCATGTCGACGACGTTGTCCACGATCTCACGGCAGTGTGAACCCTCGACGTGGATCGTCGTCCAGGTCCAGTCGCTCCACTCACCGTCCTCGTAGCCCTCGATCTCCGGGATCGCGAGTTCCGGGGTGGGTTCGGTCCCCTGCGGGCAATGCCACACCAGCAGAACGCCGTTGCGCTCCATGGTCGTCCACGCCTTGGTGCGTGCGACCTTGGGCGTCCGGTGCGCATAGGGCACGGATTCGCAGCGGCCCTTGCCGTTCCACCGCCAGTCGTGGAACGGGCAGGCGATGGTGTCGCCCTTGATCTCGCCCCGGGCGAGATTGCCACCCATGTGCCGGCAGAACGCGTCGAGCACATGGAGTTCGCCCGTCGAGTCGGCGAAGACGACCAAATCGGTACCGAAGACCTGGACCTGATGGGGCTTGCCGTCCCGGAAATCCTTCGCCAACCCGATGCAGTGCCACCCGCGCGCGAAACGCGTCGGATTGGTGCCGGTGTCGATGCTGCGGATCTCGATTCTTTCTTGTTCGACGGTCATGATGTCTCCAATGGGTGTAGGGGCTGGAACTGACGGGGCTGAAATCGTCGAGAAATCGCCTCGAGCTGGGAGTGATGCCCGAAGCGATCGATGAGAATGACTGAGCGGATGAGGTTTTCGCGACGGTCAGGAGGGCACGACGGCCGCGGACCCGGCGACGACATCGCCGGCGGACAGCGGACGGACACGGGGCTCCGACCTCGTCGACATCGGGATGTCCCCGCGCGTCACCGCATGGTCGATGCTGCGATCCAATGCCGCACAGCGCAGAACGTAACCGCAGTTCGCGTTCCCGACGGCGGACGCGGACGCCATCTCATGACAGGACTGCTTGGCGTCGGCGGTCCACTGGATGCTCGTGTGAGCAGGACTGTATTTCGCGACTGACACGCGGGCGTCGCAGGTCTGACAGACGAGCGGCTGCATTGGTCCATCCCTTCCTCGGATGAGGAAAGACTAAGAACCGGGATGTGTCGGGCACCACACGATTTCAGCTCAGCGGAACAGGAGCGGAGGGATCAGCTGTCGGTCCACACCGGTGCACGCTTGGCGAGGAACGCCGACATCCCTTCCTGCGCATCGCACGTCATCGCATTGGCCGCCATCGTCTCCGCCATCTCCACGTAGGCCGACGCCTCGTCGAGCTCGATCTGCTTGTAGAAGGCCTGCTTGCCGATCGACACCGTACGCGCGCTCGAGCCGGCGATCTGCAGCGCCAGCTCCCGGACCGTCGTGGTGAGATCTGCATCGTCGACGACGCCGCTGAGCAGCCCCCAATCGGCAGCGGTCTCGGCGTCGATCGCCTCCCCGGTCAGCAGCATGTGCATGGCGCGCTTGCGGCCGACGGCCCGTGTCAGCGCGACCATCGGCGTCGAGCAGAACAGGCCGATCCGTACGCCCGGGGTCGAGAACTTCGCGCTGCGACCGGCGACCGCGAGATCGCACGTCGCGACGAGCTGGCATCCGGCGGCGAAGGCCATGCCCGCGACCTCCGCGATCACCGGCTGGCGCACCTCGTGGACGGTTCGCATCAGCTCGGCGCAGGTGTCGAAAACGGCGCGTTCGTCGTCGAGTGTGCGGTCGACGAGTTCACCGAGGTCGTGCCCGGCCGAGAAGGCCGGACCTTCCGCACGGATCACGATGACCCGCACGTCCGAGTCCTCGTCGAATCGGCGGAGTCCGGCCGTGACGGCCTTCATCGTGGTGGTGGACAACGGGTTCCGGCGCCGAGCCGCGCGCAGGGTGATCACCCCGAGCGGCGCGTCGACCTCCACCGACACCGCGTCTGTCGTCTCGCTCATCGTCGGGCTCCTTCGGTGTCAGTGGCCGGGGATCGCGTACCGCGACCCGACGCTGATGTGGACGGTGTAACCGAGCACGGCCACCAGGTAGGTCAGGACCGGTATCGCCAAGGTCCACGACGCGCTGTCGCCGCTGCCGATGATCGCCGACGCCGCGAGCAGCCAGGCCATCATCAGCAGTGTCGCGCCGCCCATCAACGCCAGGTCCTCGCCCATCCGGCGATTGAACTCGTCCCGATTCGAACCTTCCATCCAGTACGCCTTGCGCCGCCGGCTCGGGAAGTTGACTGCGCGGGCCGGGATGCGCGACAGAATCCGCTCGGCGCGACCGAAGAGCACCGCGACCAGCACCGCGATGAGACCGAGACCGCTCAGGAGCCCCCACTTCGAGTCCCAGCGGGTGACCTCACCGTCCAGGCCGATGTGCCCGGCCATCTCGTCGGAACCGAGCACGGCGACTCCGGTCCACACCGCGGCGAACACCACCATCGACAGAGGCAGGAGCATGCGGCGCGCATCTCGCGAGGGCTGCGTCATGGAATTCAACCTACCGCCCGGGGAATAGCCTGGAGTCGAGGCGGTTGACCCTAATCGTGACCAGTACCGCACTCTTCGAACCGATCACGCTCCGCGATGTCGAGATCCCCAACCGGATCTGGCTCGCGCCGATGTGCCAGTACAGCTGCTTCGCCGGCGACGGAATCCCGACCGATTGGCATCTCGCCCACCTCGGCGCCCGCGCCGCCGGCGGTTTCGGGCTGATCCTCACCGAAGCCGTCGCGGTCGTCCCTGAAGGTCGGATCAGCCCCGAAGACGCCGGACTGTGGAACGACGACCAGGCGCAGGCCTGGAAGCGGACCGTCGACTTCGTGCACTCACAGGGCGCAACCATCGGCACCCAGATCGCCCACGCGGGCCGCAAGGCGTCGACGTACTCGCCGTTCGACGAACGGTCCGGAAGCATCCCCCTCGACGACGGGGGCTGGACGACCGTCGGCCCGTCCGACGTGCCGTTCGAGGGATACGCCGATCCGGTCGCCCTCTCCACCGAGCAGATCGCCGAGGTCGTCGACGCCTTCGCCCAGGCGGCTCGTCGCGCCGACGAGGCAGGGTTCGACGTGGTCGAGATCCACGCAGCGCACGGATATCTGCTGCACCAGTTCCTGTCGCCGTTCTCCAACACCCGCACAGACGCCTACGGCGGCGACTTCGCCGGCCGCACCCGCATCGTGCTCGAGGTCGTCGAGGCCGTGCGGGCCGTATGGCCCGAGTCGAAGCCGCTGTTCATCCGTCTCTCCGGTACGGAGTGGCGCGACGGTGGCTGGGGCGTCGCCGAGTCCTCCCGGCTCGCCGAGATCCTCGGCGCACGCGGCGTCGACCTCATCGACGTCTCCTCGGGCGGCAATGTGCTCGCCGACATCCCGGTCGGCCCCGGCTACCAGGTCGACCTGGCCCGCTCCATCCACCGGGACTCCGGAGTCCCGACCGCGGCGGTCGGATTGATCGTCGAGCCCGATCAGGCCGAGAAAGTCGCCGGCGACGCCGACATCACAGCCGTCCTCTTCGGACGCGTCGCCCTGCGCGAACCGTCCTGGCCGCAGCGCGCCGCACACGAACTCGGCCTCTCCCGCGACGAAGCGCCCTACCCGCCGCAGTATCTGCGGGGTGCCTGGCGCTGATCGTCAGCTCGGGGCGGGCCCCATGAGCGCGAAACAAGCGGCCGTTGCCGGTTCGATGATGTCGCTCAGCGGTGATCCGGATTCGACGGCACTCGCCGTCAGTTCGCGCACCCCGCCCCACAGGAACACCGCGCGCTGCCGGCTGATCGGCTTCACCCCGGCCGCGGCCAGCGTGGGCGTGGAGGTGAGTCCGACGAAGAGGTCGACCCAGTCATCCATCGCCTCGTTCTTCACCTGTGCAGCGGCTCCGCCCAGCGCGGGTAGTTCGCGAATCCACGAGAGCATGAGTCCCGGGTATCGGTCACTGGTGGTGGCGTAGGCCGTGACCGCTTGTCGCACTTGCGCTTCCGGGCTCCCCTCGGGATCCACGCCCTCCGCGATCCGCGCGATCATGAACCGGTTGGTCTCCCGCAGCAGCTCGAAAAAGCAGTCCTGCTTGTCGGCGAACTCCTGATAGAAGGTGCGTCGCGACGTCTGGGCCACGCGAACGACGTCGGCGATGGTGGTCTCGCGGTAACCGGATTCGGTGATGCACTCGAGCATCGCCGCGAGGAGTCGCTCCCTCGTCGACGTCGCACCGTTCGGCCACAATTCCACGTAGCGAGCATATGCCTCTTGCCCTCCCCGGTACCCACGCGTACCGTCGCCGGTACGCCGACGTACCAGACCTGGGAGGCCTCGAGCCGATGAGTACATCCGTCCTGCGCAGTGACCCGCATCTGCCGCCCGCCACGCGCGTCCCCTCGGCGATGCAGGGACTGGCGGCGATTACCTCTAGACGACTGTTCTTCGGCCACCTCCACGCTCGGCACGGCACAGCCTTCACCGTGCACCTCCCGGTCTTCGGGCGGGCCGTGGTGATCTCCGACGCCTCACTCGCCCGCGAGCTGTTCACCGCCGGCGACAAGGTCATCAACATCCAACCCAACCTGGGCCGCATCCTCGGAGCCGGGTCGATCTTCTCCCTCGAGGGACGGGAGCACCGGGCACGCCGCAAGCTGCTGACCCCGCCGCTGCACGGCAAGCGGATGAAGACGTATGAACAGATCGTGGAGGAGGAGGTCCGGGCCGAGACCTCCACGTGGCCGGTCGAGACCGAGTTCGCCTCGATGGAACCGATGATGCGGATCACCCTCAACGTGATCCTCCGCGCGGTGTTCGGCGCTGTCGGCGAAGATCTGGAGAACTTGCGGCGCATCATCCCGCCGATGGTCACCGTCGGTTCCCGCGCCGCAACCGTCCCCAACCTGCCCCGCGTGCTGCGCGCTGTCGACCCCAACCATCGGTACGAGCGCATGCGCGCGGAAGGCAAGGCACTCCTCGGCGACCTGATCACCAGGTCACGCAACGACCCCCGACTCGAGGAACGCGACGACATCCTCGCCCTGATGCTGCGCAGCCGCTACGACGACGGCGCGTCGATGGGCGACGACGAGATCGGCGACGAGCTGATGACCATGCTCGCCGCCGGACACGAGACGACCGGAACGACGCTCGCCTGGGCGTTCGAGCGCCTGCGTCGCCACCCTGAAGTCCTGGGACGACTTGTCGCCGAGGTCGATGAAGGCGGCACCGAGTACCGGCACGCGACCATCCTCGAGACCCAGCGCAGCCGCCCGGTCATCGACTTCGCCGCCCGCTACGTCGTCGCCGACCAACTCGAACTCGGCGAATGGCGCATACCTCGCGGATACAACGTCATGGTCTCCATCGCTCTGCTCCACGACGACAGCCGCGAGTTCACCGATCCCGAGCGGTTCGATCCGACCCGCTTCCTGGGCACCGCGCCGTCACCGGCGTGGTTGCCGTTCGGCGGCGGCACCCGACGCTGCATCGGTGCCGCTTTCGCGACGATGGAGATGGACGTGGCGCTCCGGACGATCCTGAGCGACTTCGAACTGCTTCCCACCGACGCCCGTGCCGAGCGGTGGTTCTCCCGGGGCGTCGCCTATGCGCCCGCACGCGGTGGACGCATTGCCGTCCGACGGCGCCGATAGTCTCGCGAGACCTCGCAAGCAAGTGGTCCACACCACTACCAGGGTGTGACCTTCGTCATCGAACACGTCCGAACACTCGGGTTCGCGTCCGCTCGCGGAATGCCGCGATGCGCTGGGGTTTTACCCCAAAGCTAACGGCGTTATCCATGCGTTACCGAAATCTTGCAGGTCACGACCCTGACGTGACCTGACCGTTACCAAGCACGTAGGGTCGGCCCCGTCCGAAATCAACCACCTTGCCAACCCCGGGTGGTGATCAGGAGGAACGAAGACCATGCGTATCAGCAAGACCCACATGACCAAGCTCGCCGCCCGCGCCGCCATCGTCGGCGCCCTCACCGCAGCCCCCCTCGGCATGCTGGCTTCCAACGCCTCGGCCGCCTCCGGCAACTGGGACGCTGTCGCCCAGTGCGAGAGCGGTGGCGACTGGAGCATCAACACCGGCAACGGCTACTACGGCGGTCTGCAGTTCTCGCAGAGCACCTGGGAGGCCAACGGCGGCTCCGGCAACCCGGCGAACGCCTCGCGCGAGGAGCAGATCCGCGTCGCGGAGAACGTCCTTGCCACCCAGGGCCCCGGTGCGTGGCCGACCTGCGGCGCAAACCTCTGATAGCAGCGCCGGCGCCTGAGGTGCCGTGACTGCATCACCAGAAGCACGAGCCGTGCTTCGTACGGCATGAGGCCGGTGAGTCCACTCGGACTCACCGGCCTCATTCGTCTCCGAGAAGCCTCTCAGTCCGACTTCTCGTCCTCGCCCGGCTCCCCGTCGAGCGCCTCGTCGAGAGCACTGACCGCGATGCCGTACGGCAGGAACCGCACCTTGCGACGCGGGTCGGTGTTGTTCTTGTTGGCGCGAAGCGCGTCTAGTTCGGTGGCATACACCTGCTCGACACGGGCGCCGCCGTCCTCGTCGACGACGAACACGGCCCAGACACCCGACCCGGTCTCACCGGCCGTCTCCGGCCGCGGCTGCGTCCGAGTGCGACCCCGGGCCGCCTCATCGAAGAACATGGAGAATGCTCCCGGCGCTGCCTGACCCTCGAAGAGCTTGCCGAACACGTCGCGCAGCCCCTCGCCCGCCTCGCGTGCGAAGCGGTCGAAGTCCTCGGGGCCGAAGTTGAACGGTCCTCCGCCGAATCCGCTGTTGTCGGTCATGGTGTTCCCTATCTGTGGTTCGGCTTGCCCGGCCGGCCGTGGGGGCCGACCGTGCCAACCAGTGTCCTCAGGTTCGTTCGTCCTCGCCACCAGCAGTGTCGACCTCCGCCAGACGCTGATGCAGTCGCTCGCGGACATCGTCGGCCGAGTAGGCCTTGCGCTGGCGTTGGTCTCGTGCGATCAGCACACCGCCGGTGGCCACCCCGACGGCGCCGGCGAGCCCGAGCCACTTCCACAGATTCCTCATGGAGGCAGGATAAGTCGCATCCGCGGCCGATGGCCGTCTTCACCCGCACGCTCTAGTCTTCGGGGATGCCCACCAGCAGAAGACCGCGCCGCGCCGATCTCGCCGGGGAGTCCGGCGGTGTCTCCCTGACCACCGCGCTCGAGGCCACCCGCACCGGCGACGTCTGGTTGTTCCGTGGCCAGTCGGGCCCCGACCGAGCCATCCGCACACTCACCAATGCGCCGGTCAACCATGTGGCCATGGCGGTGTGCATCGACGATCTGCCGCCGCTGCTGTGGCATGCCGAGCTCGGCGACAAACTGACCGACGTCTGGACCGGGTCGAATCACCGCGGGGTCCAACTGCACGATGCGCGCGAGGCCGTCGAGCAGTGGATGGTCCGATACGAGCAAGCGTGCTGGATTCGTCAGCTGAGTCCGGAAGTCAGCCGGGCGCAGGAGGATGAGCTGCTCAAGGTGATCGCACGCCTCGACGGCACCCCGTTCCCGACCACCGCACGCCTGGCCGGTCGGTGGTTCCGTGGTCGCGTCCCCAACTCCACCGATCTGGTGCGCGGAATCCCCTATCTCGACCGAAAGGTCCGGGAGCGTCGTGAGCAACGGCAGCACGAGGTCTCGCCGTCGAATCCGGTGAGCCTCGAGGCGGCGTACTGCGCCGAAGTGGTCGCGATCACCTACCGCGACATGAGCATCCTCGACACCACCAAGGACTCCAACTGGTTCGACCCCGGCCGGTTCTGGAGCGGCGACCGCCTCCCCCTCCACGCCCCGCACACCCTCGGACCGGAGATCGCGGTCCATCTCCGGTAGGTCAGATGGTCATGGCCTCGCGAACGGTGGCCTCGGCAGCCGTACCGCCCTCGCCCGACGAGGTGACCCGGCCACTCTCGAGGACGTAATACTGTTGTGCCGCTTCGAGAGCGAATCCGATGTGCTGTTCGACGAGGAGAACGCCGAGTCCGCCCCGCCGGGTGAGGGTGGTGATGGTCTGCTCGATCTCGGCGACCACCGACGGTTGGATGCCCTCGGTCGGTTCGTCGAGAATGAGCATCCGCGGCTCGGTGATGAGGGCCCGCGCGATCGCGAGCTGCTGACGCTGACCACCCGACAGCAGGCCCGCGCGCCGCCCGAGCAGTTCCTCCAGCGCCGGGAACATGTCCAGCATCTCGGCGATGAGTTCCTTGCCGCGCTTGCGGCCGTCGGCCACCACCTGCAGGTTCTCCGCGGTGGTGAGGTGGCCGAAGCTCTGCTGCCCCTGCGGGACATAGGCGATGCCGTGCTTGACCCGCGCGCTCGGACGGGCCTTGGTGATGTCGACGCCGTCGAACGTGATGGAGCCCTTGGTGGTCTTCACCAGTCCGACGGCGGCCCGGAGCAGCGTCGTCTTCCCGGCGCCGTTGTGCCCCAGCACGGCGACCACGCCGTCGGACGGGACCTCGATGTCGACGTCGTGGATGACCTCGGTGCGGCCGTATCCGGCGTGCACCCCGGAGAGTTTCAGCATCCGGCTCAGCCCTTCTTCTCGGTCGACACGGCGGGGACGTCCCCGGCCTCGGGTCCGTCGGATCCGGCGGCGATCTCCTCGAGTTCCTCACCGCCGGCGGCGGTTCCGAGGTACACCTCCTGGACCTTCGGATTGGCCTGCACCTCGGCGACGCTGCCCTCGGCCAGCACCTGACCGCGGGCGAGGACCGTCACCGACGTTGCGAACGCCCGCATGAAGTCCATGTCGTGTTCGACGACGACCACGGTCCGCTCACCGCCGATCCGGCGCAACAGGTTTCCGGTCTCCTCTCGTTCCTCGTGGCTCATACCGGCGACCGGTTCGTCGAGCAGCAACACCGAGGCGTTCTGCACCAGCAGCATGCCGATCTCCAGCCACTGCTTCTGACCGTGCGCGAGGACGCCGGCCGGGGTGTCACGCAGGTCCTGCAGGCCGATGGTCTCGAGGGCCTCGGCGATCGGCTCGGGGATCTCGGTGGGTCTACGGCGCAGCATGGTCCACACCGATCGGCCCGCGCCGGCAGCGATGTCGAGGTTCTGCAGCACGCTCAGTTCCTCGAAGACGCTGGCGGTCTGGAAGGTTCGGCCGACACCGAGGCGCGCGATCTGGTGCACCTTCTTGCCGACGAGTTCCACACCCGACTTCTGGATCGACCCGGTGGCCTTCACCAGACCGGTGATCGCGTCGATGATGGTGGTCTTCCCGGCGCCGTTCGGACCGATCAGGAACCGCAGATCACCCTGCAGCAGTGTGAGATCCACGTCGGTGACGGCCTTGAATCCGTCGAACTCGACGGACAGTCCGCGCACCTGAAGGTAGTCGCTGTCCATCCCGGCGTTGCCACCGGCGACCGGTTCGACCGTGCCCACCGTGTCGGATCCGCTCATGAGGAGGCTCCTACCTTGCTGTCGGTGTGTTCGTCGATGTCACCGGTGGGCGACGGATCGGCCGACTTCTTCCGGCGCCACTTGAGCGCGGCGCCGATCCCGGCGAGTCCGGCCGGGAAGAAGCCGACGACGACGATGAACAGGATGCCCTGCGCGTAGGTCCATCCGGACGGGAAGTTCTCCGACAGGCTGGTCTGCGCCCAGGCCACCGCGATGGCGCCGAGAACCGGTCCGAGAAGTGTTGTGCGGCCGCCGATCGCGACGCCGATCAGGAAGGCGATGGACGGCACGATGCCGACGTCGGCGGGCGAGATGATGCCCACGATCGGCACGAACAGGGCGCCGGCGATGCTTGCGAACAGGGCGGCGATCGCGTAGGCGACGACCTTGACGTTGGCCGGGTCGTAGCCCAGGAAGCGGACGCGCTCCTCCTGGTCGCGCACGGCGACGAGCAGTTCTCCGTAGCGGCTGTACATCAGCTGCCGGGTGATCGCGACGACGACGAGCAGGGCGGCGGAGGCGATGTAGAACAGCAGGTGACGGTTCACCGGGTCGTTCAGGGCGAGACCGAAGAAGCTTCGGAATCGGTTGAGGCCATTGCTGCCGCCGGTGCTCTGCTGTCCGATGAGCAGGATCGCGAAGGCGGCAGCGAGCGCCTGGGACAGGATCGCGAAGTAGGCTCCCTTGACCTTCCGCTTGAACACACCCAGGCCCAACAGGACCGCGATCAGGGTGGGCACGACGAGGATTCCGAGGATCGTCACCAGTGGTGAGGCGAACGGCTTCCAGTATCCGGGGAGTTCGCGGATACCGGCGATCTGCATGAAGTCCGGTACGTCGTCGCCGCGGATCTCGGCGTCGGCGATCTTCAGGTGCATCGCCATGATGTAGGCGCCGAGACCGAAGTACACACCCTGACCGAGGGTCAGCATGCCGCCGCGACCCCAGGCCAGACCGATGCCGACCGCGACGATACCGAAGCACAGGAACTTGCCGAGCAGGTTGAGTCGGAAGTCGGAGAGCACCGAAGGTGCGACGCCGAACAGGAGCACCGCCGCGACGGCGAACCCCGCGTAGGTTTTCCAGTGACCGCTGAAATAGTCCTTCACACGAGACTCCTCGACTGGACCGTGAACAGGCCCTGGGGGCGGATCTGCAGGAAGATCACGATGATCACGAACACGGCGACCTTGGCCACCGATGCGGTCGTGTTGTATTCGATGAACGAGTTCAGGATGCCGAGGGCGACCGCCGCGATGACCGCGCCCTTGATCTGGCCCAGACCGCCGATGACGACCACCAGGAAGGCGTCGATCAGATACGTCATACCGGTGTTGGAGCTGGTGGAACCGATGAGGGTCAGCGCCACACCGGCGACACCGGCGAGCCCGGAACCGATGAAGAAGGTGGTGATGTCGGTTGTCCGGCTGGAGATCCCGCTGGTCTCTGCCAGATCACGGTGCTGGACGACCGCGCGGATACGACGCCCCATCGGGGTGTACTTCATGGTGACGGCGATCGCCACCACCGCGATGACGGCCAGCAGCATGATGAACAGGCGGGTCTTGGGAACAACCGCTCCGAGGATGTCGACGCCACCGGACAGCCACGGCGGCGCGGTCACGCGGACCGCGGGCGCACCGAAGATGTCGCGCGCGAGCTGCTGCAGGATCAGGCCGACGCCGAAGGTCACCAGCAGGGTGTCGAGCGGACGGTCGTACATGCGTTTGATGAGGGTGACCTCGAGCAGCACACCCATGAGGCCACCGACTCCGAAGCCGATGACGAGCGAGACGATCAGGGACACGCCGGCGTTCGAGATCAGATATTCCTGCACCGAGTACGCGGTGTACGAGCCGGCCATGATGAACGACCCGTGAGCCATGTTGATCACGCCCATCTGACCGAAGGTCAGGGACAGACCGAGTGCTGCCAGGAGCAGAATCGAGCCGAGACTCAGCCCGGTGAAGAGCTGTCCGATAACGGTTTCCACGTCACCATCCGTTCGTCATGGGTGTCGGTGAGAACAACGGGTGTGCCCCGCCCCGCGCACGGGCGCGAGACGGGGCACGACGCGTCAGCTGCTCAGGCCCTCGGCCCACGGGTAGGACTTGAGGTAGGGGTCCGGCTCGATCGGCTGGCCCGAATCCCACACCGAGTAGATGAGTCCGTCACCGCGGATCTCACCGATACGAGCGGTCTTGGTGATGTGGTTGTTCTCGCCGTCGATGGTCACCAGGCCCTCGGGAGCCTCGAAAGTGACTCCGCCGGCGGCCTTCTGGACATCGGCAACCGCGAACGAGTTCGCCTTCTCGACCGTGTTCTTCCACAGGTAGACCGAGACGTAGGCCGCCTCCATGGGATCGGAGGTGGGCTTGTTGGCGCCGTAGGCGGCCTTGTAGTCCTCGACGAAGGACTTGTTCGCCGGGTTGTCGACGGTCTGGTAGTAGTCCCACGCGACCAACTGCCCCTCGATGTTCTCGACACCGATGCCGCCGACCTCTTCCTCGGCGATCGAGACCGACACGACCGGCATCGCCTGCGGGGTCAGACCGACGTTCTTGTACTCGCGGAAGAAGGCCACGTTGGAGTCGCCGTTGAGGGTGTTGAACACGGCGTCGGCGTCGGCGGTGCGGACCTTGTTGACGATGGTCGAGAAGTCCGTCGAGCCGAGCGGGGTGTAGTCCTCACCCTTGATCTCGATGCCGTTGGCCGCGGCGTAGGCCTTGATGATGCGGTTGGCCGTCTGCGGGAAGACGTAGTCGCTGCCGACGAGGTAGAGGGACTTGACGCCCTTCTCCTTCAGGTACTCCAGGGCCGGCACGATCTGCTGGTTGGTGGTGGCACCGGTGTAGAAGATGTTCTTCGACGACTCGAGGCCCTCGTACTGCACCGGGTAGTACAGCAGGGAGTTGTTGTCCTCGAAGACCGGCAGCATCGCCTTGCGGCTCGACGACGTCCAGCCGCCGAACACCGCTGCAACACAGTCCGCCGAGATCAGCTTCTCAGCCTTCTCGGCGAAGATGGTGGGCTCGGAGGCGCCGTCCTCGCCGATGAGCTGGATCTGCTTGCCCAGCACGCCGCCGTTGTCGTTGATCTGGTCGACGGCCAGCTTGATCGAGTCCCGCACGGTGACCTCGGAGATCGCCATCGTGCCCGACAGCGAGTTCAGTGAACCGACCTTGATGGTGTCGCCCGAGGTGTCGACGCACGACTCGGCGCCCGAAGCCGCGTCCTCACTGGCCGAGCTGCCACAGGCGCTCAGCGCGAGTGCGACGGCGGACAGCGCCGCCGGGATGAGGATTCCGTACCGCCTACGGCGTGTGGGGGTGACGGCGGACGGCAATGAATCAAACGGCATCCGAAGGCCTTTCTCAATACGTCTCAGGTCGGCTCAGGCGGGCCATGACAGATAGCAGGTGCAACTCCGCACCTCGACCCCCCGATGAGATACGCGCCGCTACTTGGTTAGCGATCTCGCGTATGTCGGGTAAACGTATTTAGGCTTTGTTACACCGGCGTGACGTGAGATGAATTCCCTGTTTCCGCTTCAGATAGGCTCACGCCGGATTCACACTGGCGAATCTTGTTGCGGGAATGGCTTTTTCGACGACAAAGGGCGACACATCCGTTAGGATGCGCCGCCCTTCGAGTCGACGGCCTAGTGGGAGAAAGCGGCTTCAACCTCCGTGCGACTGAGCTCGGGATCGGAGCCGAGTTCGTACCGGGGCAAGGTATGGGGCACGTCGGTGCCGCCGGCGACGCGGCGCTTGGCGGCGGCGAACTCCGGCGCCTCCCCCATCGACAGATGGGCCGAGTTGATGATGGTCCACACGGCGGATCGGCGGGCGCGCCGTTCGACCGGGTTCGGCGGCCGGTAGGAGATGAGTTGCTGGGCCCAGCGCGGCTGGATGTCCCGGATCGCCCAATCCACCGCCGCCTGAGCACGATTCCGCAGATTGGCGCCCGTGGCCATCGCGTTGCCGTGCGTCAGGGCCAGCCGGGGCAGGTACGACTCGAGACATTCCAGGGTGTCGGCCTTGGTGGTGGGCAGGCCGGTTCCGCCGAGCGCATGACCCACGCGCACGAATTCCCCGTAGTACCTGTCGAGTTCGGCTCCGCGCAGAGGTCGCGGGTGGTAGATCTCGTGTGCCGTGGCGATACCCCATACGACCGTCGCGTAGTTCCATCGCAACCACTCGGGATCGTCGGCGTCGTAGGCGGCGCCGTCGGGCCGGACCCCCTTGATCGTATGGTGCATCGCCCGCACGGTACGGGCGAGTCGCTCAGCGGTTTCCGTCGATCCGTAGGCGGTCCCCATGAAGAACGCGAGCGAGTGCCCGAGGCGGGTCATCGCACCGTCCGGATCGATGGCGGTGGTCGCGGTGCCGTCCTCACGTCGCCGGACCAGACGGGAGTGATGCATGCCCATCCAGAAGATGCTGGGGTCGAGGCGCTCGATGTACGACGCGCTCTGCAGTCCGAAGATCAGCGCAGGCGTGTGCGAGTGGACGTACCAGGTGGCGCTGTCCGGTCCGAACCACCCGGGGTCACCGGCCGGGTTCTCGAATTCCATCCCGCGGAAGAACTTCGCGCGGACGTTCTCGTCGAACTTGCCGTTGAGCCACGATCCCAGCATCTCGTGCGGCAGGTCCAGCGGGACCCATTCCGTCGACGGCAGCCGTAGGGGCGCCAAGGGAACGTTCATCGATCGTCCTTTCTCGATACCGACGTCCGGAGCGGGTCATCCCCGACCCGGACCACCGATACGACGACGCCACATGGGCACGGTCGTCATGCGGTCACGGTTGTACCCACTTTAACGCTTTGGGTACACACGTGACCAGACCTTGCTCCGTGCCGGGTCAGCCCGTCTATGGTGAAACGATGTCGAGTCCGACCCGATGGGCCGGCGTCCCCCTGGAGGACCGCCGCGCCGAGCGCCGAGCAATCCTGATCGCCGCGGCTCTCGACATCTTCGGCGGCAGCGGACCCGAGACCGAGTTGTCGGTGCGGTCGGTGTGCCGACACTGCGGGTTCAACACCCGCTACTTCTACGAGAGCTTCGCCGACACCGACGAGCTACTCGGCGCCGTCTACGATGCCACTGCCGCCGAGCTGGGCGCAGTGGTCGAAGCCGCCATGACCACCGCAGGTCACTCGGTCCGAGCACGCACCCGCGCCGGCATGCTCGCGGTCCTCGGTCACGCGTCCGAGGACCCGCGTCGCGGCCGCATCCTGTTCACCGAGGGACGGACCAATCCGGTGCTCGCGCAGCGGCGTGCCGCGACTCAGAACATGCTCTTCGAACTCTCCTTCGCCGAGGCCGACGCCCGGGAGACCGATCCGCTCACCGGTCGGGTGCGGGCGGCCGTCTTCACCGGCGCCATGGCCGAGCTCGCCCAACAGTTCCTCGCCGGGAGCCTCGGGGACGATCTCGAACGGGTCGTCGACGAGGCCCTGGCCACGCTCATCCCCGGTCGTCGCTGATCGACCCAGTGCGCGCAAGAGCCTGGATCGACTCCGGTCCCATACCGCGATCGAGCGCGCGGATCATGACGACGACGCCGATACCCGAGAGCACCAGGGCCGTCCCGAACAGGGTCGGGAAGCCGAACAGATCACCGACGACGCCCGCCGCGAACCCGGCCGCGCCCTGGACGCCGACGACCGTGCAGGCGAACAGCGTGTAGTCGCTGCCCTCGTATCCCTTCTCACACGCGTCCATCATGAGCGTGAACACCGCGACGGTCGCCGCCCCACCGAGAATGTGTTCGGCCAGGCTCGCACTCACCACGAGCCAGAACCCGCCGACGCCGGATGCGGCCACCAGATACAAAGCCAGACTGAGAGTTTGGGTGACACCGCCGAACAACAAGGCCTGACGCCGTCCGTAGCGGAACGCCAGCCACCCGCCGAGGGCCGCGCCGGCGAGCGCACCCGCCGACGACAACGCCCCTTCGACGAGGGCGATCTGTCCCAGGTTCAGGCCGATGTCGGACATGAAGGGGCCGACGAGGGCCGAACCCATCGAGTTGCCGAACTTGTAGGCCCCGACGACCAGGATGAACACCACAACGCCGGGGCGTCGTAGCCGGGCGAGCCAACCGGTGAGGAGCAGTGACGGCGTCATCCGCGAGACATGCGCCTGTGCGGTCGACGTTGTCGTCGCGTCCGCGGGTGTGCGGGCAAGGAACCAGACCGGCACTGTGAGAGCGACGAGCAGGATCGACATCGCGACGAAGAGGCTCCGCCATCCGGCGAGCGAGAACAGCCACAGCAACCCACCGCCGCCGACGATCATGCCGACCCGGTAAGCGCCCACCTGAATCCCGTTGCCGAGACCGCGTTGTCGGGGTCCGAGGGTCTGTACGGCCAGCCCGTCGGTGGCGATGTCCTGGGTCGCCGACGCCAGGTTGATGACGGCGATGCCGACGAGGAGCCAGACCAGCGTCCCGGAGAGATCGATGCAGGCCAGGACGAGGGCGACCGTCGCGGAGGTCAGTTGCATCGCGAGGAGCCAGCGGCGTCGGGTTCCGTACCGGTCGACATACGGCGCCCAGAGGAACTTGAGTCCCCACGGCGCGAAGAGCAGCCCGTACACGCTGATCTGCGTGAGGGAGTATCCCTCCTCGCGCAGGATGACAGGCACCGCCTGGCTGAAGAACCCGTACGGCAGGCCCTGCGCGAAGTAGAGCGCCGTGAGCAGGACCATGGTGCCGACGGCGAGCGTGCCGGTGCGCGACGGGGTCGACATGGCAGACATCATGCCGCAGTCACGAGGACGGGGTCGTCGCGGTCAGACCCTTCTCAGCGACTCCGGCGCGGTCAACCCGCCATGGCCGGGAACGAGAGAGTCACCAGCATCAACGCGAAGAGGAACCACGCGGCGCCCTGCCACATCGGCCAGGTTCCGCCGCGGCGGTAGGTGCGGTAGGCGATGACCAGCGCGCCGAGACCACCGAGGACGAATACGCCGGGAACCAGGGATGCGAGGACGATGTTCGTGCGATCGACGGCGAGGAAGATCGCACACGCGATGGCTCCGACTCCGACGACGGCGGCCACGTAGAGGGCTGCGGACCGGTAACTGCCGGTGTCCTGCCACCTCTTCTCGACGTCCTGTCGCCCGCGGTCGGTGGGATTCTGTACGTCGTTCATGCCGATGGCATACCCATGCCGACCTGCGCACGAAACCCCCAACCCCGGTGAGTAGCACTACTCATGTCCCGTGGACCTCGAGGAGACAGGGTCATTCCATGACCACATCCAGCAGCACGTTCGGGGGCGATCCGGGCGCCGCGACACTCGCGCGGATCTCCACCGAGTTCGATGCCATCGCCCGCCAGATGTCCACCGTCTCGGCCGAGTTCGCCGAACTGCGGCGGATCGTCGCAGATGTCGAGGGTCCTGCCGGCGACGCCGCGCGGCCCGACCGTCCGGTACAGTCGAAACCTCTCCAGCAGGAGCATCCGGCCGGACCGCTCACCCCGCCGACCGTGGCCCCGGCACCCGCACCTCCGATGGGCCCGCCGCCGGCCAACCCGCAACCGGCAACTCAGTGGGCGTCACCCGGACGTCCGCCGAATCAGGGTTCGTACGCCTACGGACCGCCCATCCCGCCGGCTCCGTCACGTCCGGGGCCGCATCCCGCGTACGGTCCGATGGTGCGACCGCCGGCCGCTCCTCCGCAGCCGCGTCCCCCCGCGCGCCCGTTGTCCGAGCGTGTCGCCGCGGCCGCCGAGCGAGGTCTGATCGGCAAGATTCTCGCCACCGCCGGTGTGGGCGTCACATTGATCGGCATCGCCCTGCTGCTGGTCCTGGCCGCACAGGCCGGCATCCTGCGCCCAGAGTTCCGCGTTGCGGGCGGCGCGATGCTCGCGACTGCGCTCGTCGGCACCGCGATCTGGTTGCGCCGCAAGCCGGATGGCCGGATCGGCGCGATCGCCACGGCCGCAACAGGAATTGCGGCCGGCTATCTCGACGTCCTGGCCGCCACCAAGATCTACGAGTGGCTGCCCATCGTGGCGGGACTGACCGTCGCCGGGATCGTTGCGGCCGGCGGCCTGGTCCTCGCATATCGCTGGCGCAGTGAACATCTCGGCCTGCTCGTGGTGGTTCCGCTCATCGTTCTCGGTCCGATGCTGACCGGCGGTCTCGACATGACCCTGATCGCATTCATGGTGGTTCTCGCCGCTGCGTCGGCGTGGGTTCAGTGGGGCCGCGACTGGATCTGGTTGCACACCGTGCGACTGGCCGCGCCCACGATCCCGCTCACCGTCGTCGGCTTGGCCGCCCTGGGCGGAACGAGCACCACGAACACCGGATTCCAGTTCGCCGGTGCCGCACTCGTCGTGATCGTCCTCGGGTTCGCGGGCGCGCTCGTGGCGATGCCCACCACCCGATTCCGTGAGCTGTTCGCAGGTCTGGCGTCGGCCACGACGATCCCGGTCCTGTTCGCCGGTGCGGTCCTGGACACCGCGGGTGCGGTTGCGCTGCAGGCGGCGGTCGCCGTGCTCGTCATCGGTGTCGCCGTCACCTGCTCGGCGGTCCGGACCGAGCACTTCGAACTCCCCGACGTGGTCGCTCAGATCTGGACCGCGACCTCGCTCGTCGTACTGTTCGTCGCGATCCTCGTGTGCTTCGACGGCACGGTGGCGGTGTCCGCGGTGCTCGGCCTCGCGACGGTGACCGCCCTGGTCGCCCGTGCCTGGTCGGCGACGTCGCTGGTCCTGCTGGCCGGGAGCACGGTGATCTGGGGCATCGGTTTCGCGGCACTGCTCGACGACATGCCGCCCTACGTCCTGGCCCAGGCGCGACTGGTCGAGGACAACGCCTCCCTGTCGATCCTGGTGGGCAGCATGCTCGCCGCCGTCGGGGCCATCGCGATTGCCGTCGGGTGGACCCGGCTGACCGCTGGGGATCTGGCCCGTGTCGCCTACGCCGCGGCTGGCGTGGTCGTGGTGTACGCGGTGACCGCCATCAGCGTGAACGCCGGGGTGTTGTTCGCCGGGGCCGACGGATTCCTCGGCGGGCATGTCGTCGCGACCACCTGCTGGGTCGTTCTCGCCGGCGCGGCGCTGGCCTTCGCCCGGCGCCATACCGGCAACGAGCGCACCGCCGCGGTCACCGGCGGTCTGGTGCTCGTCGCCGCGGCGATGGCCAAGCTGTTCCTGTTCGACCTTGCCACCCTCGACGGGATCTTCCGGGTCCTCGTGTTCATCGTGACGGGCCTGATCCTGCTGGGGCTCGGCGCCTGGTATGCCAGGGCGCTCCAGGGCGAACGCGTCCCGGGGTCGCCGACGACAACCCCGGGAGCGGATACTCCGGTCAGACCGTCTTGACGCTCTCGATCTCGGCGGGTGCCGCGACGTCGACCTCGGCCGTCTCATCATGGGAGACGGGCCGACGGTCGGCGGCGGTGCGTGCGTGGGTGATGTAGATCGTGAGCCCGACGAAGGTGAGACCACCGACGAGATTACCGATGACCGTGGGGATCTCGTTCCAGACGAGGTAGTCGCCGATCGAGAAGTCGCCACCGAGCATCAGACCCGAGGGGAACAGGAACATGTTGACGATCGAGTGCTCGAATCCCATGTAGAAGAACACCATCACCGGCATCCACATGGCGAGAACCTTGCCGGGCAACGACGTCGACATCATCGCTCCGACGACACCGGTGGACACCATCCAGTTACACAGGACGCCACGGATGAACAGCGTGAGCATCCCGGCGGCGCCGTGCTCGGCATATCCGACGGTCCGGCTGTGCCCGATCTCGCCGAGCTGCCGGCCCACCTCGTCCGGGTCGACACTGAAGCCGTAGGTCACGATCACCGCCATCATCACCGCGACGGTGAAGGCGCCCAGGAAGTTCCCCAGGAACACCCAACTCCAATTGCGCAGCATGGATTTCACCGTCACACCGCGTCGTTTGTCGATCAGGGCGAGCGGGACGAGCGTGAACACCCCGGTGAGCAGGTCGAAACCCATCAGATACAGCAGACAGAAGCCGACCGGGAACAGCAACGCCCCGAGCAGTGGTTCACCGGTGCGGACGGTGACCGTCACAGCGAATGCGGCCGCGAGAGCAAGGATCGCTCCGGCCATGTAAGCGCGGATGATCGTGTCGCGGGTGGACAGGAACACCTTCGCCTCACCGGCGTCCACCATCTTCACCGCGAATTCGGACGGATTCACATAAGACAAGACATTCTCCCCGAGCGTTTCGATTCGTGACTCTTGTCCCCCATCGAAACGAGGCCACATGTCGTGGAGGTGTCGTCGGGACGACCCGGTGTTACATCGACCTCTCTCGAGCGGTTCGCCGCGGTGATGTTTCACCGCGATTACCTCTTCCTCGTACCGCCGTGTCCGTCGTGTGAACTCTTCGGCTGAGTCCGGCAGCACCTTGGAAATCCGCCGGCACGTGCGCATGGTGGAGATCACCCTCGACGTATCAACAGGATTCGACCAGATCGCCGATCCCCGCGTCGACGGGCATCACCGAACCGACCGAGGAGACACGATGACCACCCCGATCATGCCGAAGTCCGACGCCGCCGACCTCATCGTCGCGGCCCGAATCCGGCAGGGACTCACCTGGGCAGCGATCGCCGAGAAGATCGACGCGCCGCTGGTGTGGACGGTCGCGGCCCTGCTCGGCAAACATCCCGTCCCGGCGGACAAGGCCACCGCGGTGGTCGAGATGCTCGGCCTCGGCGAGGGCGTCGCCGAGAGCCTGCGCCGACAACCGACCCGGACCCCCGACGAAGCCGCGACCAGCGACCCCACGATCTACCGCTTCTACGAGGCCCTGGACGTCTACGGTCCGGCGCTCAAGGAACTCATCCACGAGGAGTTCGGCGACGGGATCATGAGCGCGATCAACTTCAAGGTCGACATCGCGCGTCGCGCCGACCCGGGTGGCGACCGCGTCGTCGTGACCTTCGACGGGAAGTTCCTCGACTACAACTGGTGACCGCCTCGTCGGCCTCGCCGCCGTTCTGTGGTGCTCAGGCTCGTTCGACCGGCATCCAGATCTCGGCGTCGGCGTACGACGCGGTCAGTTCGAGGTAGCGCACGAATGTGGGGCCGGGCCGCAGTCGCCACGGATTCGACGGGAACCACTCGGTGGCCGTCGCGGCCCAGGTCTTCTGGAGCGTCTGCGGGAACGGACCGGACGACCGAAATGTGGCCCACGCCCCGGCGGTCACCGGGATGCCCGACAGGTCCGCCGGCACCGTCGAATCGTGCTGCAGCGCAACACCGTGCAGGTAGGTGACCAGTATCCCTTCGGGCGCGTCGGGCTCGCTTCCGTCCGTGATGGCCAGGATGCCGGCGGGTTCGGTGTCGTTGAGCGACTTGAGTCGGGCGTGTTCCTCGGGCGCGATCGACGCGATGTGCTGCTGGATGTGCGGATTGACCCCCTCGTAGATGAGCGGCACCTGTGCTGCGTGCCCGGCGAGTACGAATGCGGGTCGGTCGGTGATCGTGACGTCCATGGGACGACTCCCTTCGACGATCAGGCGAAACCTGAGTACGGCTTGTGTTTCGAAAGGACCGCCATGTGCCCGCACGTCCGACGGTGACACTCCATGAACCGTGCGAAAGGCCCGGCCGAACGCCTCGACCGACGAATAGCCGTAGCGCACCGCGAGATCCAGCAGGCCGGTGTGGCTGCTCACGAGATCCGTTGCCGCGAGGGTCATCCGACGACGCCGCACGTACTCCGAGAACGGCATCCCGGCCAGCGAGGCGAACATCCGACGCAGGTGATACTCCGTCGTCCCGTGGGACCGGGCGAATCCGGCCAGGTCGATGGGCTCGTCGGTGGTCCGGTCGACGAGGTCGACGAGTGCGTTGAGCGTGCCGATCATGGCTCTCCTTTCGTCCACGATCATGGTCCCTCTGCATGGCCCCGGACCCGATCGTTCCGGGCAGGAATTATCAGCGCGTTCCATAGCTCCGACTCGCGCCCACCGCGGCTTCGAGCTATGAAACGGCGCCGCGCAGATCACTCGCTCGAACTTTTCGTCTGACACCCCTTGTATTGAATTGAACCCAGTCGCATACTCAGGTATGGGCACGTCAGACCCGCAGTCCTCCGCAGCCACCGCGACGCGGAGAAGCTACGACTCGTCACTGCGACGTGACCAGGCGGCTGAAACCCGCGCACGTGTGCTCGACACGGCCATCAGGATGTTCGCCGAGCGTGGATGGTCGGTCGGGGTACGCGAGATCGCGGCCGGGGCCGGCGTGTCCTTCGAGACCGTCTATGCCAAATTCGGCTCGAAGACAAGGCTTTTCCTCGCCGCGTTCGACGTGGCGGTCGTCGGGGACGATCGTCCGGTCCCCCTCGTCGAGCGCCCGGGGTTCGCCGCGATGTCCGCCGGCAATCGTCGTGAACGTGCGGCAGCCGGCGCCGCCCTGGCCGCCGAGGTCTACGGCAGAACCGCGGGTCTGTACCGCGCGCTGCGGGAAGGCGCCTCTTTCGACCCCGAACTCGCCGCCCGGCTCGCCGACGCGTACCGCCGTCAACGGTCGGACGTGCGGACCGCCGGCGAATCGATCGCCGGACGCACGCTCACCGACGACGAAGCCGGGGGGCTGTGGGCGGTGATCAGCACCGAGGTCTACGACCTGCTCGTCAACAACGCCGGATGGAGCCAGACGCGCTATCAAAACTGGCTCGCCGACGCCACCCTGCGGCTGCTCGGTCCAAATTGACTCCAGCCCTTCGAATGAGAGGACAGCGCCATGTCCACCACCCCGCACGAACCCGCCGACACCCGGAGCATGGGCGTCGTGCACAGCGCGCTCCGCCGCGACTTAAGGCGTGCCCGTGTCGTTCTCACGTCACCGCCCTATCCCGAAGACGCCCGACGACGCGCCCTCGCCGACCACCTCACGTGGATGATGCACTTCCTCCATCTCCACCACACCGGCGAGGACGAGGGACTGTGGCCGCTCATCCGGTCGCGAAACCCCGGTGCCGCAGCACTTCTCGATGACATGGAAGCCGACCACCTTCGCATCGCCCCCGCCGTCGACGCTTTGGTCGACGCCGCCTCTGCCTACCGCACGGACGCGGAGGCACGGAACACGCTTCTCGACGCGCTGGATCGGCTCTCCGAAGTCCTACTCCCCCACCTCGAACGAGAGGAGCTCGAGGCGATGCCGGTCGTCGCGGCCACGATCAGCACCGCGGAGTATCGCGATGTCGAACACGAATACTTCGTCAAACCAAAGGGATTCGTCGAACTCGGCCGGGAGGGGCATTGGGCCATCGACGGTCTCAGTGATGACGATCGGGCATTGATCCTCGGCGTGGTGCCGGCCGTACCGAGGTTCATCCTCGTCCACGGCTTCGCGCGGGGTTACCGACGCCGCGCCGAACTCATCTGGGGACACGGCGGGGCGTCGAGGATCGGCCCGGTCACCGTCGGCGCGAAGAGCGCATCATGACGCGGCGCGTGGCCCACCATGGACGCACAGAGTCGTATGCCGAAGCGCCGCCCGAGGCCGTCTTCGACATCGTCTCCGATGTGACGCGGGTCGGCGAGTGGAGTCACGAGTGCCGCGGCGCGCACTGGGTCGGTCCAGAGCAGGCAGCGGCGCCGGGCGTCCGCTTCCGCGGCACCAACAAGTCCGGCATCTACCTGTGGAGCCGGTCGTGTGTGTTCACCACCGTCGAGCGACCACATCTACTGTCCTGGAAGACCACCGGGCTGATGGGCAAGATCGACAGCACCGAATGGCGGATCACGCTCGAACCGGAAGCGGGCGGCACGCGGATCGTGCAGGCCTACGACGTGCTCCATGTCGCACCGGGTTTCGACCGCATCTACTGGCTCCTGATCAAGGGGCACCGCGATCGGCGGGCCGCACTCGCCGAGGACCTCGATCGACTGGCCGCACTCGCCGCAGCCCGCCCGCGCAAACCACTCCCGACCCACGACGCGTGACGACCATTCCGAGAAACACCTGAAGCCCACCATCTGAGCTGTCAGGAAGTTCGCAGGTAATCAGCGGCTTGTTCTCAAGGAGCACCGGCATCGTGGTGCCGTGAACGCACCTCAGTCCCCCGACCGCACCCCCACCGCGCCGCTGGGTCAGCCCGGCCCGCCCCTGCCCCCGTACGGCGGCTGGGACGGTCCGCCCGTCGATCCGGTACCCGCGCCCGGCTCGCCATCCCCGTCGCCACGCCCCCGTACCGTGACGAAGCCGATCATCGTGACCGCTCTGCTCGCGGGCCTCCTCGGCGGCGCCATCGGTGTCGGCGGGAGCGCGCTACTCGACCACCAGGCCACACCGACTGCGCCGGTACTCAGCTCGCAACCCGCGAACACGGTGAACGCGGCCGACGTCAAGCCCGGGTCGGTGACCTACGCGGCACAGGTTGCGTCCAAATCGACCGCGGACATCAAGGTGCAGATGGCGCAGGGCACAGCGGTGGGCAGCGGCATCGTCCTCTCCTCGGACGGATATGTCCTGACCAACAACCATGTGGTGGCAGGGGCCGGATCGGGTAGCAAGATCGTGGTGTCCACCAGCGACGGAAAGCAATATCCCGCTACGATCACCGGCACCTCCCCGTCGTACGACCTCGCGGTGATCAAGCTCGACGGCGCGTCGGGCCTCACCCCGGCGATTCTCGGTGACTCGGATGCCCTGCAGGTCGGCGAACAGGTGGTGGCCGTGGGTAGCCCCGACAGCCTCTCCAACACGGTGACCTCCGGCATCGTCAGCGCACTCTCGCGGACCGTGGCCGCCGGCGACGAGAGCGGTTCCGGGGTCACCGTCTACAACGGCTTGCAGACCGACACCCCCATCAACCCGGGCAATTCCGGTGGGCCGCTGGTGAACCTGCAGGGCCAGGTGGTCGCGGTGAACTCAGCCGTCGACACCGGGCAGGCCTCCTCCGGTGGCCCGCAGTCCTTCGGACTCGGCTTCGCAATCCCGATCAACACCGCCGAACGCATCGCGAACCAGTTGCTGAAGGACGGGGAGGCAACGAAACCCGTTCTGGGAGTGTCTGGTTCGTTGTCGTCGTCGGACCGGGAGGACGGCGCGACGGTAACGGTCCAGAAGGGCGGGCCGGCCGCGTCGGCGGGTATCTCGAGCGGCGATGTGATCACGAAGATCGGCGACACTCCGGTCGCCGACTACGCCGACCTGATGGCACAGGTGCTGACGCACGCACCGGGCGAGACGGTACCCGTGACGATCGGTTCCGGTTCCGGCGCCCGCACGGTCAAGGTGAAGCTGGGGAGCACCGTCGACAAGCAGCAGACGACGGTCCCCGAGTCCGACGGACAGTCCGGAGGATCACGTCTTCCCTTCGGCGGCAACCCGTTCGGTCAGTTGCCCTGACCGGATGAGTTCAGCCGACGGTGATCGCATCGGGGCGGTCAGGTCCGGTTCTCCTCGCCGACGACGCCGATGTCCTCGTTCCACAGGCCAGGATTGGTCGCGATGAAGTCCGACATCATCGTGTAGCAGCGTTCGTCATCGAGGATCGTGACCGAGATCCCGAGCTCGGCGAGCCAGTCCTGTCCGCCCTGGAAGGAACGGTTCTCCCCGATCACCACTGCTCCGATGCCGAACTGCCGGATCAGTCCGCTGCAGTACCAGCACGGTGCGAGCGTGGTGACCATGATCGTCGACGAGTAGTCCCGTTGCCGGCCGGCTGCACGGAAGGCGTCGGTCTCACCGTGCACCGACGGGTCGTCGTGTTGGACACGGCGATTACGCCCCTCCCCGAGCAGGGTCCCGTCGGCGGCGAACAGTGCGGCACCGATCGGGATGCCGCCCTCGTCGAGACCCAGTCGGGCCTGCTGGTAGGCGGTGTCCAGCAGGAGCGATAAATCGATACCTGAGGCGTCGGTGCGGGAACTCATACCGCAAGGTTGCCGATCCGACGGTCACCAAGCAACCAGTACGTCGTCCTGCCCAACCTCGCCGATCACACGTGCCTGACGGCCGTCTCGGGTTCTTCCTCCACCTCATCGGACCGGCGTCGATGCAGCACGACGCCGATCGTCACGATCACCACAGCCGACAGCGCCGACAACCCGATGGCCTCCCGCTGCTCGGCGGCGAAGGCCATCAGCACCAGGACACCGACGATGAACACCATCACCACGATCGTCAGGTACGGGAACAGCCACATCCGGACAGGCGGCTGCTCTCCTCGGGCCCGCAGCGACCGACCGAGCACCAGCTGACTCGCGGAGACGCTCAGGTAGACGAACAGCGCGACCGCGCCGCTCGTCGCGAGGAGGTAGCCGAAGATCTTGTCAGGCAACACATAGTTGCCGATGACGGCGACGAACCCGACGACCATCGACGCCAGCACCGCGACCCACGGGACGCCGTTGCCGGTCAGCGAACGGACCGCCTGTGGGGCGTCGCGTCGCCTGCCGAGCGAATACAGCATCCGCGAGGCGGTGTAGAGCGCGGAGTTCAGGCACGACGCCACGGCCGTCAGGATCACGAGGTCCATGATGAATGCCGACCCGGGCAGGCCGATCGCCTCCAGCACCGACTGATACGAACCGTCGGACAGCTGGTTGTACGGCATCAGCGCCACGACGACAAAGATCGAGCCGAGGTAGAAGAGCGAGATCCGCCAGATCACCGAGTTCACGGCCTTGGTGATGCCGCGCTTCGGATCGGGTGATTCCGCGGCCGCGATCGTGACGATCTCGGTGCCCATGAACGAGAACATCGTCACCAGAAGTCCCGCGATGACCGCACCGAAACCGTTGGGCATGAAGCCATCCGGCTCCCACAGATGATGGAGACCGCTCACCCCCGAATGAGGGATGAGGCCGAGGATCGCCAGGATGCCCACCACGATGAACGCCACGATGGCCACGACCTTGATGAGCGCGAACCAGAACTCGAACTCGCCGTAGTTGCCGACGCTGATCAGGTTGGTGACGGTCAATGCGACCGTCACGGCAAGCGCCCAGATCCACTGGGCACCGCCGATCAGGTCGGTCAGGATGGCGGCTGCCGCGGTCGCCTCGACCGGGATCACCAGCACCCAGAACCACCAGTACAGCCAGCCGACGGAGAACCCGGCCCACCTGCCCAGGGCACGGTCGGCGTAGACGGAGAACGAGCCGGTGTCGGGGTCGGCGGTCGCCATCTCGCCGAGCATCCGCATGACCAGCACGACGAGCGTGCCGGCCAGCGCATACGAGATCAGCACGGCCGGGCCGGCCTTCTCGATCGCATTCGCCGAGCCGACGAACAGACCGGCGCCGATGACCCCGGCGATGGAGATCATCGTGATGTGGCGGGGCTTGAGGCTCGATCCGAGCCGGTCGGCCGGCGGGCCGGAGGCGCTCACTCGCGCCGGGGTTTCACTCATCGCGGCATCGCTTCCATCCGTGTGTTCCACGCCACGACGGGCGCCGCCCCCGGATGTGCCCAACCGGTGCGCCTCCGAAACCTGACCGGCCGTCTCATAGCTCGAACCCGCGCCCAGGCGATTTCGAACTATGGATCGAAGGCATCGCGTTCGAACCGTCGCCATCGTCGTTCTGTCCGCGCTCACCGGGACAGGATTCCGCCGCTGGGGCTGCCTGATCTGTGCCGACGTGCGCTGGCTCAATCTGTCGACGGGCTCGAGTGGGGCGGCCCGGATGTCGAACGGCCTGAACGGTTTCCCACCGGAAGCGGTACTACCAACCGGGACCGGACAGGTTGTTCTCACGATGCTCCAGGGAACCCCGGGGGACGTGACGTCCGGCTTCGCGACGTTCTTCGTGCCCTGAGCGTCAAACCTTCGTCAGATCCTGCGCGAGCATCACGATGATGTCGCTGGGGCCGCGGAGGTAGGAGAGCTTGTAGATGTTCTCGTAGTTCGCGACGCCCCGCAGCGGATGGCAGCCGTGCTTCGCGGCGATCTCGAGCGCCGCGTCGATGTCGTCGACGGAGAAGGCAACGCGGTGCATGCCGATCTCGTTGGGCAGCGTCGGCGTCGTCTCGATGGCGGCGGGGTGGATGTACTCGAAGAGCTCGAGTTGCCCCTGCCCGCCCGGCGTCTGCAGCATCGCGACCTTGGCGTGGTTGCCGTCGAGACCGACTGCGATGGAAGCCCATTCGCCGCTGACCTCGTCACGTCCGACGACGCTGAGGCCGAGGTCGGTGAAAAAGGCGATCGCCGCCTCGATGTCGCGGACCGCGATTCCGACGTTCTCGAGTTTGATAGCCATGTCGCCACGGTAGCTCTGCGCCCAGATCCGTAGCGCGAAATCGCCGTCAGATCTAAGGCTATAGATCTCGGACGGGAGGGCATCGGACCGTTGACCATGGCTCACGGAACTGCACCCGGCGGGACCCGCCACATCTGCGAAGCAACCGGCGAACCGCTGGTCGGCGGCCCCGTGGGACGCGGCTCGCGGTCGTGATGAACGCGTGGAACCGCGTCGCGATTCGGAGCGACTACCCCGTCGCACCGTGACGCTGAGCAGCCGTTGCGTTGTGTGCCGCAGACCGCGACAAAACGCAACGAGAACTCACAGAACCTTCTTCACCACGCTCGACTTCAGTTGCATCTGGCCGAAATCCGGGATCTTCGCGTCGATGTCGTGGTCACCGACGCCGTCGGAGATGAGCCGGATGTTGCGCACCTTGGTGCCGATCTTGATGACGCCGCCGCCACCGCCCTTGACCTTGACGGTCTTGACGATGGTCACGGTGTCGCCGTCGGCGAGCACGTTGCCGACCGAATCCTTGATCACCGCATCAGCCGCAGCTTCGGCGGCTTCGGAGGCCGACCACTCATGCCCACACATCGGGCACACCAGGAGTGCGCCCTGCTCGTAGGTGAATTCCTGCGAGCACTCCGGGCAGGGCGGCAACTGGTCAGACATTGAAGCGGAACTCAACCACATCGCCGTCCTGCATGATGTAGTCCTTGCCCTCCATCCGGACCTTGCCGGCAGCCTTGGCCGCGGCCATCGAGCCGGCTTCGTCGAGGTCGGCGAAGGACACGATCTCGGCTTTGATGAAGCCCTTCTCGAAGTCGGTGTGGATGACTCCGGCGGCCTTGGGTGCGGTGTCGCCCTGACGGATCGTCCAGGCGCGCGACTCCTTGGGGCCTGCGGTGAGGTAGGTCTGCAGGCCGAGGGTATGGAAACCGGCGCGGGCCAGCGACGTCAGGCCGGGCTCGTTCTGGCCGATCGAGTCGAGCAGCTCCTGGGCGTCTTCTTCGTCGAGTTCGAGGAGTTCGCTCTCGACCTTCGCGTCGAGGAACACGGCGTCGGCGGGTGCGATGGCGGCACGCAGTTCGGCCTTCTTCGCATCGTCGGTGAGCACGCCCTCGTCGGAGTTGAAGACGTAGAGGAACGGCTTGGCGGTCATCAGGTGCAGCTCGCGCACCGACGACAGGTCGAACGAATCCTTCTGCGAGAACAGCGTTTTGCCGCTATCGAGGATCTCCTGCGCCTTCTTCGCCGCCTCGAGGGCCTCGACTAGGTCCTTGTTCTTGCGCGAGTCCTTCTCGAGACGCGGAATCGCCTTCTCGAGGGTCTGCATGTCGGCGAGGATCAGCTCGGTCTCGATGACCTCGATGTCGGCGAACGGGTCGACGCGGCCGTCGACGTGCACGACGTCGCCGTCGTCGAAGACGCGGACGACCTGGCAGATGGCGTCGGCCTCGCGGATGTTGGCGAGGAACTGGTTGCCCATGCCCTCGCCCTCGGAGGCGCCCTTGACGATGCCGGCGATGTCGACGAACGACACCGTGGCGGGCAGGATGCGCTCGCTGCCGAAGATCTCCGCGAGACGCTTCAGTCGTGCGTCGGGCAATTCGACCACGCCCACGTTGGGCTCGATGGTGGCGAACGGGTAGTTGGCCGCCAGCACATCGTTACGGGTCAGGGCGTTGAACAGGGTCGACTTACCGACGTTGGGCAGACCGACGATTCCCAGGGTGAGACTCACGGGCGCCCAGTCTATCGGCACCGGCCGCGAGGCCCGACGCTGCGTCGGGCCTAGCTGCTCGGCTCCGATCGCCGGCCCCGTCGTCAGTCGCGGTCCAGCAGACCCTTGACCGGGTTCGGCGGGTCGTTCGGCGGTTCCTTGTCGGGGACGCCCTTCTGTTTCGTGACGGGCGCACCTTCGGGCGCCAGTGTCTCCCCGGCCCGTTCGGCGATCTGCTCGTTCAGGTAGCGCAGCACCACCGCCAGCGACGCGACCGCGGGCACCGCGAGGAAGGCACCGGTGATGCCGAACAGGGTGCCGCCCAAGGTGACCGAGAGCAGCACGATCACAGCGTGCAGATCCATCGACTTTGCCTGCAGCCAAGGCTGCAGCACGTTGCCCTCGAGCTGCTGCACCGCGAGGATGACGCCGAGCAGGATGAGTGCGGTGGTCAGGCCGTTCGACACGAGCGCGATGAGGACGGCGAGCGCGCCGGCGACGAAGGCACCGACGATCGGGATGAAGCCGCCGAGGAACGTGACGACCACCAGCACCCCGGCCAGCGGGACCCCGAGGATGAACAGGCCGAGACCGATGAGAGCGGCGTCGACGAAACTGACGACCGCCTGCGTACGGATGAAACCGCCGAGGCTGTTCCACATCCGGGTCAGCACCTCGCCGACGTGGGTACCGGAGGGCTTGCCGACCGAACGGTCGAGCCACGGCACGAACTTCGGCCCGTCCTTGAGGAAGAAGAACACCAGCACGAACGCTGTGAAGACGGTGACGAGCAGCGACGTCGCAGTGCCCACGCCGCTGAACACACCCGAGGCGATGGTCGACGCACTCGACTGCAACTTGCTGGTGATGGCATTGACGATGTTGTCGAGCTGCTCGTCCTCGATGTTGAGCGGGGGTCCCTGGACCCAGTCCTGCAGATGCCGCACGCCCTCGGTCGCACGGTTGGCGAGTTCCGGAGCCTGGGAAACGATCGACGGCACGATCAGCCCGATGACGCCACCGAGCACTCCGAGCCCGATCAGCATCATCAGCAACGACGCCGCGGCGGCCGGTACGCCACGATTGCGCATCCATCGCACCGGCGGCCACAGGATCGTGCACACGATGATGGCCAGCAGGACCGGCAGCAGGATCACCCAGAACTTGCCGAGGAGCCAGAACATCACCCAGAGGGCGGCCGCCACCAGCACGATCTGCAGACCGACGGTCGCGCAGGAGCGCAGGCCGGCCATCATCACCTGGGCGCGCGTCGGGTACGCCTTCTCCTCGACCCCGCCGAGAACGGCGTCACCCCCGAGGACGGCATCGGCCCCTACCGGGATGGAATCCGAGTTGTCGGTTCCGGCCTCGCCGTCGGCACGCTGATCATCCGAGCTGTCAGTCACCCGTGGATCTTCACACACCACGATGACATTGCGGCGTCGACGTGACGGATGGCATCGCCTCGCCAGCGCGAACGCCCTCGGGCCGGTCAGCGCCGGCGCAGTTTGCGCCCGAGGAAGCGGATCAGCGAGTTGACCGCCTCGAGTTCGGCGTCGACCTGGTTGAAGACCGGCGGAACGTCGTCCCGACCGCACATCTCGATGTCCGGCGCGTCGATCGGCCCGCTGGGCGACTCGTCGGCTCGCCCGCGGTCCCACGGCACCGGCGTGATGCCCTGCTCGGTCTCTTCCGTGAGCGCGCGCTGGATCGTCTCCGGGCCGTACAGGCCCATCATCATCTCCAGGCCCCATCCGGGTAGCCCGGCGAGGGGGAGGTCGTCATGCCGGCTTCCGCGTCGGCCATCGAACCGTGTGGACATGGCGCATATCGTGCCACAGGACTGTTACTCAGATCACATGTTCGGCGTCAGTTGCCGCGTCCGATTTCCGCCAGAACTCGTGCGTGCCGGATGTCAGAGTGGACAGGTGACCACAGCATCCGTCGAACAGACCATCCCGGGCTCGGCTCCGGACTTCGACCGCTGCTACCGCGCCGTCCAAGCCCGGGATGCACGGTTCGACGGCCAGTTCTTCGTCACCGTCCGCACCACCGGGATCTACTGCCGTCCGTCTTGTCCCGCGCAGACGCCCCGACCGCACAATGTCGCGTTCGTGTTGACCGCGGCCGCGGCCCAGCAGCAGGGCTACCGCGCCTGCCGACGATGCGCCCCCGACGCCGTCCCCGGTTCGTCGCTGTGGAATGTCAACGCCGACATGTCCGCCCGCGCGATGCGTCTGATCGCCGACGGCGTGGTCGAACGTGAGGGCGTCGCCGGTCTCGCCGCGCGGCTGAAGTACTCACCCCGACACCTCAACAGAGTCCTCACCGACCACCTGGGAGCCGGTCCGCTCGCGCTCGCCCGCGCACACCGCGCCACCAACGCCCGGGTGCTGATCCAGTGCACGTCACTACCGATGTCCGACGTCGCGTTCGCCGCGGGCTTCGCCAGCATCCGGCAGTTCAACGACACCATCCGTGCCGTCTTCGGACTCACTCCGACCGAACTCCGCCGCCTCCGCAACCGGCGCGACCGCCCGCGGTCCGACGCGGCGTCCGCCCCGGGCACCGTCGCCCTGCGTCTGCCGTTCCGCTCGCCCTACCGCTGGCCCTGGATGCGCTGGTTCCTGTCCGCGCACGCGGCGGCCGGGGTCGAGACGGTGGTCGACGACGCCGACGCACCGCTCGGCTGGCGGTTCAAGCGCGTCATCGCTCTCCCGCACGGACCCGCAGTCGCCGAGATCGAACCCCACGACGACCACGTCGGTGTGGTCCTCACACATCTCGACATGCGTGATCTCGGAGCCGCGGTGAACCGCGTGCGTCGGCTCCTCGACCTCGACGCCGACATCACCGCCGCCGAAGACGCCCTCGCCGACGACCCGACGCTCCGCACGCCGATCGAGGACGCACCCGGACTTCGCGTACCGGGCAGTCTCGACGCCGCCGAGATGATCATCCGCACGATGCTCGGCCAGCAGGTCAGTCTCGCGGCCGCACGGCATCAGATCGACCGGCTCGTCGACGCGCTGGGCCAACCGCTGCACGACGCCGGGCAAACCGAGGGCGACCTCATCCTGAAGGCGTTCCCGACCGCAGCTGCCATAGCCGCCGACGGGCGGGACGTCCTACGCGGACCGCGCCGTCGCATCGACGCCGTCATCGGGGTGGCCGAGGCCCTGGCCGAAGGTCGGGTGGAACCGCATGTTGGGGTCGATGCGTCTGATCTACGTGCGCAGCTGATCGAGCTGCCCGGCATCGGCCCCTGGACCGCCGACATCGTCACCATGCGGGTGACGGGTGATCCCGACGTCCTGCTCGCGAGCGACCTGGTCGTCGCCCGGGCTGCCGCCGACCTCGGACTCGATCTGCGCGACACGCACCACTGGGCACCGTGGCGGTCGTACGCGACGGTGCACCTGTGGCGACACCGCCTCGCCGGCGACGGCGAGGACGTATGACGAGCGGATCTCCTATGACGCCCCCTCCGACACCGATTCGATCCGAACCCCGATCCGACAGGAGCGACATGTCCGCACCGTCCCCCACCGTCTCCGACGCCGACGTCAGCACGACCAACACCGGCACCGGTGGATACGCAACCGTCGACACCCCCAACGGCCCGTTCACCGTTGTCGCCGACGACTCCGAACGTGTACTCGCGTCCGGGTGGACCGACGATCCGGCGTACCTCTCCGCACTCATCCACCGGTCGTTGCGCCCGGAATCACTGCAGCGTTCCGAGACGCTGGGCAAGCTCACCGACGCGGTGTCGGCGTACTACGCGGGCGAGGTCGAGGCACCGTCCCGGGTCGAGGTGGTCCAACTCTCCGGCGGGACCTTCCTCAACAAGGCGTGGGACGCCCTGCGCCTCGTCGAACCGGGCCGGCCGGTCACCTACACCGAGTTCGCCGAGCGGGCAGGCGAACCGGCCGCCGTCCGGGCAGCGGCAACCGCGTGCGCTCGCAACGCCGCCGCACTGTTCGTGCCATGCCACCGGGTGAAGCGCAGCGACGGATCGCTGGGTGGCTTCCGCTACGGGCTGGAGACCAAGAAGTGGCTGCTCGACTTCGAGGCCCCCGCCGGGGACTGAACCGGCGCGACACCGCCCAGCCGGTTTTGTCGGAGGCATCCGACACCATCAGGGCATGATCGCAGCAGCCCTGTCACTCGTATTCGGCGTCCTGCTCGGCATCGCGCTGGGTTGGTGGGCGCACGCCGCGCGCAGCGCCGGGGTGGTCGCCGCTGCCCGCGCCGAGGTCGAGATGCTGCGCGAGGGCCGCAGCGAGGTGGCGTCGTCGTTGTCGTGGGCCACCGAGGATGCGGCACGTCGACAATCCACCGCGATCGGCGGCCAGGTGCAGCACATCGTGGAACCGCTGCGCGCCACCCTCGCCCAGCTCTCCGACGAGCTGCGCCGGGTCGAGTCCAATCGGATCGGCGCCTACGCGGGACTGACCGAGCAGGTTCGCGGCATCCATGCGGCGTCGGTTGCGCTCAACGACCAGACGCGACAGCTCGCCAACGCGCTGCACAGTTCCCATTCGCGCGGCCGGTGGGGCGAGGTACAGCTCGAACGGGTCGTCGAGCTGGCCGGTATGGCCAAGCACTGCGACTTCAGCACCCAGGTGTCGCTGCCGGACAAGACGAGGGAAGGAACGACGGTCCGGCCAGACCTCGTCGTCCACCTCGCGGGCGGACGAGACATCGTCGTCGACGCGAAGGTGCCGCTCGACGCCTATCTGCGCGCCGCGGAGTCCACCGACGCCAAGGCACGAGACCGTCTGATCGGCGAGCACGCTCGGGCTCTGCGCGCGCACATCGCGCGGTTGTCCGCGAAGGCCTATTGGACGGCCTTCGAGAACACCCCGGAGATGGTCGTGCTGTTCCTGCCCGCCGACGCGGTACTCGAGGCCGCTGTGCGCACCGACCCCGACGTCCTCGAGTACGGCTTCGCCCGCAATGTGGTGATCGCCACCCCGACCACCCTCATCGCACTGCTGCGGACCGTCGCGCTCGGCTGGCGCCACGACGCGATGGCGCGCGACGCAGCGGTGATCCACGACCTCGGCATGGAACTCCACCAGCGGCTCGCCGGTGTCCTCGGGCATCTCGGGACACTCGGCACCTCACTGCAACGCACCGTCGACGCCTACAACTCGACCATCGGCTCGGTCGAGAGCCGCCTCGGCGTCACCGCTCGACGCCTCGCCGAACTCGACGCTCTGGGCGACGTGAGCGAACCACCCCGCCCCCGGGTGATCCACGACACCTGCAGGTCCGCCGGATCCGTGGCGGCACCTGCGACGACATCGGCGGCCGCGTCCACGCCACGGTCCGGGGGTGGAGCGATTTCCGCCGATGAACCGGTACCGTGACCATGTGCCTTCCCCGCAACGTCTACAGACCGCGGTACCACTGGACCAGCAGTCCGTGATGCCCGCGGTCCGCGGAGTGCCGTGGTGGGGTGCCGTTCTCCTGGCTACCGGGATCACGGCCCTCGGCGCGGCGATCGACGCCGGCAGCAATGACTCGCTCGGCGGGATCTACAAGTTCTGCTATCTCGTCGGCTGTGTCGTCGCCGCCCTCGCCGTCCGTCGCCGCGCACTGTTCACCGCTGCCGCGCAGCCCCCACTGATCGCGTTCTTCGTCGGCATCGCCACGCTGTACGGACTCAATTCCGAGCAGGCGTCGTCCGGACTGAAGAGTCTGATCTTCAAGGTGTTGCTGCCGATCGCCGCGGATTTCCCCTGGATGCTGACGGTGTTCCTGGTGACCCTCGCGCTGGTGCTGGTCCGGTGGTTCCTGACCCGTGGCGACGACGACAAGAACTCCGGTGGCCGCGGGAAGCCGACCGGGACCCGCAGCGCATCGCGGAGCGCAGGCCGGGACAAGGCCGACCGCGCGAAGACCGGCGAAACGACCGAGCGCGCGACGACGCATCGCCGGACCAAGTCCGGCTCCGGCCAGACCGGCGCCGCACAGACCACCACGTCGCCGTCCAACCGGTCGAGGCCACAGCGGTCCCGTCCCGGCTCGGCGTCGGAGCGACCTGCCTCGTCCGAACGTCCGGCCTCGTCCGAACGTCCGGCCACGACGGCTCGTACGGCGACCGTCGAACGGACCACTGCCCAGCGGACCCCGACCAGCGCTCGCCCGACCGTCGCGGACCTCGGCGCACCCGATCTCACCCCGTCCGACGCCCCGCTCACCGGTCAGGCGGACACACCTCGCACCGAGGCCGCCGCGTCGGGTTTCCAGGCTTACGAGTCGGCCACCGACGCCGGTCCGGCCGACGTCGCCGACACCCGTTCCTGATCTGCCGGGTGGCCCTCAGCCACCGACGTTCAGTTCGATCCACTGCCCCAGCCGGCGGGCTGCGGCGTCGACCAGATCGGGCCACTCCATCGCGCCCTCGTCGGCGTTGTCGGTGACGGCCTTGACGAGCCGGCACGGGACGCCGAACTGGGCGCTCACATGGGCGACCGCACACCCCTCCATGTCGACGAGGTCGGCGTGGCGGGCGAGTTCGGCCCGACGCACCGGGTCGGCGACGAAGGTGTCCCCCGATGCGAGCACCGTGCCGTCGCCGTCCGGGAGTTCCCAGCGGTCGGTCATCTCGTAGCCCATGGCGCGGAGTTCGGCACTGCTGATGTCGTGTTCGAGCACCGCCGACGGGGTGAACAGATCGCGCCCGGAACCGACGACACCGTCCCGCAGCGCACCCGCGGTACCGATGTTGATCACCTGTCGGACCGGTGCACCGGCGGCCAGCTCCCGACTCAGCGCCATCGTCGCCCGGACCTTGCCGATCCCGGTGACGAGCAACCGCGACCCGGCAGGCAGATGCCGCGCCTCGGCTCGGGTCGCCGACACGATCAGGACGCTTCCGGACACGCCGCTCCACACTCCGTCATCAGACACCGGGTGATTATCGCGTGTCCCGATCACGCGTGAGCGCCGAGTACGGCCCGGGCCGCTCGGCTGAGCGCGGTGCCGTACCCCGGTCCGTGTCCGGCCGCGTGCACCGCGAGCGGATGCAACTGATGGAGCTCGACCCTGTCCTCCCAGCCGGGGACCAACGGATGCGTCTTTTGATACCCGACGACGATCTCGTCGAGTAGCGAGCAGCCGAAGAGCGCGAGCATCGCGAGGTCGGTCTCGCGGTGACCCCCGTGCGCTGCCGGGTCGATCAGGACGACGCCCGACGGGGTCCACAGCACGTTCCCGTTCCAGAGGTCGCCGTGGATGCGGGCGGCGGGTTCGTCGTCGTCGAAGGCGCCGCTCGCGATCAGCTCGCAGGCGGCGCGGACGGCGTCGGAGTCCGCGGCGGTCAGGTTGCCCGCATCCCGGGCCGGACGCAGATAGGGCTCGACGCGCTCCCGTGCATAGAATTCGCCCCACGAGTCGTATTCGACGGAACTCAGCGGGCGTCGGCCGATGAACAACTGGCCGTCGAAGCCGGTGGGTGGTGAACCGAACCGCGGGGCACTGGCGTCGTGCATCCTCGCCAGCGCCCCGCCGAACGCGAGGGCGGCCTCGGGGTCGGGACGGGTCGTGTCGAGTTTCTCGAGTTCGATGGCGTCCTCGCTCACGGCGAGCACCTTCGCGACCGGCGCACCGGCGTCGGCGAGCCAGCGCAGACCGGCCGCTTCGGCGGCGAAGAAGTCGGGATGCCCTCCCGGCGGACCGCTGCCTCGCAGCGTCTTACGGAAGACGCGGCTCACTGAGTGGAATGGTGGTCGCGCGCCCGCTCCTCGAGCTTGGTACCGCTGATGCGCGCGAGCTTGTCGAACCGGTCGTTGGCCACCCGCATCACGATCTCGTAGGGCAGCGCGAACTTCCGTGCCCACCAGTAGCCGAACCGGATGTCGAAGGAGGTGTAGACCATGAAACGGTTCTTGCGGATTCCCTTGAGGATCGCCGCGGCGGCGGTCTCCGGCGACACCGCGACCTTGTGGAAGTTGTTGATGGCGGCCTTGACTCGCGGATCATCGCGGTCGACGCCGACGATCTCGACGGTGTCGACCAGCGGTGTGTCCACCCCACCCGGGCACACCAGCGACACCCCGATCCGGTGGCGGCGCAGGTCGAACCGGAGGACCTCGGAGACGCCGCGGATCCCGAACTTGCTCGCACTGTAGGCGGCGTGCCATGGAAGGGCGAGCAGCCCGGCGGCCGACGAGACGTTGACGATGTGGCCGCCGGCGCCTCGTCGGACCATCTGCGGCACAAAGCATTCGATGATGTGGATCGGGCCCATCAGATTGACGTCGACCAGTGACCGCCAGTGCCGGTGCTCGAGGTTCTCGACCGTGCCCCACGCCGAGATCCCGGCGATGTTCATCACGACGTCCATCACGCCGACCTCGGCGTCGACCTGCCGCGCGAAGTTGGCCACCCAGTCGTAGTCGGAGACGTCTCCGGCGACGTGATACAGCACGGTGCCGTCGGCACGGAGGATTCCGGTGACCACCTCGTCGAGCTGGTCGGCGTGCAGATCGGTCAGCACGAGTTCGGCGCCCTGGGCCGCCGCCGCCTCGGCGGTCGCGCGTCCGATCCCACTCGCCGCGCCGGTGATCAGTACCTTGCGTCCACGCAACGACGGCACCGGAGTGTCCATCACCAGGAGATCTCGAATGCCCATGGGGCCGAGGTTAGTCGCCGGAGGCGGGCAGGCTCAGCCGATCGGCAGCTTCCCGTCGAACAGGCCGTACAGAATCGTCAGCATCGCCTTGAGGACCTGCGCCGACACGTCCTGCCCCTGGGTCGTCAGCAGCTGTACGACGGCCTCGGGCTCCTCGGTGGCGAGCAGCTGCTGGACGAATGGGATCACCACGGACAGCCCGCTGGCGTCGTCGGCCAGCGGCACCGACGGTGCGGGGGCAGAGCCGGTTGCCGCGCTGCCGTTGACGTACTTCAGGATGCCGTCGGTGATGGCCATCGCGTACTTGAGCTGGCCGTCGCGTCCGGCCAGTGCGGCGGCCTCGGCCGGGTTGGACAGGTTGCCCATCTCGATGAAAACGGCAGGCACCTTGGTCAGGTTGACCGCGGCGATGTCCGGACGCGTCTGGATGCCGTTACTCACGCCCGCGTAGTTGGCCGACGGGAATCCCGCGGCGAGGAACGAATCGCGCATGACATTCGACGCCTTGCGCCCCTCACCCGACTGCACGCGGTTGACGGTGGGGTCCGAGATCGGCAACGACGGCACGATCATGTGGAAGCCCTTCTTGGCTCCGTCCGCTCCGCGGCTCGTCGAATCGGCGTGCAGGCTCACCGCCACCGCTGCCCCGGATCGGCTCGCCGCGGCGGCGCGCTCGTCCACGCAGCCGCCCCAGCCACGGTCGTCGGGCCGGCTGAGCACGACGCGGGCGCCCTGGCTTTCCAGGCCGGCCTTCACCAGCTGGCTGATCTGCCAGTTGACGGTGTGCTCCCTCGCGCCGTTCACCCCGGTTGCGCCGGTCGTCTGGCAATCCTTCTTGCCGCCGCGCCCGTCGGGCACCTGCGCGCTGAGGCTGCGGCCGGCGGCGCTCGCCTGATGACCCGGGTCCAGGAAGATCGTCTTACCTGCCAGCGCGGCCCCCCGGGCGGGCGCGGCCTGCGCCGGGGCCACCACCAGGTTGGACGCCATCACGGTCGACGCCACCGCCGTCACGGCGAAGGCGGTCGTCATCATGCGCTTCTTCATCATCTTCTGGAACATCGGCGTTTCGAGGCGACGACCACGCGTTTCAGCTCTGGCCATTCGCCTCACTCCTCCCGTTAGGCACCATCGGTCACACTGGTAACAGACTTAACAGTGAAACAGGGTTCGCGGAGTTTGCGAAATGGAAGACCTGGACCTTTGGGATTTCGTTAGCCAGATGTGACATCTCACCCGGCGTGTCGGGTGATCCACGACACGTGTCGCGAGGATCGGCGGTCAGGCCGGCACATGCCGCAGGACGCTGAGGATGCCGTGCTCGTCGGCCGCGTCCTCCGGCCGCGCGATCGCGGCGCGCAGTTCGGCATGCACCGCGTCGGGGTCGAGGCCTCGACCGATGGCGACGAGCTCGGTCGACGGGGTCTGCGACTCCCAGGACCCGCGCTCGACCCGGACGAAACCGCCCACACCGTGGACGACGAACTTCTGCCGGTAGCGAGGCAGGTCGAAGTGCACGATGCCCTTGATCCGGAAGCAGCCGCTCGGGGGCCGCTCCAGAAACCTCGCGAGCCGCCGCGGGTCCAGGGGTTCGTCGCTGCGGAAGGCGACCGCCTCGTACCCGGCGTGCAGATGCTGGCGATCGGAGTGCCCGTGCTCTTCGAGGAAGAGTTCGTCGAGAGTCAGTTGGCCGCTACGGGGTTCGTCGTCGACGGCCGTCTCGTCGATGTCGAACAGCAGCGCGGGGTCGACGCGGGCCTCCTGCGTGATCAGCGTTGCTGCAGTCGGATTCAGCTGGCCGACAAGCTCTTCGACGCCCCGAAGATCCGTGTCGGAGATCAGGTCGGCCTTGTTGACCAGGATGAGATCGGCAATAGCCATGTGCGCGTCGACCTCTGGGTGTTCTTCACGCAACGTGTGGATGTGCGCGGCGTCGACCACATAGACCAGACCGCCGTAGCGGACCCGGGGTTCCGCCACTGCGGTGACCATTCGGATGAGCGACCTGGGTTCGGCGATACCACTGGCCTCGATGACGATCGCATCGATCTTCGCGCTCGGGCGGACGAGAGAGGTCAGCGCGTCGGCGAGTCCGTCGGCGTCGACCGTGCAGCACATGCACCCGTTGCTGAGGCTCACCGCGCCGTCGGCCTGCGCGGACACCAGCAGTGCGTCGATGTTGACCGAGCCGAAGTCGTTGACCAGCACACCCAACCTCGTGCCGGTGGCACCCGCGGTGCGCAACAGGTGGTTGAGCAGCGTGGTCTTGCCCGACCCGAGGAAACCGGCGACGACGATCACCGGAACCGGCGGCCGAGCCGATCGGGACGCGCTCAGGCCAGACATGCCGGACAGATCACCGCGAGGTCCCGGCCTTCGCGATCGGGATGATTGGCCACATTGTTCGTCGGCGCGCCGCATTCGACGCACTGTCCGAGCACCTCGGCGTGATCGGAGAACTCGGTGCTCATGCGGTTGTCGAAGACGTAGAGCGATCCTCTCCAGAGTCCGTCGTCGCGGTAGCGCTCGCCGTAGCGGACAATGCCGCCGTCGAGCTGGTAGACCTCGCTGAACCCGCGATTGCGCATGACCGTGCTGAGGACCTCGCACCGGACGCCACCGGTGCAGTAGGTGACCACCGGACGATCTTTGAGGTGGTCGTAGGCGCCACTCTCGAGCAGCGGGATGAAGTCGCGGGTGGTCTGCGCCTTGGTGACGACCGCCCCGTCGAACCGGCCGACCTGGGCCTCGATCTCATTGCGGCCGTCGAAGAAGACGACCTCGTCACCGCGTTCGTCGACGAGCTGGTGCACCTCTTCGGGCGACAGCCGGATACCGCCGCCGACCACGCCGTTCTCGTCGACGACGATCTCGTCGGGAACTCCGAACGTCACGATCTCCCGACGCACCTTGACACTCAGGCGTGGGAAATCGTCGCCGGTCCCGTCCGACCATTTGATGTCCGCGTCGGCGAACCCCGGGTACGAACGGGTCGCTCTGACGTAGCGTTTGACCGCGGCGATGTCGCCACCGACGGTGCTGTTGATTCCGTGTCGTGACACGATGATCCTGCCTCGCAACCCGAGCGACTCGCACACCGACAGCTGCCACAACCGAATGGCTTCCGGATCGGGCAGCGGGACGAAGACGTAGAACAGGACGATCTTGGGGGTCGACACAATGCAAGGGTACGGAAATCGATCGCGGCGGCCCGTACCCGTCCCCCGCCGGCGGCCGGCTCATTTCGGCCGCGTGATCTGCGCTTCGTTCGCGATCGTGATCACCGCGACAATCGTGACCGTTGCGGGATGTTCGTTACCCACCGACACCACGCCTTCACGAATCGTCATTCCGCCCACCAACGAACTGTCGACCCTCACCGAGCTCGAGTCGGCATCGACAACCACCACCACGGGTGAGGACACGGCACAGAATCTTCCCGATTGGACAATTGGGCGAGTCGTCGCACTCGCTCCCCGGGTCGACAATTCGCGCTTTCATCAGGGATCGGTCACGCCCGATTCACCGATACAGGACTCGTCGGGCTTCCATTTCTCCACACCCGATCGATCAGTCAATTGCTCGACGGGCACCAACGGGAGGTCGTCACTGGCCTGCCGTATCAACGAGGGTGGCGACTCCGGCCCCACGACGCGACGCTCCCGTCCGTCCACGGAGCCGGCCTCCTGTGACTGGGCACCCGATTACGCAATCCTCAGCTCGGACGGCCCGCAACGCGGTGCCTGCACCAATCGCTATCCGGTTCTCTATCGCTCATCAATAGTCGACTTCGGGTACACGATTTCCATTTCCCGATTCTCCTGCCTCGTCGAGACAGTCGGCTTGTTCTGTCTCGAATCGCGGTCGAAAGCGGGATTCTCGGTGACCGACAGCGGATACCGAACAATCTATGCGGCTGATCGTGCGCCCGAAGATCTGGTGGCACTCTCCCCGGAAGAATCGGACGAATCAGCCCGACGTGCGACGACCATCACGTCCACAACTCGGACATCACGGGCCACCACTCGCCCCGAGACACCCCGACTGCGGCCATCCGACAGCAGTACAGTGCCCACTTCCTAAGAATTCTCGGGTCCCGACTTCCCTGAGTCATTTCGATACTTTATGGTCTAGGCGGGGGTTCTCAGCGACTACTCATAGTTTGGGTCTAAGCTGTGCACCGAAGAATAGATCAAAACGGGGTGGATAAGGTTTAATAGACCCCCACGGCCGAGTTGGTCGCATGACACAAATCGAGGGGAAAGCGTTTCATGGCGAAGAAGGAAATCGTTCAGGTCATCGACGATCTCGACGGCAAGGTTTTGGATCAGTACGAAACCGTTCGGTGGTCACTCGACGGCAAGAATTACGAGTTCGACACTTCGTCGAAGCACGCTCAGCAATTCCGCGATTCGCTCTCGAAGTACCTCGACATCTCGCGCCAGACCGGCCGGGTGGGCAAGCGTACGACGGCCACCACCGCAGCCACCGGCGGCGGGCGCAACAAGGAGACCACCAAGGCCATTCGCGAATGGGCCATTCGCGAGGGCTACGAGCTCAGCGACCGCGGCCGTATCCCGCAGAGCATCATCGAGGCCTTCGAGGCCGCACACTGACCGGTCACGCGTGAGGACTTCCTCGCCCGTCCCGAACCACCGCCCGGCTGCACTCGTGCGCCGGGCGGTAGTCGTCTGTGGGGTGCAGACGTGAGGGCGCTCGAACCACTCGGCGCACCGGTCGACCCGGTGGAGGCGTTGGCCCGTATCTCCTGGCTCCTCGAACAGCGGCGGGAAAGCACTTATCGGGTGGAGGCGTTCCGGCGCGCCGCCCAGGCCGCGGCACGACTCTCCTCCGACGAGCTGCGGGACCGTGCGTCGGGCCGAACCCTCACCACGGTGAAAGGGATCGGCAAGACGACGGCGGCCGTCATCGGACAAGCCGTCGACGGCCGGGTCCCGGAGTATCTCGCCCGGTTGCAGGACGACGATCCGACCCACCCGCCGGAAGGTGCCGACGACCTGGTCGCCGCCGTCGTCGGGGATCTCCACGCGCACACCGAATGGAGTGACGGCGGCTCTCCCATCGACGAGATGGCCTCTGCCGCACACGCCATGGGTCACGAGTGGCTGGCCATCACCGATCACTCACCTCGACTGACGGTCGCCAACGGGTTGAGCGCCGAACGGCTGGCTGCCCAGATCGAGGCGATCGATGAGTGGAACAGCAGGCAGGCGAACGGTTTTCGTCTCTTTCGCGGCATCGAGATCGATATTCTCGACGACGGCGCACTCGATCAATCGGACGAGATGATCGAGCGTCTCGACATCGTGACCGCCTCCGTGCACTCTCACCTGCGGATGGACCACGACGCGATGACGGCACGTCTGGTCGCCGCGGTCTCCGACCCGCGCGTCCACGTCCTCGGGCACTGCACCGGCCGCCGAGTGCTCAGCGGGCGCGGCCACCGGCCCCCGTCGACCTTCGACGCCCGTGCAGTGTTCGAGGCGTGCGCGGCGAATGACACGATCGTGGAGATCAATTCGCGTCCCGAGCGCGTGGACCCGCCCGACGAACTGATCGAGATCGCTCTCGAGGCCGGCTGTCTGTTCGCGATCGACTCCGATGCTCACGCACCCGGGCAGCTCGAGTTCAAGGTCCTGGGTGCGCGTCGCGCCGTCGAGCACGGCATCGACCCGGACCGGATCGTCACGACGTGGTCGTCGGATCGCTTGCTGGAGTGGACTTCCCGATGAGCCGGGCAGCGAGGGGAAACAGCAGTACCGTCGTCGCGCCGGCAGCCACCAGGGTGGAGGCGAGGGCTGCGGAGATGAGCTCCGAGGACACCGCGACCTCGGTGACCGCCACGATGATCGGCAGTCCGGTCGCGGCGAACAGAGCCAGCTGACCGCGCTCGCGCGGGTTGTTCAGGAAGTGCTCGTCGTCGAGGTAACGAGCGCTGAACCAGACCGGGACGCCGCGGGCGATCGCGATGGCCAGCACCAGGACCACCCAGGTGCCGGGCTTCGACGCGACCGCGGACACGTCGATGTTCATACCCGAGGTGACGAAGAAGATCGGGATGAGGACCCCGAACCCGATGACCTCCAAGGATTTGCCGACATGCGGATGCTCGGGTCCGATGAGTCGGCGGAGGATCAGTCCCGCGGCGAACGCACCGAGCACGACGTCGAGGTCGAAGACCGCGGCCACCGTCATGAGGGACACGAGCAGCAGGACCACGACGCGCACCGGCAGCTGCACGGTTCCACCGGCCATCTCACCGATGGCCCGTCCGATCCCGGGGACGCGCGCAAGGATGCGTTGTGGGGCAGCCGCGATCAGCAACGCGGCCAACACGAAGAGCACCAGCACGATCACCGCTCCTCCGAAGCTCCGGCTGGTCAGCAACAGCGACATCGCGAGCACCGGTCCGAGCTCGCCGACCGCGCCGTGCGCCATCACCGCACGCCCGAGCCGGGTGTTGTCGAGGCCCGCCTGCTTGAGTATCGGCAGCAGGGTGCCGAGCGCGGTCGAGGTGAGGGTGATCGCGATCGCGATGTGGGCGGTGAAGCCGGCCTCGCCCAGCCCCAGCGCAAGGGTCGTGGCGACCAGTGCCACCGATCCCCAGGCGATGAGCAGACTCACCGCCCAGGACAGCTGCGCGACGCGACCGGTTCTGCCGCTCAACAGCTTCGGGTCGAGTTCATAGCCGGCGAGAAGGAACAGCATGCCCAGACCGAGCTGGCTGAGCATGTCGATGCCCGTGCGATCGGCCCAGTCGAGCGCGTGCGGTCCGATGACGATGCCGAAGACCAGCAGCAACACGGCATCGGGAACGTACCCGCGGGACAGCCTCGACAGCAGCGGGCACACCGCGGCGATGAGGACGATCCAGAACAGCGACACGATCACCGAGGTGTCGGTGGACGCGGACTCGGCGAGAATCATGCAGAACATCCTGGCACGGCGCCACTCTCGTCACGCGAGAGCGTCGCGTTCCCCGACCACACGGAGGCCGTGGCGAACCGGTCAGGTACGGCGGATGATGACCGAGGTCATGCCGGACGCCGATCCGATCAACTCGATGACCGCTCCCCCGGGCCGCGTCGGGGCTCCGGCCTTGTCCTTGACCTTCGACCAACCGGACAGGTGGAGGTCGCGGTGACGGACCTCGTGTTCGGGCCCGAGCTTCAGTTTCACCGTCGACGCCGAGACCTGCAGTTGCACCGAGGTCGACGGTCCGGTGAACCGCGCCGCGGTGAAGTCCAGGTCGACGGTACCCACTGACGCTGTCGCGAGGATCGAGGACGGCACCTCCCACACGCCCTTGCGTCAGACCTCGCTCCAGTCCGCGTCGAGGTGGAGCGGTTCGGCGGCGGGGCCGGTCGGTGCGGCAGCGGGTGGTCCGGGGAACAGCTTGGCGGCGCTGGGGAGATCCTCGAGCACCGTGCGGAGTTCGCGGCGGGTCTTCGCCGTGTACACCAGTCCGGAGCGGTCCTCGAACTCGACGATCTCCAGATATCCCGCTGCGAAGGCATCGTTCAGCAGCGCGATCGCGCGCTCACGCTCGGGGTTCCCGACCCGTAGATCATCATCGGATAGGCGGTCGACCATGTACCCCACCCTAGGCACCGGGCCACGGCGGCTCTAGTCACGAGGGATCAGCGGCGCGTGATCAGGTGCCATCAGCGCCCCGATCCGCGAGAAGATCGGGTTGCCACCGTTCTCGTAGGAACCGTCGGGTCCGAAGGCCGCCGCTTCATAGGTCACCGCGACGGCGATCGAGACCTTCTGGTCGGGAAGGTAGCCGACCACGGCGGCGTAGCCGTTGAACAGCGGGTTCTGGACGAGCCAGTCCCCGGTCAGGACCACACCCATCCCGTAGGTGTAGCGCTCGTTCATCGCCACGCACGTCGCGCATCCGGGCAACGGCCGGGCGATCCCGCGGAGCCTCGTCGACGTCATCGTCTCGTAGGACTCCTTCGAGAGCGTCTCACCGGCGAAGAGCTTGCGTCCGGTGGCCTCGACGTCGTAGATGTTCGACGTCTGGATGGCCCCGTGGGTGATGCTCCACGACGGATTCCAGCCGGTGGTCTCCTCGTAGAACGGCGCTTCCGGAGGCAGTTTCAGGATTCCGCGTCGCTCGGAGGAGTACGCGTGCAGGGCCGGATCGGGGATCGCCGCGGTCAGGTTCGACACGGTGTTACTCAGACCCAGTGGCTCCGAGATCCGTTCGCGGAGCAGATCTTCGACGGGCTTACCGGTGATCTTCTGCAGCGCCAGACCGAGGACCACGTAGTTGGTGTGGGCGTAGTTCCAGTTGGTGCCGGGCTTGTACAGCAGCGGCTTTTCCATTGCGTACGAGAGCATCTCGCCGGTCGTCCACGCCTTGAACGGATTGTTGAGTTCTTCCGTCTCGAACGCGTCGTTGCCGAGAACGTAGTCCTGGTATCCGGAGGTCATGGTCGCCAACTGGCCGAGCGTCACCTCGTCGGCGTGCGGAATCTCCGGGACCCACCTGCCGATGGTGTCATCGAGGGCCACCACCCCCTCGTCGACGAGCTGCAGGAGAACCGCGGCGACGTACGCGATGGCGACGGAGCCGTTGCGGAAGTGCATGTCGGGGGTGGCCGGGATACCGGTCTGGGATTCGCCGAACGCTTGGTGATCACCTCGTCGCCGTCCTGCGTCACGCGAACGATCACTGCCTTGAGATGCTTCGACGTCATCACGTCTTCGACGATCTGCTCGATCTCGGCAGCCTTCCCGGGGTCCGAGGAGGTGGCCGAGCTCGGCGAATCCGAGGACGAACCGGATGTTCCGCAGGCCGCGAGGGCGGCGACCATCAGTATTGCCACGATCACCGACCAGCGCTTCGCCATACGGTCAGCTTCCGGCATCCGCGGCGGGTTCGAGCCCGGATCCGGCAAATAGGGCACGCAAACGCCGGTGCGTCGAGTTGCGAAGCTGCCGGAAAGCCGGCGGCGTAGCGTCATCGGTGACCCGACCAGCGCGACCCGAGGCGGCGACCATGACCACTGCCCCACCGACGATGCCGGCCGCGTTCATCGGACACGGCAATCCGATGAACGCGTTGGAGCGCAACCGGTACACCGAGGCGTGGCGAGCGCTGGGGCAGGCGGTTCCGAAGCCGCGGGCGATCCTGGTGATCTCGGCGCACTGGTACACCAATGCGACGGCGGTCACGGCGATGCCCCGCCCGCGCACCATCCACGATTTCTACGGGTTTCCGCAGGACCTCTTCGACGTCGAGTACCCCGCTCCCGGCGACCCCGAGGTCGCCGAGATGGTTTCCGACGTCGTCAAACCCACGTGGTGCGGCCACGATCTGGACAGCTGGGGCATCGATCACGGCACCTGGTCGGTGCTCGTCCACACGTTCCCCGACGCCTCGATCCCGGTTCTGCAGTTGTCGCTCAACGCCTTCAAGGACTTCGAGCATCACTACGAGCTGGGCCGCAAACTCGCGCCGCTTCGCGAGCAGGGCGTGCTCATCATCGGCAGCGGCAACATCGTCCACAATCTGCACGCGATCGATTTCGCCAGGGCCGACACCGGTTACGACTGGGCCCATCGGTTCGACGACGCCGCCCGTGAAGTACTGCAGGACAACCCCTCTGACGTCTTGAGCCTCGACGGCCATCCCGACTTCGACAACTCGGTGCCGACACCGGATCACTACCTGCCGCTTCTCTACATCGCCGGTCTCGCACAGGAATCGCCGCTCGATCTGCTCGTCGACGGCCACGCGGCCGGTTCGATCTCGATGGCCGCCTACACGCACGGCCTGGACGTGAAGACGGGAACGTTCGGCGACACGCCGGCCGCCGAACTGCCCGACGGGTTCCCGTCCCTGGACTCGAACATCTGACGCGTCAGGAGTTCAGGAACTCGTCGATCTGGTTGATCGCGCTGGTAGCTCCTTCGACGACGCCCATGTCGAGCACCTTTTGGAGCGCTTCGGCGGAGTCGTAGGTGCTGATGTAGGTGGCGACGGTCTTGCCGTCCTTCTCCACGAACGCGTACGAGTTACGCGACTCGGGCATGTCGGTGAGCGGGTTGAGGTCCGCGTCGGCGAAACCGTCGAGGAAGGTGAAACCGTGTGGCTCGTCGACTGATTCGATCTCCCAGTAGCCGCCGAACTTCTCGCCCTCGGGACTGGTCATGTAGTAGGTGACCTTGCCGCCCGGCTTGAACTCATGGTCGACGAAGGTCGCGGGATAGGTCGGTGGGCCCCAGATCTTCTCGAGTTGACGCGGATCGGCGTAGATCTGCCAGACGCGTTCGACGGGGGCGGCGAACTCGGCGTTGATGGTGATCGTGCGGGCGTCGAGGTCCGGGGTCACATCGATGACAGGCATTGGTCATTCCTCCGATGGTGTTGCAGTTGTTGGTGTTTCGAGCGAGAGCAGGTCGTCGATGCGCGCGATACGGCCGCGCCACACCTGTTCGAGTTCGGAGAGCATGGAGGCCACCGAACGCACCGCGGCGACATCGCCACTGGCCAGTTGCTCGCGCCCCTGACGACGCTTCGTCAGCAAGCCCGCCTTCTCCAGCACGGCGACATGCTTCTGCACTGCCGCGAAGCTCATGTCGTATTTCGCGGCGAGTACCGAGACCGAGTGTTCACCGGCGAGCACGCGCCGCAAGATGTCGCGGCGGGTGCGATCGGACAGCGCGTGGAACAGGGCGTCGGCCCTGTCTTCCTCGTCTGGCGATGTGCCAGTGGTTCCGGCCACACCTCCAACATACAACCAGACGGTTGTATGTCAACCCCTACGCCGGTACTCGTCATGCGTCACCGCGGCACCGCCAGACTTCAGCCCGACATACAGACTTCATCCGAAGTCTGTGCCCCGAGTTGAGGTCGACCGGTCTACGCCACCCTCGGCGAGGACCAGGCCCAACGCGTCACTGCTCGGTGACGCGACCACGCTCGACGTGCCAATGCCGGTCGACGCGGACGTTCGACAGCATCCGCCGGTCGTGGGTGACCAGCAGCAGTGCACCGTCGTAGGAGTCGAGCGCCGACTCGAGTTGCTCGATCGCCGGGAGATCGAGGTGGTTGGTCGGCTCGTCGAGCACCAGCACGTTGACGCCTCGAGCCTGCAGCAACGCCAGCCCGGCCCGGGTGCGCTCCCCCGGCGACAGCTCGCCGACCGCCCGATCGACATGGTCGGCGCGCAGGCCGAACTTGGCCAGCAGCGTCCGAACGTCGGCCATGGTGTGGTCGGGTACGAGTTCGGCGAAGCGGTCGGCCAGCGGCGTCATACCGGTGAACTGCCCACGCGCCTGGTCGATCTCACCGATCGCGACGTTGGCACCGAGTTGCGCGGAGCCCGAATCGGGTTCGAGGTGGCCGAGGAGGAGCCGGAGCAGCGTCGACTTGCCGGCGCCGTTGGGCCCGGTGATCCCGATGCGCTCCCCGGCGTTCACCTGAATCGAGACCGGCCCCATCACGAAATCGCCTTGGCGCACAACGGCGTTGTTCAACGTCGACACGACAGAGCTCGATCGCGGCGCCGAGCCGATGGTGAACTCGAGGACCCATTCCTTGCGCGGTTCGGCGACCTCGTCCAGGCGCGCGATCCGGCTCTCCATCTGCCGGACCTTCTGTGCCTGTTTCTCACTGGATTCGGTCGCGGCACGGCGTCGGATCTTGTCGTTGTCGGGCGCTTTGCGCATCGCGTTGCGGACCCCCTGGCTCGACCACTCACGTTGCGTGCGCACCCGCGCCACCAGATCGGCCTTCTTCGCGGCGAACTCCTCGTACTCCTCGCGCTTGTGTCGTCGCGCCACCTCGCGTTCCTCGAGGTAGCTCTCGTACCCGCCGCCGTACACGGTGTTGGTGTGCTGGGCCGAGTCGAGTTCGAGGACCCGGGTCACCGTGCGCGCGAGGAACTCTCGGTCATGACTGACCAGCACGACGCCGCCGCGGAGGCCTGCGACGACCTCCTCCAGGCGAGCGATGCCGTCGAGGTCGAGGTCGTTGGTCGGCTCGTCGAGCAACACGACGTCGAAGCGGGAGCACAACAATGCCGCCAGTCCCACCCGGGCCGCCTGGCCGCCGGACAGCGCGGTCATGGGGGTGGTGTCCGGGTCGATGAGATCGGTGGCGAGGCCGAGGTCGGCGAGCACCGCCGGCAGTCGTTCGTCGATGTCGGCGGCACCGGTGGTGAGCCAGTGGTCGAGTGCCGCGGCATAGACGTCGGCGGCATCGTCCGGGGCCGAGTCGTCGGCGAGTGCCGCGGCGGCAGCGTCCATCGCCTGCGTGGCGGCCGTGCATCCGGTGCGACGCCCGACGTACTCGCGGACGGTCTCACCCGGAATCCGCTCGTGTTCCTGCGGAAGCCAGCCGACGAAGGCGTCCGACGGTGCCCGCGACACCGATCCCGCCAGCGGCGCGAGGTCGCCGGCCAGGACGCGCAGCAGCGTCGTCTTGCCCGCCCCGTTCGCTCCGACCACCCCGACCACATCGCCGGGAGCGACGGTGAGGTCGAGGTGATCGAACAGGACGCGGTGGGCGTATCCGCCCGCGACATCCTTGGCGACGAGAGTTGCGGTCATCGGTCAATGGTCGCACCACCGATGACCTCGGCCGTGCCCGGTCAGCCCCGGGGCTCCCCCGGACCCGGAGCGGGGGCCGGCTCGTCGGGCGCCCTGCCCAGCGCGAACTTTCCGTTCTGGAACATCAGCGGATACAGGATGCCGCCGATGAGGCCGCCCAGCAACGGGGCAAGCCAGAACAACCACAGCTGGCCGGGGGCACCGTTCCCGTTGAAGAACGCGACCGCCGTCGAACGTGCCGGGTTCACCGAGGTGTTGCTGATCGGGATCGAGACGAGGTGGATCAGCGTCAGCGTCAGACCGATGGCCAGCGGGCCGAATCCCGCTGGAGCCCGGTCGTCGGTGGCGCCGAGTACGACGAGCAGGAAGAACGCGGTGAGGACCACCTCGGCGATCAGGACGGCGAGCAGGGTGTAGTTGTTCGGCGAGTGGTCGCCGTAACCGTTGGCCGCCATGTTTCCGGTCGCCTCGAATCCGGGCTTCCCGCTGGCGATGACGTACAACAGGGTGCCGGCGAGCAGGCCGCCGGCGACCTGCGCGACCCAGTAGCCTGGGAGATCCTTGACCGGTAGGCGGCCGCCGACCACCGCACCGAGCGTGATTGCCGGGTTGAAGTGCGCGCCCGACACATGCCCGACGGCGTAGGCCATCGTGACGACCGTCAATCCGAACGCCAGCGCGACGCCGAGCAACCCGATGCCCAGCTGGATGAGGGTGTCTCTGTCATCGCCGGCGCTCGCGACGTACTTGGCAGCGAAGATCGCGCTGCCGCAACCGCCGAAGACCAACCAGAAGGTGCCGAACAACTCGGCGAGCAACCGGCGTGGAGTACTTGCTGTCATGAGACCGTGTCTCCTTCGCCCGGCTCGTTGACTACAGGCACGGCAGCGCCGAGCCGGTCCCAACCACCGCATACCGAGTGGAGCGCAGTGGCCCCTGCGGTGTCTGCGGGTTCACCGATCTCATGCCAAGAATTGACCTTCCGCGTCCCTCAGTTCGAGGACCGCCCGCGGCCACGGGTCGACATCCTCATTCGACTGCATGAAATACGGCATGCGTCGCGCGGTGGCAACGGTCGGGATCGACACGGTCACGCCGCAGCCCGGAACCAGCATTGACCTGCAGCGACAATCCAGGCATCACTCACGATTCGTTTTTCTCGGACACCGCCGAGGGCGTCAGTGTGCGCGGTACTCTCCCCGAGTCGACGACGGCCGCGAGCCGTAGGTCGTGTTCCGCTGAGAGAAGGAGCCAATCGTGGGCAGTCCCTACGATCCGAACGAGCCCACCCGGCTCGGCCCGCGGGGTGGACAACCCGGGCCCGGCCAGCAGCCGTATGGCCAGCAACCCCCCGGCCAGCAACCCCCCGGCCAGCAGCCCTATGCGCAGCAGCAACCCTACGGCCAGTTCGGGCAACAGCCCTATGGGCAGCAACAACCGTACGGTCAGCAGCCCTATGGGCAGCAACCCTATGGTCAGCAACCGCCTCCGCCCCCGTCGTCCGGCGGTGGCAAGAAGTGGTGGTTCATCGGCGGTGGCGGACTCCTGCTCGTGCTCATCGTCGTCGTGGCCGTCGTCCTGGCGTTCACGCTGGGTGGCGGTGACAACAGCTCCGACGAGCCGAAGGTGCCGACCGCGTCGGCTGTCGCCATGCTGCTGCCGGAGTCCGAATTCCCGGACATCACCGGCGAATTCACGCTGGAGACCGAGCAGTCCGACGACGACGGCACCACCGTCGACAACGAGAAGTGCGCGCAACTGGTGAACACCCCGGACACCAGCGCCGACTTCGCGCAGCGCGAACTCTCCGAGACCGTCGACGGCGGCGAGGTGTTCTTCGGCCTCGACCAGTACAGCGCCGACGTGACCAAGCCTGCCGATGGTGGCTACGACGACTTCGACGACATCCTCTCCGCCTGCGAGACCTTCACGCTGAACCTCGAAGAGGACGGCGAGACCATCCCCGTGGCAATGAAACTCGACGAGCAGACCCTGCCCATCAGCGGCGACTACAAGGCCGTCCGGATGACCGGTCAGTTCTCCATCTCCGACATCGAGGTCCACATGGTGGGCACGCTGGTCGTCGGCGAGGAGCGCGGCGTCTCGTTCTCTGTGTCCCACAACACCTTCAGTGACAGCGCACCGTCGGTCAGCTCCGAGGTGACCAGCAACCTCGCCGAGATGTACACCGCGCAGCGTCAGCAGATCGCCGACGCCGCGTAGCTCGACGCTCAGAGCCGCCATCTCCGTGCGGGAACGCCAGGTGCAGCCCGGCGGTTCGACCGCGGAGGTGGCGGTTGTGCTGTGCCGTCCGAATTCCGCAGGGTTGAGACCTCCACCGACCGGGTACCAACTCACGGCATTGCGTACCGCGAGAGGAAGAGGTGGATGTGGCCGGCACGGACGCTTTCGACAAGATGGTCGAAGTCATCGACTACCCGGTGTTCGTGATCACGACCGTCACCGAAGGTCGACGCTCGGGATGTCTCCTGGGGTTCGCCACCCAGATGAGCATCGACCCACGACGCTTCCTGATCGGGATCTCCCAGGCCAATCACACGCACGGTGTCGCGACGGCCGCCGAGTATCTCGCGGTGCACCTGATACCGAGCGATCACCGGGAACTCGCGGAACTGTTCGGGGGACAGACCGGCGACGAGATCGACAAGTTCGAGCGCTGCCGATGGTCGGCGGGACCGCACGGGTTGCCGATCCTCGAGGACTCGGAGATGTGGTTCGCCGCACGCATTCTCGACCGCATCGATGTCGGCGACCACACGGCGCACATCGTCGAGCCGGTCGATGGCGCGATACTCGTCGACGATCCCGAGCGGGATTCGTGGGTCAGCTTCGCCGACACCCGCCACATCGAGCCGGGACACGACGCATGAGCGACCAGACCGACGTGCAGAACGGCACCGGCTTCGACGCGCCGGCCTTCGCCGAACGTCTCTACGCCGACTTCCCCGAGGGACTCCGCACCAACATGGTGATGAGCATCGACGGCTCGGTCAGTTTCCGCGGCCGTGTCGGCCCGCTGTCCTCGCCGGCCGACCGCGCTCTCTTCCACGCTCTCCGCGCGTTGTCCGATGTCGTGCTCGTCGGAGCCGCCACCGCACGCGTCGAGAAGTACGGTCCCCCTACCCTGTCCGACGAACTGACCGAGTTACGCTCGCGCAACCGGTGGCCAGGGGCGTCGGACATCCCGCGCCTGGCGATCGTCACGCTGACCTGCACACTGCCCGAGCGGTCGCTCGACGTTCCGCCCGAACATCGTCCGATCGTCATCACCTCGGCACAGGCCGACACCTCCGCGGTGCGGGGTCGAGCGGAGATCATCGCGCTCGGTGACGACAGCATCGATCTGACCGCCGCGATCGCCGGACTACGCGCCCGAGGCTTGCGGCGCATCAATTGCGAAGGTGGCCCGAGCCTGCTCGACAAGCTGTCCGAAGGCGACCTGGTCGACGAGTTCTGCGTGACGATGGCACCCCAGGTGACCGCCGAAGGCAACCCGGTGACCGACCCCGCCGCCGCTGTGCGCAGCCCGCTCGACGCCCCTCGTCGATTCCGGCTCAAGCACGCCGTCCCGCACGGCGACGACGTCTTCCTGCGCTACGTGCGGTGACTTCGGCGGACCCGTCCAGTTTCCCGGCGGTTCCACCGGGTACCCGCGGCCATGACCACATCCAGCGAGACCCGCCGGTTCGACGTCGTCGTCGTAGGCGGCGGCAACGCCGGCATCAGTGCCGCAGCACGCCTGACCCGACGCGGCGTCTCTGACGTCGCGATCATCGAGCCCCAAGCCGTACACATCTACCGGCCGTTGCTGTCCTATGTCGGTGGCGGACAGGCGACCCTCCGCGACGCCGAGCGCACCCAGCGTTCGGTGACCCCAGAATCTGCGGCCTGGCTGCGGGATTCGGTGACGTCGATCGATGCCGTCCGACGGACGCTCCGGTGTGCGTCGGGAATCGTCGTGGAGTACCGAGACCTGGTCCTGGGGGTCGGTCTCGTACCCGACTCGGACGCGATGCCCGGCATCGGTGAGACGATCGACGACCCGTCGGTGACCAGCAACTACCTCGATCGAGCGGCGAAGACCTGGGAGCTGGTGACATCGATGCCGCGCGGTGGTCGAGCGGTGTTCACGGTGCCGCGATCCCCGGTCAGCTGCACCGGCACCACCCTCAAGCCGCTGTTCCTCGCCGCCGCGCACTGGGAACGTACCGGAATCCTCCCGACCCTCGACATCACCCTGGTCGTGGATCGCCCAGGTCTGCTCGGCGTCGACGACCTCGACGCGCGGCTCTTCGCCCGACTCGAGGAACTCCGCGTCCGTGTCCTCCTCGACACCGGGGTGCGGGTGCATCCCGGCGAGCGACGGGTCACCGCAACCTCGGCTGCTCGCACCGTGGACCTACAGTTCGACATGTTGCACCTGGTACCGCCCTTCCGTGGCCCGTCGGTGGTCGAGACCTCGGGGCTGGCCGGCGATCAGGAGCACGGGCTCGCCGACATCGATCCGCACACTCTCCGTCATCGAACCCATCCTGAGGTCTGGGCGATCGGCGACGGTGCCGCCATCGCCACCGATCCGTCCGGAGGCGGACTCCGTCGGCAGGTCGAGATCCTGACCGACAACATTCTCGCCGCACGTGACGGCGGGACCATGCGCGATTACGACGGATACACCGTCGCCCCGATCACGACCGCATCGCATCGCCTCATCGCGGCAGAATTCGACCGGGACGGAAACGTGGCCTCGTCGCTGCCGTCCTTCGTCGATCCCCTGAAGCCACGTCGCAGCGCCTGGGCGTTCGACCGTTACGTGCTTCCCCGCCTGTACTGGAATCTGATTCTGCGAGGACGTGTCTGACGCGAGCTCGGCGGACCCACCAACGGCCACCGCTAGAATTCTCGTCCATGAGCAAGTCGAAGAAGAGCTGGAAAGAGCTGTCCCCCACCGCGAAGGTCGCCATCGTGGCCGTCGCTGCAGTCGATGCCGGAACCCGCGTGTGGGCCCTGCGGGACCTGGCCGGACGGCGGCCCGAGGAGATCAACGGCCCCAAGCGTGCCTGGATGATCGGCCTGTCGTTCGGTTCGACCGCCGGGATCGCGCCGGCGATCTACCTGCTGTGGGGTCGCAAGCGCCGAGGCTGAGGCCACCGGGAGCGACCGCCCCCGGTCAGGGCACCACCCGGTATCGCAGCATCATGTCGTGATCCTCGTGGTCGAGGATGTGACAGTGCCAGACGTACCCCTGGAGATCCTTGGTGACCATGCCGTGCACGGGCGTCGCACCGACGTGGTTGTGGTGCGGCGCCGGTGCCGGCCGAGCCGCCGCCTCGCCGAATGACGCGCGCGTCCAGGACTTCGTCGGATCGGAGGAGAAGATCGCGTCGGGGTCGAACCCCAGTTCATCGGCCGTCGGAAAGCGCACGACGATCGAGGTCACGTGCCCGCCGGTGGCGTGCACGGTGTCCTTCCAACCCGCTTCCCAGGCGGCCGGCCCGCGCATCGGTCCGGCGTAGAAGCGGCTCGGGTCCGGCGCCCAGCGGGTACCGATCGGCGGCTGCGGGTTCGCCGCCTGGTACTCGACGGTGCGCAGGGGCCGTCGTCCGAGGATGCGGAACATGACCAGGTGCAGGTGGACCGGATGCGGGTCCGGGGTGATGTTGATGATGTCCCAGCGTTCGGTGGTGCCCGCCCGCGGCTTCTCTATCTGGGGGTCGGAGTAGCGCAGGTTGTTCAACGACATGATGGCCGGTGGAACACGCAGTTCATAGGGCTGGGAGACGCTGACCTTTCGGACGCGCTGCGGGGTGGCGATCGGCGGAATTCGTGCGGGACGTCCCCGACCGCCCCGAAGCGTCGTCGGGACGCCCCGGCGGTCGCCTCGTGCTGCGCCGGCGATGAAACGGCAGAACCGTGTCATGGCCACCTCCCCGAGCATCGCAGCCTGGAACGGCGGTGCCAGATCATTGCACAGATCCACGGTCTCGCCGGGAGCCAATGAGCTGAAATCGACCACTAGATCGAAGCGCTCGCCGGGCGCCGCCTGGAACGAGCGGGTGGCGACCGGAGCGTTGAGCAGGCCGCCTTCGTTGCCGATGACCCAGAAGCGCATGCGGTTGGAGAAGAAGAGATTCCAGACCGAGAACGACGCCGCGTTGATCAGCCGAAAACGGTACAACCCGCGGGCCACCGTCGTTTTCGGCCACACCTTGCCGTTGACCAGGCCGCGGTCGCCGACGGCGCCGCCCTCCCACATCCCCTGGGGGACCACCGGCGTCGAGCGCAGTGACTGATGGCCGTCGGCGCGGAAGATCTTCTCCTGCAGGATGAGTGGGATCTCGTACTCACCGGCCGGAAGACCCAGCGGGTTCTGGGGCATACCCGTGTCGTGGTCGTCGCGCAGGAAGTACATCCCGGCGAGTCCGGCGTAGACGTTGGCGCGCGTGATCGCCATCGCATGGTCGTGATACCAGAGGTGGCCGGCCTCTTGACGATTGGGGAACTCGAACAGCGCCGTGCCGTGATGCGGCAGCATCAGCCGTTCGGGGTTGCCGTCGAACTGGGGTGGGGTGACGCCGCCATGGAGATGCATCGAGGTGACCGGCTCATCGCGATACCGTTCGGAGACACCGTGCAGTGACGTGTCCAGATCCGCTGCGAAGACGTGCTTTCCGAGTTCACTGCGATAGTGCACGGTGGTCTGCTCGCCGACATGCGCCTCGATGGTCGGCCCCAGGTACGACTCGTCGTTGTAGGCCATCGTCGGCACCTTCGGCTGGTCGCGATGGAACCGGTTGCTGGTGGTACGGGCGACGATCTCGATCGGCTGCGACGGCGACGAGGTGATCGTGCGCGGCACGGGAAGGTCGTCGACGTACGGAGCCATCTCCGGTGAATGGAAGATGGTCGGCAGCTTGATGGGCGGCAGCTTCGCGGCCGGCAGCGGATCCCCGACTGCCGGCGGGGCGCCGAGACGGCCCGCCGTCGCAGCCGACGCGGCCGCGGCGGTTGTCCCCCACAGAAATTGCCGACGATTGATCCTCTGCCCCACGCGATCCCCTTAGCCCGGACGACTCGAAATCGATGAACCATACCACCGGTATGGTTCTGCCGACACTGCTCGGTGCAACCCTCGAATGCCGGGTCGTCGCTGGTCGTCGTGGTGTACTCGTTCACGAGCATCGTCCGCGCCAACCGGAGAGGACCGCCCAACAGATGCCCGAGTCCCGTCGAAGCTCACGCCTGCACGCCACCGACTGGGTAGACGCCGCATTCGCACTGCTCACCGCCAAAGACGGAGGTGAACACGGGGTCACGATCGCCCGCCTGTGCACGACATTGGAAGTCACCAAGGGCAGCTTCTACTGGCACTTCAGAGACCTCGACGCCCTGTGGGAAGCGATGGCCGTGCGCTGGCAGGAGGAGAACCGCCGACGCGTCACCGACGTGGACGAGCTCTCCGAGATGCCGTCCGACGGCCGCCTGATCGCTTTGTCGACGATGCTGATCGGCAAGGATCATCTGACGGTGGAACGCGCCATCCGTAGCCGGGCGCGCAGCAACGCCAACATCGCCGACACGGTGCGCAACATCGACGCGGAGATCTTCCAGGCGGTCGAGGCCATCGTGCGTCAGTTCGGAATGGACCCGGGTCAGGCCCGCCTGTTGTCCGGCGTCCTGGTGTACGCCGGGATCGGCTACATCCACGGACACGAAGGGCTACCGACCATCTCCCGGGACGACATACAGCGCGCGATACCCGGGTTGTTGTCCTTGACCCTGGCCCAACCTTCTACCGATCCGGAACCGCCTGCGTCGGACAGCCCCTGACGCCGCGACTCACCCTGCAGTAGAACTGCTGCCTTAGATCACAAGCTAGTTCGCGAATGCATCCTCACATCAGTTCAGGAAGTACACATTCGGTCAGCGGCGCGAGATCCGAGGGCAACACCGATCCGTCGAGCGGTTGCCAGCGCAGTTCAGCGATCTCGGCCGCGGGATTCAGGCCCTCTACCTCCCGGTCGAGCACCGTCGAGCAGACGAAGACCGCTGCTTCGACGTCGAATCCGTCCTCGTTGGCGGCCGCGGCCCGGTAGTCGCCGCGCGGCTGGAGTTGAGAAGGATCGAGTTCGAGCTGTAGTTCCTCCCGGCACTCCCGGATCGCGGTCTGCAGCGCACTCTCGCCGGGTTCGGGCTTGCCCCCGGGGAACATGAATCGGATGGTGCCGCGCTTACGCACGGTCAGCACTGCGCCGGTGGAATCCCGAAGGACCACCGCACTCACCCGGATGACAGCTGACTCGACCACCCAGCCACTGTAGAGCCCGCGCCCGACCGGGGGCTCTACCAGCGGTCGCGTCCGAGTCCCCAGACCGATCCACACGTCGGCGTAGGCTCGAATCAACAGCGAAAATCATTGAAACGGTGGACTTTCGGAGAGTCGCGTCGAGGAGGTGATCCCGGTGGCATGGACCGGTGACCCGATCTGGCTGGCCGACGTGTTGCGTGCCGAGGGCCTGAAGGTGATCGAACACGCCGGCTGGCGCGGCCGCGGGCACGGGGACTTCCGCGACCTGCGCGGCGTGATGTGCCACCACACCGCAGGCGGCGGCCCTGACGACTGGCCGGTCGTGCAGAACGGGAGGCCTGGCCTGCCGGGGCCTCTCGCGCAACTCGTCCTCGAGCGCGACGGCACGTTCCGGGTGATCGCCGTCGGGGTGGCATGGCATGCCGGCGCCGGTTCCCATCCCGGGTGGCCGACCGACAATGCGAACTGGCATGTCATCGGGATCGAGGGCGTGAACAACGGCGTGGGTCAGGTCTGGCCGGCGGCGCAGATGGATGCCTACCGGCGTGGCTGTGCGGCGATCCTACGTCGGATCGGCCGACCCGCGTCGGATTGCGTCGGTCACAAGGAGTGGTCGTCGGAGGGCAAGATCGACCCGAGCTTCGACATGGTGTCGTTCCGCGCCGAGGTCGCCCGCCTCATCGCCGGCGGCCCACCGGTACCCGTGGAGAACGAGATCGACGCCGAAGCCATTGTTGCCCGTGCCTGGATCGGCGCCCGGCTCACACATGGGGAGCTCCCGACCGCGGACGGCATCGGACGGTTCGCCCGGTTCGCCAACGGTTCCATCTACTGGCATCCCGATGTGCGGAACGGCGAGGCTACGGCCGTTCCGGCACACCTGATGGAGACCTACGCGCAGTACGGCTACGAGACCGGATTCCTCGGCTACCCGACGCTGCGCCACACCGTCGTGCCCGGCGTCGGCGACATCCAGGCATTCGAAGGCGGAACCCTGTACCGCCGTTACGGGCACGACGGTTTCCCGGTGCGCGGTGTCATCGGCAGACGCTGGGCGGCGGAAGGCCACGAGACCGGACCCCTGGGCTGGCCGATATCCGACGAGTACGACAACGGCACCGGCGGACTCGCACAGGACTTCCAGAAGGGGCGCCTGCAGTGGGACCCGTCCGGGGTGGTCAAAGAGATGGGTCGGCGCAGCGACGCCGTGTGATCACCAGACCGTCCAATGGGCATGTGAGACTAGCGCTTTGCGTACCGCACCGCCAGCTCTGCCACACGCGCCGCACGATTCTCGGCCCGCATACGACCGGCGCGTTCCAACAGGTGAATACCGTGTAGGGCGGCCCAGAACGTCTCCGTCGCGGCTCCGTGTGCGTCATCCCCGATGGCCTCGGCGAGGACGTCGAACCCCGCCCGCAGGTCCGCGGGCGTGTCAGCACTGGCGAATTCGGCGTCGATGGCCTGTTGAAACATGGCCTCGTAGACGGCGGGATGAGAACGCCCGAAGTCCAGATACGCGTTGGCGACCGACGCCACCGCCCCTCCGCCGTCACCTCCGCTCAGCGCCGCGCGACACCGTCGCGTGACCTCGACGAACCCCTCGAACGCGACGGCGAGCATGATCTCCGCCTTGCCTCCCGGGAAGTGCCCGTAGAGCACCGGCTGGGAGTACCCGATGGCCTCGGCGAGATGCCTCGTGGTCACGGCGGGCCATCCCTCGTCGTCGGCACGCCGACGCGCGGCCTCGAGAATCGAACGCCGCCGCTCCTCGTAGCGCTTCTGGCGCGGGGTCTGTTCGGCCATCGGCCCTCCTCCATTGCAAGCGGTCGCAACCAGGCCTAGTCTAGCAGTACTAGAAATTCTAGTGCCGCTAGAAGGAGGCGTCATGCCCACCGTTCTCTCAGTGATCACCACCGTCGTCGTCGGACTCATGGTCGGCGTCGAACTCTCGGTCGCCTTCGTGATCAATCCGATCACACTGGCTCTGCCCGCTCCGGCGTCGATGGCGGCCAGATCGCACAGGGCGCGCATGATGGGCCGGGCGATGCCGTTCTGGTACTTCGGCTCGCTGCTCCTCACCGGCGCGCTCGCCGCAATGACATGGGGAACGACGGCGTCGACCGCAGCACTCGTGGCAGCAGCTCTCCTGGCGGCCAGCGTGATCATGTCGATCACGTTGCTCGTACCGATCAACAACCGATCGGCGAGCTGGACCGCCGACTCCTATCCAGAAGACTGGCGCGAACAGACTCGACGCTGGGACAACCTCCACTACCTCAGGGTGGCGATCATCGTCGCGGCATTCGTCCTCGTCGCGGTTGCCGCGGTGTCCTTGTGAGTACCGGAACGAGTCATGGCCGGTGCTGGCGACCGAGACACTCCCCGACGATCAGCTGCCGGTGTTGTCCAGCCACCTCAAAAGCGAGTACAGGAACCGCGTCGAACCAGGCATGAAGTTGTTGCCGTGGTGGTACGTGGGGTCCAGGGTGGTGGCAATGATCCGGCCCGGCGTGCTGACGGTGTCCTCGTAGAGGATCGCGCCCGCGTCGGCGCGTGCACCGGTCTCATCGGGCTCCTCCGCGACCACGAGCGGCACGACGTCGGCCTCGTTGTGCAGCAACCCGTGGTGATGCCAGATCACGGACTTGGTGGACAGGTACTCCCACGCCTCGTGCTCGGGGTTACGCGTACGGATCAACGGGTCCGAGCCCTCCAGCCACCACCAGAAGTTGGTCGGACGAGGACTCCACGAGACGCCCGGAAGCCAGGTGTGGGCGGCGTTCTCACCGAGCACGACGAGCGTTCCGCCACGCTGAGGTACCGCGAGGAGCTGCGCGGTGTGCTTGCGAACGAGTTCGGGATGAAGCCGGTCGGCGAGCACGACGGTGTCGAACGCGTCGAGATCCCAGTCGGCGAGATCACCGAGGTAGACGAACTCGGGCTGATGCGCGATCACCGCCGGGTCCTTCAGCGTCTGCAGATGGAAGTGCGAGCCGCCGTGGACGAACGCCAGGCGCCGGCGCGAGCGCGGCGCGCGGTCGGTGCGGGCGAAGGGTTCGGCGACGGGATCGGTGGTCGTGGTCATACCTGGGCCTCCTGCTGGGCGAGCCACGTGAGCAGCTGAGGAAAGATTCGTGCGGAGGTGTTCGGGTCCTCCTGGTAGACACCGACATCGAGGCCACCGTGGACGAGCACCTGGCCGGCGCCGAGCGGATACACGTAGTCGACCGGAAGTGCGTTGCGGCCGATGCGGTTTGCCACCACCGCCCCCTCCGGCAGCTTGTCACTGTAGCCACGGGCATAGAAGCCGGACACCCCGCGTCGGAAACTGACGTCGACCGGATCGACTCCCTCCCACACGGGATGCGCGTCGCCGGAGACGATCGCGAGGTCCTTGGGGCCGAAGTACTGCAGCTTGCGCCACTTGCCGAGGCCGGGCAGGAAACGGGTCAGGGGATGCCCCATGATCGCGACCCGGCCACCGGCGGTGACGAACTCGGCGAGCAGGTCGCGACGTCGTTCGAGGAAGATCTGGTCGCAGTTGCCGTTGACCAGCAGCCCGCGGACGGTGGTCAGATCCACTTCGTCGAGCGAGTACAGGTCGACGGGCGTGACCTGAGCCGAGACGTCGGTGCCGCCGGACATGCCGGCGTTCGATCCCATGGTCAGATGCAGAACAGGTGGAAGTGACTGCGGCGCAGTCGGTTCGGTACTCATCGAGATACTTTCTGTAGGGAGGGCGCCGCGGGGGCTGTATCCGCGAACGTGTCATATCGGGTGTAGAGAACGGTGCGGGGGCCGCCGCGGTCGTCGACGGTCGTACTCACCACGTCGATTCCGTACAGCTCGCTGAGCACATCGTCGGTGACGAGTTCCGGAACGGACCCTACGCGGATGTCGTCGACCGAACGCATCACCACGGCGCGCCCGCCGAGGTGTAGGACGTGATCGGGGTGATGGGTGGTGAGCAGGATGCCCATCCCCTCGGTCGCCAGATTCCGCAGTAGCTCGAGCACGCGGGCCTGGTTCCGTAGGTCCAGGGCCGAGACCGGTTCGTCGAGGATCAGGAAGTTGCAGTCGGACACCAGCGCTCGTGCGATCAGCACGAGCTGGCGCTGGCCGCCGGACAGTTCCGCGAAGCTGCGCGTCGCCAGTTCGGCGATCCCGACCCGCTCGAGGATCTCGCGGGTGCGTGCGGCGTCGGCACGGCTGGGGGTGGCGAACGCCGACACCTTCTTGGCCCGCCCCATCAGGACCATGTCGAACACCGAGTAGGCGAAGTTCGACGCACTCGCTTGCGGGACATAACCGATCGCGGCGTCGTGGGTGACCGTGCCCTCGGACAACCGCGTCAAGCCGGCGATACAGCGCAGCAGCGTGGTCTTGCCCTGCCCGTTGGGGCCGAGGATGGAGGTGATGCCTCCGTCGATGCGCAGGTTGGCGTTCCGGAACACCCAGTCGCAGCGCGGGTAATGGAAGCCGGCGTTCCGTAATTCCAGGGCGCTGTGGTCAGCCATCGATGAACGCCTGTCTGCGCGAGTTGCTCAGGAGCAGAACGAAGACCGGGGCACCGATGATCGCGGTGAGGATACCGAGCGGGATCTCCCCGGCACTGATGGTGCGCGACAAGGTATCGATGATCGTCAGGTATGCGGCACCGAGGACGAACGTCGTGGGCATCGAGATCCGGTGGTCGGGTCCGACCCACAGCCGGGCCATGTGCGGGACGACCAGGCCGACCCAGCCGATCACCCCCGATACCGCCACGGCACCGGCGGTCATGAACGCCACCATCGTCAGCAACACCGCGCGCAGCCGTCCCGGGTTCAGTCCGAGCGCGGTCGCGTCGTCGTCGCCGAGCGAGAGGATGTTGATCCGCCAGCGCAGCCCGATCAGCACCGTTGTGCCGATGAGGATGGGGATGGCGGCGATCAGCACCTTCCCCATGTCGGCCGTGGCCAGAGAACCCATGAGCCAGAACACGATCGACGGCAGCGTCGTGTACGGGTCGGCGACGTAGGTGATGAACGAGACCAGCGCCGAGAAGAAGGCGCTCGTGACCACACCGCCGAGCACGATGGTGAGGATCGGCCCGCCCGCCCGCGTGCGCCCGATCAGCAGGACCATGCCGAGCGCAACCAGACCGAACAGGAACGCCCCACCGACGAGGAAAGCCGATCCGAGCCCGAAGATGAGCGCGAGGACACCGCCGAACGACGCCCCGGAGGACACCCCGAGGATCTGCGGGCTCACCAGAGGATTGCGGAACGCCGCCTGTAGTGCCGCGCCGCCCAGGGCCAGCCCACCACCGACGAGCATGGCGAGCAGGACGCGCGAAGTCGCACGCCCAGAACCACGTTGGTCTCCGCCTCGGTCCAGGTGCGGGGCAACGCGATCACCTCGTTGACGAGGATGCGGGCGACCTCGTTGACCGGAACGGTGTAGCGACCCACCGACAGCGAGATCAGGCCCACCGCAACGATGCCGATGGTCAGGACCAGCGGCACCACGATGCGCGTCGACGCACGTGTCTTCTCGGGCTCGACGACGAGCTCAGGCGCGGAAGTCGTCATAGTCCGCGCTGCCCGCGTTGACCGGCATGTGCAGGATTCGATCGATGTCGGCGTCGGTCACGTCGTATGCGTACAGCGTCCGGTAGGTCTCGCGGATGCGCCCGCGCAGTTGGTGGTCGACGTCCGGGAAGAAGACCGAGTTGGTCCACATCCACATCAGGTTGGACTCGTAGCACGGCGGGTCCCAGGAGAAACCGCCGAGCGGGGCCTTGTAGACCCGCTTGTTCTTCACCGCCGACAACGACGACCAGCGGGGATCAGCGTAGATGTCGGCGGGTGTCGTCGGTTCGAAGTTGCCGAGGATCACGATCTCGGGATCCCAACCCAGGATCTGCTCACGGGTGACACCGAAGCTCGAACCCTTACCCGCACCCGAGGCAACGTTCTTGCCGCCGGCCAGCTTGATCCAGAAGTCCATGTAGCTGTTGTCGGCGCCGACCTTGAGGTCAGGCGCGTTGTACATGTACATGACGCGCGGAGCCGCCGAGGCATGGGCTGCGGCTGCCTTCTCGACGGTCTTGCGGTCGGCGGCCATCGTCGCGAGGACCGCGTCGGCCTCCGATTTCTTGCCGAGTAATTCCCCAAAGATCGAGATCCACGCCTCGAGATCCTCCTGGGTGCCGTACTTGAGCAGCAGCACCTTCAGTCCGGCGTTACGCAGCGGCGCGACGATGTCGTCGCCTTTGTCGCCCCACTGGATCACGACGTCGGGGTTGAGGCTCAGGATGTGCTCGACGTTCGGCACGAAGTCGTTGCCGGCGACCACCGGGGTGTCGAGGAACGCCGGGAACATCGTGCCCAGCATGCCCTTGGAGGCCATCGAGATCGCGACCTCGTTGACGCCGACGTTGCGGGCGGTGGACTGGTCCGAACCGATGATCATCGACGGAACCGGGATGATCGTCGACGCGATACGGCCGACCGGGGTGTCGAAGGTGACCGTGTTCTGATACTGGTCGACGACGGTGATCGGACCGCCCGCGGCGCCGGTGCCGGCGGTCTCGGAGACGGCTTCGCGGCTCGAGCACGCGGTGACACCCAGGGCGCCCAGGGCAAGCGCGGCAACCCCCATCGAACGCATGAGGTCGCGGCGCGACAAGTTCGCGGCAGGGATGGACGGACGGGGGCGGGCAGCCATCTGGACTCCAGGACAAGCAGGCGGCGACGCGATGCGCTGCTCAGCGCTCAGGCGTCATCGGAACGGACATCTTCGACAATTAGGGAAGCTTATACTAAGCAAGGTTAGCCTTGGGTTGGCAGCCAATTCTGTGCCGATGTTCTGCGGCACGGAAATGGCTGACCCCGCGCAGACCTGGTGAGCACGAGGACATCTGGTGGTCGTCGGACCCATCGGGGTGCGGATCGACCCGACCCGAGGAACGACAACAGGCCCGGATACGACGAAAGGCGGGCCAGACTCGAAAGTCTGACCCGCCTTACGGGAGTGGAGCTAAGCTCGGCGAAACACGGGATATGCGCTGATGAATCCAGATACCGCCGACCCCACGTCCCAGTGCTCGAGCCTCCACCCCTGCGCCTCGATGGCGGAGATGGCCGGGGCGAAATTCGAGGCGTTAGGTATCTCGGGCACGAAGCACGTGTCTCCGTTCTGCCGGGCTTTGGCGGCAGCCAGTGACAGTTTCTCGATCGGACTCTTGAACATTTCGGAAACGTAGCACCCTCACGGAGCGTCCGACCGTGTCGTAGGAGCGGTCGGTAGACGCGGATGCGCGAGGTCATGGAGATTGATTTGGACGTAGCCGCGGCGTCGATGGTTCCATGACCGGGTGACCGATCGTGACGCCCGGCACGCGAGCGAGGGGTTGCCTACTCTCTGCTTCATGAGAACCGGTTGGCACCTCCACTGGCAGGGCGGGAATCTATGGCTCCTGCGCCCCCGTGTAGACCTCGCTACTGGTCATCGTCGAACAGGAGTCTCTTCACGTCGGCACGGTCGGCGGAACGCCACTTCCGTGGCCTCCTGTCCACCTTCAGCTCTCAGCGGAGCTCGAGCATGACATCGGTCTGCTCTCGACCGTCGAGAGAGAGCACATCGAAACCGATCGCCGCTGGAGTCGCAGTCTGTGACATGTAGTACGTGGATGCCACCCGGCCAGCATCGCCCAGCCGCGCGATCCGCACGCGGTCGCCGACTTTGAACTCGGGTCGGTGCACGGAACGGGGAGGCATGAACCCAGCCATGCTGGGCTTTCATGCCGTGGGCAGCGATCTCGGCAGTGGTAGGACATAGTGAGGACACATCGCCTCGCTCCGAGATCGGCCAGGACATAAAGAAACCCGCTCCGACCGAGGTCAGAGCGGGTTTCTCAACGGTGGAGCTAAGGGGACTCGAACCCCTGACCCCCACACTGCCAGTGTGGTGCGCTACCAGCTGCGCCATAGCCCCGCATTTTGTTGTTCCGCCCTGTTCAAGGGCACTAGGAAAGTTACACCACTGCCACGACAGCAACCAAATCCGCAGGAACCGGGTCCTATCAAGGACCCGGTCCCTCCCGGATCAGGACTTGCCGGCGAGGATCCCGTCGAGCCAACCGGAGCCGTCGAGCAGTCCTTCGACGGGCTTGCCGTCGTGGAGCACGCTCGGGGTGCCCACCTGGCCGGCAGCCTTCTTGAGTTCATCGCTCGACGTGGCGGCGTTCTGCTGCGCCTGCGCCACCTTCTCGTTGTCGGTGATGCATTTGGCGGTCGCCGGCGTCGCGCCCTGCTCGGTCGCGAGGCGGGCGAGTTCAGGGCTGGTGATGCTGCCGGTGCCGTCCTCGGCCGGCTGAGCCGCAAACAGCGCGCTGTGGAACCGGAGGAACAAGTCGGTGTTCTGCTCCTGCGCCACACACGTCAGCGCGCCCGCGGCGCGGGAGCTGTAGTCACCGGTCGCCGACTTCGAGTCCAGGAAGTTGAGCGTGTGGTAGCGAACCCGGAGCTTGCCCTCGTTGACGGCAGCGGTGATCGCGGGTCCCGACTGCTGCTCGAAGAGCTTGCACACCGGGCACAGCGGATCCTCGAAGACATCGATCAGCGGCGCATTCTCCGGTCCGACGATCATCGTCGAACTCGAGGCGAGCGCGGACTGGTCTGCCGTGCCCTTGTCGCGGCCGCTCCACCAGATGCCACCGATGACCAGACCCGCGATCACCAGGATGGCGATCCCCCCGAGGACGTAGGTCATCGTGCTCGACGGCGCGCTCGGCTGATACTTCGACGTGGTGGCACGGGGCACGGAGGCTCCCGACTTACGCTTTTCGCTCACGTAACGACAATATCCGCGCAGCGCTGATAAACGGCTGAGTAGCTGCACCGAACCGGCACCGATTGCGTGCCGTGTCGATGGGGACTTTTTCATGCGACTACTCGCTAAGCCCGCCACCTGCTCGATCAGCAGGATGAGGCTCGCCCAGCGCACCGGTACATGCGTCGTTACGCTCGCCGGGTGACCAACAGCGAGGTCGACGAGGAAATGAACCCGATCAGCCATGAGCATCCGGACGTCTCGGGCGGCCGGGTGCGCGCGGCGACATTCGGCGCGATGGACGGGTTGGTCACCAACATCAGCCTCGTCGCCGGCGTCGGAGGGGCGGGGGCCAGTGCGCACACGATCGTCCTGTCGGGTGTCGCCGGGCTGATCGCGGGCGCGTTCTCGATGGCCCTCGGCGAGTTCACCTCGGTGTCGACGCAGAACGAGCAACTCGACGCCGAGGTGGATGTCGAGCGCTCCGAGATCGCGAAGAATCCCCGTGGGGAACTCAACGAACTCGTCGAGATGTTCACCGAGATGGGTATGACCGAGGAGACCGCGACCACCGCGGCGCACGAGATCCATCGGGACCCCGAGGGTGCGGTCGACGTCCACATCACCCAGGAACTCGGCGTCGCCCCGTCGGACAAGCCGTCGCCGTGGGTGGCAGCGATCTCGTCGTTCGTGATGTTCGGCATCGGCGGCGTCGTCCCGCTGATCCCCTACCTGCTCGGGTTCTCCTCATTGATCCTCGGCCTGTCGGTCGGAGCCGTCGGCCTGCTCATCGCCGGAGGCGTCGCCGCCTACGTCACCCGCCATCCGATCGTCCGCGGCGCGCTGCGACAGCTCTGCTTCGGCGTGATCGCCGCCGGCGCCACCTATCTGGTGGGCCTGGCGATCGGCGTTCCCGCTGGCGGCTGATCAGCTCCCGAGCGCGGTGTCGACGACCTGCTGCGCCTCCTTCTGCACCTGCGCGAGATGCTCAGGGCCCTTGAAGGATTCGGCGTAGATCTTGTAGACATCCTCGGTTCCAGACGGCCGGGCGGCGAACCACGCATTCTCGGTGGTGACCTTCAGACCGCCGATCGCCGCCCCGTTGCCGAGCGCGGTCGTCATGATCGCGGAGATCGGTTCACCGGCGAGTTCGGTGGCCTTGACCTGCTCCGGCGACAGCTTCGACAGCACAGCCTTCTGCTCGCGCGAGGCGGGCGCGTCGATACGGGCATACGAGGTCTCCCCGTACTGCTCGGCGAGTTCGGCGTACCGCTGCGACGGCGTCTTTCCGGTGACGGCCAGGATCTCCGAGGCGAGCAGCGCCATGATGATGCCGTCCTTGTCGGTCGACCACGGCGTGCCGTCGAACATGAGGAACGACGCCCCGGCGCTCTCCTCGCCACCGAAGGCGACGCGTCCGGAGAGCAGTCCGTCGACGAACCACTTGAAACCGACGGGCACCTCCAGCAGCGGCCGCCCGATCCCGGTGACCACCCGGTCGATCAGCGACGACGACACCAGCGTCTTGCCGACCGCCGCCTGCTCCGACCACTGCGGACGATGCGTGAACAGGTAGTCGATGGCCACCGCGAGGTAGTGGTTCGGATTCATCAGGCCGGCGTCGGGCGTGACGATCCCGTGGCGGTCGGAGTCGGCGTCGTTGCCGGTCGCGATGTCGAAGGAGTCGCGCGCGGAGATCAGCGACGCCATCGCGTTCGCCGACGAGCAGTCCATCCGGATCTTGCCGTCGGTGTCGAGCGTCATGAAAGAGAACGTCGGGTCGACGGTCGGATTGACGACGGTGAGGTGTTCGAGGTTGTAGCGCAGCCCGAGGTGGGCCCAGTACCCGACCGACGCACCACCGAGCGGATCGGCACCGATGTGGATGTCGGCGTCATGGATGGCCTTCATGTCGATGACGCCGCCGAGGCCCTCGATGTAACCCTGTAGGAACGAGTAATCCTGGACGAACTCACTGGATCGGGCCCGCTCGAACGGGATCCGCTTCACGCCGTCGAGCTTCGCCGCGAGCAGGTCGTTGGCGCGGGCGGCGATGACCGAGGTGACCGTGGTGTCGGCCGGACCACCGGTCGGCGGGTTGTACTTGAACCCGCCGTCGCGAGGCGGGTTGTGCGACGGCGTCACCACGATGCCGTCGGAGAGTACGCCGGGGTTCTCCTTGTTGAACGTCAGGATCGCCCGACTGACCGCGGGGGTGGGGGTATACGAGTCGTCCTCGGCGGTCAACACCGCCACCTCGTTGGCGGCGAGAACCTCCAGCGCGGTCCGCCACGCCGGAATCGACAAAGCGTGCGTATCGAAACCGATGAACAGCGGACCTGTGATTCCCGCACTGCGCCGGTATTCGACGATGGCCTGGGTCGTCGCGAGAATATGCGCTTCGTTGAATGCGGTGTCGAAACTCGAGCCCCGATGGCCGGAGGTCCCGAACACGACCTGCTGCAACGGGTCCGACGGATCGGGGACGTTGTCGTAATAGGCACGCTCGAGTGCCTCCACGTCGACGAGGTCTTCGGGCAGGGCCAATGTTCCAGCGCGGGAATGTGCCATATCCGCGATTCTGCCATCAAGATCGGAATTCGCCCGTCCGACGACACCAATTCGTCAAGCTCACCAGACCGGTCCATATTCCGCCCGGAATCGAATCGCTAGGGTGGAGCGATCGACGACGTGCCGTTGGAGGCCTGCCAGACCATGTTGAACCCCGGTCCCCTGCGCCTGCTCTCCCCCGGCCTGTTCCCGACCCGGCGAGCCCCGGCCGGACTTCTCGTCCTGGTGCTGCCCGGCGGCACCGACGACAGCCGCAAGCCGTTCAGTCCGTGGCAGGGATCGGCGTTGCGCATGTACCCGTTCACGTGGTCGTTGCGGTTGCGCTACGGACGCGCCGTACGGGTGCATCAGGTGCGGTACCGCGTCTACGGCTGGAACGGCGACGAGAGCAGCCCGATGCTCCCGGCGCGCGCCGCGCTCGACGAGTTGTGCCGACGCCACCCCGGCACCCCCGTCGTCGCGATCGGCCATTCGATGGGCGGCCGGGTCGCCGCGCAACTCGCCGCCGACCGCCGTGTCATCGGCGTCCTCGCCCTCGCCCCCTGGTGGCAGCACGCCGACTGGCGACACATCCAACCGGGCGCCCGCGTGGTGGCAGTCCACGGCGCCGCGGACGAACGCACCTTCGCCAAGCGCACCCGCAAGGGCATCGACGAGTTGTCGGCGCAGGGCGTCGACGCCGAGTTCGTCGACGTCCCCGACGGCGGCCACGCGATGCTCGATCATGTCGGCCTGTGGCAGCGGAGCGCACTCGAGTTCGTGGGCGAGCGCCTGTCCGCTGTGCACCGTAAGTAGACTTCGCAGGCTGAAGTCTCCGGTCCCCGGCGGCCCGCACCACGAAGGAGTCCATCGCATGAGCGCGATCACCGTCATCGATCAGGGCACCCAGATCTCCTTCACCATCGACGACGTGACCCGATACCACGGTCCCGGCTTCCCGGGCGGCGTCGCGCACGCGTTCAAGGTCCTCGAGCGAGCTCTGCCCCAACTCGGTGAACCCGGCTCGGTCGAGCGCCGTGACATCGTCGTGGCCACGGCACACACCGGGCCCGGTGTACGGGACACCTTCGAGATGGTCAGCGCACCGCCGAGGAGGAGGCGCGCCTGACCTACCTCAAGCAGGAGATGGCGGATCGGCTCCTGGCCGCGCCGGCCGAGGCGGTCTACGACGTGGTGGACGGCTGACACCGCCACCACGTCGGTCCCCGTTCACTCCTATCGCCGAGCTCCGGACAGTTCTTCGACGAACTCCGGGTAGAACTCGACGTAGGTGTCGCCGGAGAGTACGTACATCGGGTCGTCACCGGTCTCGGAGTAGGCCTGCTTGCGCAGTTCGGTGCGCATGTTCTTGAAGGTCGACGTGTGCTCGAGCTGGTCGACGATCCGCACGAACAGCGGGACCGCATAGCTCGGTAGCCCCTTCCGGACGTGCGCGGCGAAGCCCGCGGCGTCGAACTCCTGACCGTCGTGGAGGCTCACCGCCGCCATCCCGGCCTTGCCGTCGACGCCGGGCACCGGCACACCGAAGACGACGGCCTCCTCGACGGAGTCGTGTGCGTCGATCACGGCCTCGACCTCGGTGGTGGCGACGTTCTCACCCTTCCAGCGGAAGGTGTCACCGATGCGGTCGACGAAGCCGATGTGGTGGAAGCCCTGGTCGCGGACGACGTCGCCACTGTTGAACCACTGGTCGCCCTTCTTGCGGGCGTCGCGGACGATCTTCTTCTCGGTGGCCTTCGGGTCGGTGTAACCATCGAAGGGGACGCGCGAGTTGATCTGTGCGAGAAGCAGTCCCGTGCCACCCTTGCCGACCTTCTGCACCCGGCCATCGGGTCCGCGCAACGGTTCACCGGTCTCCTCGTCGTACTCGACGACGATGTAGGGCAGCGGCGAGAAGCCCGCTGTCTTCGACAGCCCGAAAACGTTGACGAAACCGATGTTGGCCTCGCTGGCCGCATACAGCTCGACGATGCGGTCGATGCCGAACCGTCCGGTGAAGTCGTCCCAGATGTCGGGGCGCAAGCCGTTGCCGACGGCGAGCCGGACGCGGTGCGCGCGGTCGGTCGGCTTCGGCGGCTGCGCAAGGAGATACCGGCACAGCTCGCCGATGTAGCTGAACGCGGTGGCGTCGTTCTCGATGAGCTCGTCGAAGAATCGTGACGCCGAGAACTGCTTGCCGATCGCGAGGCAGGCACCGGAGTTGAGCACCGACGACAGCGAGATCGTGAGCGCGTTGTTGTGATAGAAGGGCAGCGCCGTGTACATCACGTCGTCGCTGCGCAGACGGATCCCGAGGCCGCCGATGCCGTTCATGGCGACCAGCCAGCGGTAGTGACTCAGCTTGCTGGCCTTGGGATATCCGGTGGTGCCGGAGGTGAAGATCAGGATCGCGGTCGATCCGACCTCGACGGATTCGGTGGCCTTCGGATTGACCGGCGAGCACGGCGCGACCAGCGACGGCAGCTTCTCGAAGGTGAATTCCTTTGCCGGACGGGCGCTCTGCGGTACCGAGTCGAGAGCCTCGACCAGATCTTCCTGGTACAGAACAACCTTGGCGTCGAGGAGCCCCAGCTGTGCTCGAGCACCGCGCCGCGCTGGTGGAAGTTGATCATGCCGCAGATGGCGCCGATCTTGACGATGCCGAGCATGGCGATCACGACGTCGGGGTGGTTCTTCGAGAGCACCGCCACCACGTCGCCCTTGCCGACGCCCTCTCGCGTCAGGAAATCGGCGAGACGGTTGGCCCGGGCGTTGGCCTCGCGGTAGCTGATCGACGAGCCCTCGAAGCGTAAGAAGTCGCGGTCGGGGTACTTGTCGACGGACTGCTGGAAACGCTTGCCGATCGACATCTTTGTCGTCGGCGGCTTGGGCAGCATCTCCGGCAGCACACGCAGAACGGTCCCGATGTCCTTGCGCAGCGATGCGACGCCCGCCGCCATGTCGGCGAGACGGATGTCGGGCAGGAGCCCGGTCCCCGAAGCGTGATCAACCATTCAAAGCCTCCCCAGTATGTGTTCGACGACACACACCATAGCCGGAGATCCGCCACAATGGAACGCAAGGATCGATTCGTTCCAACCAAAAAACCCGACCCTTCGTCTTGGCGATGCAGTTGTGACCGGCCACACTGTCTCCCATGACCGACAACACCGTTGCCGCGCCGAACCGGGCAGGAGCCCCGGCGGGCCCGCTCGAGGGCGTCACCGTGCTCGAGCTGGGCACCCTGATCGCGGGTCCACATGCCGCCCGACTCCTCGGCGACATGGGCGCCGACATCATCAAGATCGAGCCGCCGGGCAAGCCCGACCCGATCCGCACCTGGGGCCAGGCCGAGGTCGACGGCCACCGCTTCTACTGGACAGTCCACGCCCGCAACAAAAAAGCGATCACCCTCGACCTGCGCTCCGACCGCGGTCGCGAGATCTTCCTCCGGCTCGCCGATCGCGCCGACATCGTCATCGAGAACTTCCGCCCCGGCACCCTCGAACGGCTCGGCATCGGCCCGGACGTGTTGTCGGAGCGCAACCCCGGCCTCGTCATCGTGCGGGTGTCGGGTTACGGCCAGACCGGACCGGACTCGACGCGCGCCGGCTATGCGTCTGTCGCCGAAGCCGCAAGCGGTCTGCGACATCTCAACGGTTACCCCGGGCAATTGCCTCCGCGACTGGCACTTTCGATAGGCGACACCCTCGCCGGCATGTTCGCCGCGCAGGGCGCACTGGCCGCCCTGTACCGCCGCACGGTCACCGGCAAGGGACAGGTCGTCGACGCGTCACTCATCGAATCCTGTGTTGCCGTGCAGGAGTCGGCGATCGCCGATTACGACGCGGGCGGCGTGGTGCGCGGACCATCGGGTACGCGTCTCGAAGGCATTGCCCCGTCGAACCTCTACCCCACCAGCGACGGCACGCACGTCATCATCGCGGCCAACCAGGACTCGGTGTTCGCCCGCCTCTGCCAGGCGATGGGCCGGCCCGAACTCGCCACCGACGAGCGGTTCGCCGACCACACCGCCCGCGGTCGCAACCAGGACGAACTCGATGTGATGATCGGCGAATGGTCGGAGCAGTACTCCGCCGAGAAACTCACCGAGGTCCTGAGCGCCGCGGGAGTCGTTGTGGGACCGGTCAACACGGTCGCCGAGGTGGTCGCCGACCCGCACCTGCGGGCGCGCGGCATGATCGCCGAGCACTATGACGAAGGTGCGCAGCGCACCGTCCTCGGACCCGGGGTCGTCCCGCAGTTCAGCGATACGCCCGGCGGCATCCGCAACGCCGGACCGCCCACGCCGGGGTACGACAACGAGGCCGTCTACGGCGAGATGCTGGGGCTGTCGTCGGCCGACCTGACCGAATTGCGTGAGGGCGGGGTCATCTGACTCGACTATGGTCGGGGGATGTCATTGGTCGCGACCGGGCTCTCACGCACCTTCGGCCGGCACCTCGCTGTCGCCGACGCGGGCCTGGAACTCACCCCCGGTCGGATCTGCGGACTGGTCGGCCCCAACGGGGCCGGGAAGACCACGCTGCTCCTGCTACTGGCCGGACTCCTCGCACCCGACGACGGCACCATCGTCATCGACGGGTCTCCGGCGTCGCCCGAGGACGCCCGGCGACTCATCGGCTGGATGCCCGATGTCTTCGGCACGTGGGAGAGCCTCACCGCACACGAGATCCTGACGACTTTCGGCCGGCTGTACGGCTTGCGCACGGCTTCGGCACGTCAGCGGGCCGACGAACTGCTCGAACTGGTCCACCTGAGCGAGTTCGCTGCCCGGCCGGCGCACGAGTTGTCCCGTGGTCAGAAGCAGCGACTCGGCTTTGCCCGGGCACTGGTCCACAGCCCGCAAATCCTTCTCCTCGATGAACCGGCCTCCGGCATGGACCCGCGGTCGCGGATGGACCTACGCAGCCAACTCCGCCGACTCGCCGATGACGGGTGCGCGGTTCTGGTGTCGTCCCACATCCTTTCCGAACTCGACGAGATGGTCGACGACGTGGTCCTCATGACCGGCGGACGTACTCACCGACCGCCACCGGCCGCGGGCCACGTGTGGCGCATCAGGCTCGCCGGCCAGTCGATGTCCGACGCCGAGCAACGGCATTTCGATGACGAGCCCGCGGCCGCGGGATATCTGCGCGAGTTGATCCGCTCCGGGGCCGCGGTCGCGGAGTTCGCACCCACCTCGAGCGGTATCGAAGATGCCTATCTGGCCCTGGACCCGGAGCGCCGATGACGACCCCCCTTCTCGAACAGCCGACTCGACCCGAGACCCGCACGACCGCATTCACCACCTGGTGGCGGATGGTCTGGGTCATCGTCGAACTCGAACTACGCCAACGACTGCGCACGACCCGGTGGAAGGCCATTCTCGCGACCGCATTCGCGGTGGTATCCCTGGTCGTGCTGGGATCCCTGTACTTGTCGGTGGTCGCATTCGGCGGCACGTACCGGGGGTGGTCATCGGCTCTGTACGAGATCCTCGTCGGGTTTCTGCTGTTTCTCGGCATCATCGTCGCTCCGACGTTGGCCGCGACGACGATCAACGGCGATCGCAAGGACGCCACGCTGGCCGTCGTCCAAGCCACGTCCATCACGAATTCGCAGCTGGCACTGGGAAAATTGATCGGAAGCTGGCTGGCGAGCCTGGCTTTCGTGGGAGTCGCGGCCCCATATGTCATCTGGGGCATCGTCGAGTCGCCCAATGGAGTCGCACACGGTCTCGCGGGCGTGACGGTGCTGATCGTCCTCTTCGCCTGCTATGCGGGCATCGGACTCGGTTTCTCCGCGATGACGACGCGGCCCGCAGGGTCGGCGGTCCTCACCCAGGCGAGCGTGCTGTTCCTCATCCTGGGTCTACCCATCGTCTTCGGTCTGCTTTTCCCGGCAACGACACAGACGCATACGGTCATCCGGCCGAACACGACGTTCGTCGACAACCCTCCGCAGCCCCCGACGTCGACGTGTCGTGAGGTCCGCGAGGACCGCGAGTTCCACCATCACGAACACATCTGGTGGCTGTTGGCACCCAACCCGTTCTTCATCGTCGCCGATGCCGCCGCCCCTCAGCGCGACCCTCTCGACCGCGAGGCAGCATCCAGCGTCGCGTCGGAGATCTCGCAGGTCTTCTCCGCGGTGCGCGCGGGCCCCTACATCGGCTCGAGGTATTGCTCGGACACGACGTACACCTACCCAGCTGTCGACCCGGCCGATTACAGCGTCCGCGAGACGGCACACGAGACGTCGAAGGTCGGTGACTCGTGGTACTTCGGACTCACGTTCTACTTCGCCCTCGGAGGCATCGGATTCTGGGTGGCCGCACGACGACTACGAGTCCCCGCGGGGAAACTGGCACGCGGGGTCCGGATCGCCTGAGCGCCAAGACTATTCCGCCGGCCGGGTAGCACCCGTGGTCGCGGGGACAGTGCCTTCTCGCAGACTTTCGGCCACCCTCGGCTGGAAAGTTCGGCCGCCCGAAACTATAGTGTCGGCATGCCCAAGGTGTGCGCGCGTCGACTACTGTCCGCCGAGGCGCTGGTCGCTGTCCTGTGCACGGTCATCTCGGGCTGCACACTGTCCAGCCGACTCCCCGACGAGAAGGTGGTTCTGACGACCTTCACCGTGCTCGCCGACATCGCGTCGAACGTCGCGGGCGACCGCCTGCGCGTCGAGTCGATCACCAAACCCGGTGCCGAGATCCACGGTTACGAACCGACTCCGGGCGATGTGCGACGCACCGCGACCGCATCGCTCGTCGTCGACAACGGACTCAACCTCGAGGCCTGGTTCGGACAGTTCGTCGATGGGCTCGACGTCGAGCACATCGTCGCGAGCAAAGGCGTCGACCCGATCGACATCGCCTCGGATGCCTATGCGGGCAAACCGAATCCGCATGCGTGGATGTCTCCGGTGAACGTCGGCATCTACGTCGACAACCTGGTCGAGGCGTTCACCGACCTCGACCCCGAAGGTGCCGAGATCTTCGCGGCCAACGGCGCGTCGTACAAGAAGCAGCTGCAGCAGGTGCAGACCGACCTCGTCTCCGCGCTGGACGATCTGCCGCCCAACGAACGCGCGCTGGTCACCTGCGAGGGCGCCTTCTCCTATCTCGCGCGCGATGCCGGACTCACCGAGCGCTACATCTGGCCGGTCAACGCCGAGCAGCAGGCCACCCCGCAGCAGGTCGCCGCGGCCATCGACTTCGTCCGCAAGAACCGGGTGCCGGCGGTGTTCTGCGAGTCGACGGTGTCCGACGCCGCGATGCAGCAGGTCGTCGGAGCGACCGACGCCCGCTTCGGCGGAACGCTGTACGTCGACTCCCTCTCCGAGGCCGACGGCCCGGTGCCCACCTACCTCGATCTGATCCGACACGACGCCCGGACCATCGTGTCGGGACTGACGGGAGACAACCGATGATCACCTCGCACGCCATCGAGGTCGACGACGTCACCGTGCGCTACGGCCGAATCCTCGCACTCGATCACGCCTCCGTACGCGTTCCGACCGGCCGCGTCTGCGCGCTCGTCGGCATGAACGGATCGGGAAAGTCGACGCTGTTCAAGACCATCGTCGGATCGGTCACCCCGACCACCGGCTCGGTCACGCTCGCCGGCAAGAACCCGACAGCTGCCCGTAAGTCCGGCCTCGTCGGATACGTTCCGCAGTCCGAGGTCATCGACTGGTCGTTCCCGCTGTCGGTGCGCGACGTCGTGATGACCGGTCGCTACGGCCATCTCGGCTTCACCCGACGACCCAAGCGTGCCGACCACGACGCCGTCGACGAGGCTCTCGCCCGCGTCGAGCTCACCGAGTACGCCGACCGCCAGATCGGCCAGCTCTCCGGCGGCCAGCGCAAGCGCGCCTTCGTGGCCCGCGGCATCGCACAGGAGGCCTCGATCCTGCTTCTCGACGAGCCGTTCGCCGGCGTCGACAAACGCACCGAGGCCACGATCACCGCGTTGCTGCGCGAGCTCGCCGACTCCGGCGTGACGATCCTGGTCTCCACGCACGACCTCGCGGTCCTGCCGACCCTCGCCGACGAGGCGATCCTGCTGATGCGCCGGGTCGTCGCACAGGGCGATCCGACCGAGGTCATCACCACCGACAATCTGATCCGCGCGTTCGGACTCGACCCACTGGACCGAACCGAACAGACTCCCCGCGACCGGCAGGAGGAGGCGTCATGAGCATCGTCGACCACCTCCTCGACCCGTTCGCCTACGCCTTCATGACCCGGGCGCTGTGGGCCACGTTGATCGCATCGGTGGTGTGCGCGCTGTTGTCGTGCTGGCTGGTGCTCATCGGCTGGTCACTCATGGGTGACGCCGTCTCGCACGCGGTGCTGCCGGGTGTCGTGCTCGCCTACATCGTCGGAATCCCCTTCGCCATCGGGGCGGTCGTCTTCGGGTTCCTCTCGGTGGCGATGATCGGCGCGGTCCGCGACGGCGGCCGGGTGAAGGAGGACGCCGCGATCGGCATCGTCTTCACGACGCTGTTCGCACTTGGCCTGGTTCTGATCTCGGTGACGCCGAGCCAGACAGACCTGAACCACATCATTTTCGGCAACCTGCTCGGCGTCTCGACGTCCGACCTGATCCAGATCGCCATCCTCGGTGCCATTGTCGCGGTGATCCTGCTGCTCAAGCGTCGCGACTTCACCCTTTACGCGTTCGACCCGACACATGCCTTCGCGATCGGCCTCAGCCCGAGGCTGTTGGGCGCGGCACTTCTCGCCCTGCTGGCTCTCACGGCCGTGACCGCGCTGCAGGTCGTCGGCATCGTGCTCGTCGTGGCGATGCTGATCATCCCCGGCGCCACCGCGCAGTTGCTCACCAACCGCTTCACCCGGATGCTCGTCATCGCGCCGACCACCTCGGCTCTGTGCGGTGTGATCGGCCTGTACGTGTCCTACTACCAGGACACCTCGCCCGGCGGGATGGTCGTTCTGGTGCAGGGGATCCTGTTCCTGGTCGTCTTCCTGTTCAGCCCGACCCACGGCGTCATCAGCAAGCGCCGTCGTCACCGCGAGAACGCCCTGGCCGACGCGGCCGCGGCCTGAGGACCGTTCCCAGCAGATGTACAGGTAAGCAACAGCGTCGCTCCAGACAGCGTGCGCATCATGGCGTTCACTTCCCGGGAAGAACCCGGTTTTTCCTTGAAGGAGAGAGCCATGAACACAACGCCGAACAACCCGACGCCCGAGGCGCCCGAACCGGGTCGCGCTCCCGATGCCCATGAAGACGCGGCGACGACCCCGGTCACGCCCGCCGACGACCAGCCGACCGAGCGGATGTCCGAGACGCCCCTGCCCCATCTACTCCGGCAGCCCCCGCAACCGCTGATTCCCCGATGATCACCGCGGCCAAGTCGAAGACACCGATCCTCGTCGCCGGCGGTCTGGGTGTGGCGATCATCGCCGGCGCACTCGGCTTCGGCGCCGGATACATCACCGGCGACACGACCTCGGACCACCACCCCGTCGGGGTCTCGCGCCACGGCGGCGACTGGCACCGCATGGACGGTCACGGCGGCCCGCCCCCGCGCTTCCGCGGCGGACCCGACGGGAACGGAATGCCCGGCCCGAATGGCCAAGGACGTCCGGACTTCCAGGGACCGCGCGGTCAGCAACCGGGTGGCGCTTCGACAGATGCACCGGGCGGCCAGACGCCAAGCCCGCAGCCGTCGGCCGGGCAGCAATCCCAGCCCAGCTGACCGATCGGGCCCCAACGCAAAGCGCCCCACCTGCGAACAGGTGGGGCGCTCTGCCGTGGAGCTGCCGGGAATTGAACCCGGGTCCTCCGTCGTGTTGGTAGGGCTTCTCCGTGTGCAGTCCGCTATGTCTCTACTTGGATCTCTCGGTCACGCGAACAAGCCGAGATGACGATCCCAGTCGCTGTTTGATTTTCCGACCTCGCCCGCGACCGGCGAGGACGGTGAGCCCCCTGAGATGATGCCGGCATCCGGATTCGGGAGCACAATCCGGGCCGACAGACTAGCCGTCGCTACTTAGGCAGCGAGGGCGTAGTCGCGCTGATTGGAATCGGCGCTTAATTGGTTGCTGCGACGCTTATACGGTGGTCTCCAGCCTGCACCGACACGCTTCCCCTACCTCGACGCACGTAGTCGAAACCGATCAGCCCCGAGGAGGTACCCACCGACCGAAGTCGGCGAGCACTTAAGTCTAACAAGTCGGACAGCGGACTTCATTCCCGTTTCGACCGCACGAGCACGATGGGGGCGTACATCTCGACGACGCGGTCCTCCCAGTCGTCACTGACACGCCCTGACCTCGCCTTCTCCGCCACAAGCGTCCCGACGATGCCGTCGATCAGGGTGTCGGGGTCCACAGTCGGTCCGACGAGGCCACGACGCTTGCCGTCGTCGACGACGGCCGCGAGATCAGCTCGGTGCTTCGCCAGCGCCGTGCGGAAGATCTCGGTGAACGCGGGGTCGGCGTCGGTGAGCAGCGCCGCCATCCCACCGAACCCGATACCGTCCGACACCATCGATGCCGCTTGCCGGACCACCCAGCGGAGCCGGTGCTCCCCCGACAGCTCCTCGTCGATGGCCGGCGGCGTCCCCACGGCGACGAGCGCCGCGGTCAACATCTCGTCCCGGTTCCGATACCGCCGGTAGATGGTCGTGCGCGCGACGCCGGAATGTGCCGCGACCGCCTCGATCGTCACACCGGCCGGACCTTTCGCGCGCAGCAGTTCCAGCGCAGCCGTGATGATCTTCGAGCCGCTGTCAGCAGGCACCTGCAGACACCCTTCGTCGCCGTAATCGATGCATCAGGAATAGCACGGAGCACTCAGGTGCTACACATCGTGTAGCGCTACAGTGAGCGTAGCGCTACATAGGATGTATCGATCGTTTCGAGGAGGATGAATGCGCACCACTACCCAGCCGAAGTCCCACGGGTTCATCGGCTACCTGATCCTGCTGCTCGGGTTCGTCAGCATGGGGGTGTTTCTCTTGACTCTCGCCGGCCAGTTCGGCGGTTCCGCGTGGCCGTCCGGGACTGCGATGGTCGTACTGTTCGTACTCGCGGTCGCAGCGTTTCGTCTCCAGCTGGCGCAGGCCGCCGAGAGTCAACGAGGTGGCGACGTCCGGGTGTACACGGACCCGATGACGCCTCCCCTTTACCGCGCGCAGGTCGAGCGGTACGAGCGTACCTACCGGCGGAAAGGACATACGGTGACGCCCGAACCCACCGAGGGCACCCGCCTGTACAAGGCCGCCTGAGCCGTCACGGCCCGGTCGGTCAACCCATTCCCTTCACGCGCCGGCCGACCTCACGCTCAACCTCACGCTGCGCGGTCCGCTTGGCGATGTCGTGACGCTTGTCGTGGGCCTGCTTACCGCGGGCCAGCGCCAGCTCGACCTTCACGCGTCCATCGCTGAAGTACATCGACAGCGGCACGAGCGTGAGGTTGCCGTCGCGGATCTTGCCGATCAGGTTGTCTATCTCGCGCCGATGCATCAGCAGCTTCCGCTTGCGTCGAACCGAGTGGTTGGTCCACGAGCCCTGGCCGTACTCGGCGATGTGCAGGGCGTGCAGCCAGACCTCGCCGTCGTCGATCGTGGCGAACGCATCCACGAGTGACGCCTTACCGGCGCGCAGGCTCTTCACCTCGGTTCCGACGAGGACGATGCCGGCCTCGTAGACGTCGAGGATGGTGTAGTTGTGCCGCGCCTTGCGGTTCGACGCAATCACGTTGCGTCCCTTTTCCCTGGGCATCGAGCACTCACCTCCTCGTGGATCGACGGTTGGCAGGGTCGAATAGACCGTAGTCAAGCCTGTGTGGAACGCCGGCGGCGGGTCCGCTCATTCCCGGACGTACACACGAAGGGTGACATAAGCCGTTGCGCCCGCCAACACGATTCCGCCGAGAATCAACCACGGCGCCACGAACAAGACGTCCGTGAGCTCGATGCGGGCGAAGAAGCTGACGCCGTAGAGCTCCTTCAGCGCGGTGTCGAAGAAGAACTTCTTCGCCAGCAGCAGTCCACCGATTGCCAGCAACGCACCCGCAAGGGCGGACACCACCGCCTCCAACAGGAACGGCAACTGCGTGTACCACCGCGTCGCGCCCACCAGGCGCATGATCGACACCTCGGTGCGTCTGGTGAACGCCGCGATCTGGACGGTGTTGATGATCAACAGGATCGCCGCGACCGCGAGCACCGAGGCGATCGCGAACGTCGCGTTGCGCACCCCGTCGAGCACACTGAAGATGCGTTGCACCAGTTTGCGGTCGTCCTTGAATGCGTCCACGCCCAGGTCTTTTCGGCCCGCGTACTCGGTGAGCACCGCATCGAACTGGGCGGGATCGGAGACCCGCACCCGCAGCGACGCCGGAAGCGTGCCCTCGACGATGTTCTCGGCGAGGTCGGGGTTGTTCGCGAAGATCTCCTTCGCGCGCTTGTAGGCCTCGTCCTTGTCGAGGTAGGTCACCGAGGTGACGCCCGATTCGTTCTCGAGTCCCCGTCGCAGCTGAGCACACGGATCGGCTTCACACTGCGGATCGCGCTCGGTGACTTCGGGATTGAGGTAGAACTCCATCTCGACCCGGTCGAGGAAGATCTTCTGGCTCTTGTCGGCCATCTGGATCACCAACAGACCGCCGCCGAACATTCCCAGCGTGATCGCCGTGGTGATGATCATCGCGATGGTCATGGTCGCGTTGCGGCGCAGTCCGTTGAGAACCTCGCTGATGATGAAATTCGCTCGCATGCTTGCTCAGACGTCCTTGGGGGTCGTTGTTGTGTGTCGGAAGTGGGCTGAGCCGTCAGCCGATTCCGTACACACCCTGCGGGTCGTTGCGCACGAGCTGCCCGTTGTCGAATTCGAGGACGCGGCGGCGCATCGCGTCGACGATGTGCCGGTCGTGGGTGGCCATGACCACCGTGGTGCCCCGACGGTTGACGCGGTCGAGGACGTCGACGATCTCCTCGCTGGTCTCGGGATCGAGGTTTCCGGTCGGCTCGTCGGCCAGCAACACGAGCGGGCGGTTGACGATCGCGCGGGCGATGGCCACACGCTGCATCTCGCCACCGGACAGCTCGTTGGGCATGCGGTCGTGCTTGCCCTCGAGACCGACGTACTCGAGCACCTCGGGCACGACACGCTGGATCGTCGACTTCGGCCGGCCGATCACCTCGAGCGCGAAGGCGACGTTCTCGGCGACCGTCTTCTTCTGGAGCAGCCGGAAGTCCTGGAAGACACAGCCGATGGACTGTCGTAGCTTCGGTACCGAACGGGCCGGCATCTTGTTGACATGGAACTCACCGAGGTACACGTCGCCGCTCGTGGGACGGTCCTCCTTGAGCAGCAGCCGGAAGAACGTCGACTTGCCCGAGCCGGACGGCCCGATCAGGAACGCGAACTCCCCCTTGTCGACCTCGAAGCTCAAATCCTTCAGAGCCGGCCGAGAGGATGCCTTGTACTGCATCGTGACGTTCTCCAGCTTGATCACGATGAGCCAGTGTAACGACGACGCCTGAGAGTCCGTTCAGGCGCGACGCACTGCATCGAAGAAGGCACTGACCTGCGGTTGCGCAGGCGTCAGCGTGTCGGAACCGGAGTGGTCGGCGTCGGGGCGCCGAAATTCGGGATCTCGACGCCCGGCAGACCGGGGATGGTGTTGCGCGGGGCGGACTGCTGTGACGGGGACCGGGTCTCCCCCGGCGGCAGCGGCGCGTCGGTCCCGCCCTCGACCCCCGGCTCACCGGTCGTCGACCCCGACGGCGTCTTCGAGGTGGACTCCTCGTAGGTCGTCGACGGCAACGGCTCCTCGTAGGTGGGCTCCTCGACGACCTGCGATGTCCTCGGCGCGGGCCGCGGCGGTTCCGGCGAGACGATGCCGTAGCGCTGCGAGGTGTAGCCGTAGAGGACACAACAGAGGATGAAAACCACGAGGAGGATCGCGGTGCTGATGCGGATCGACGTCCGTCCGATGTGCTGATCCCATCGAAAGCTGCGCCGACGACGACCGTCGTCCTGGCCACCCGACCCCGACTGGTCGGACTGATTCTCCTGGGACCCGGCCATCACTCGTCCTCGTCCCGGTCGCGACCGGTCTGATCGGCCAGGGTCGCCGGCGGTCCGCCCGCGGCCTGGACCTCACGCCCGGCAGGCACCATGATCCCCTCGCGGGCGAGGGCCCGGATGATGTGAACACGCAGCGCACGGCCCACCTCGAACTGCTTGCCCGGTAGGGTCCGCGTCACCATGCGCACGGTGATGGAGTCGAGTTCGAGGTTGATCACGCCCAGCGACGACGGCGCGTCGAGTAGTATGTCGTGCCAGCGCGGCAGCTCGTAGAACTGGTGCCCGACCCGGTCTAGGGTGTCGTTGACGAGCCCGATGTCGGCCTCGGACGGCACCGGCACGTCGACGACGGCGCGCGCCCAGTCCTTCGACAGGTTGGTGGCCTTGATGATCTGGCCGTTGGGGACGGTGATGACCTCACCCTCGGTGGTGCGAAGCTTGGTCACCCGCAAGGTCACGTCCTCGACGGTTCCCTCGGCCGGGGCGTTGCCGGTCACCGTCAGGTTCACGACGTCGCCGTAACCGTATTGCTTCTCGGCGACGACGAAGAAGCCGGCCAGGATGTCCTGCACGATGCGCTGCGCGCCGAAACCGAGGGCCGCGCCGATGACCGCGGTCGGGCCGGTGAGGCCGCTGAGCGGGATCCCGAACACTCCCAGGATATGGATGACGACGACGATGGCGATGCCCACGATCAGCGTCCACGCCACCACGTCGACCAGCGCCCGTCGGTGTTTGGCGTCCTCGGTCTGCACGATCAGGTCGCTGGTGGAGAACCTCGTCTCCACCCGAGCGGCATATTTGCCGGCAAACCATCGGATGACGCGGGCCAGCAGCACGGCCCCGAGAATCCAGATGACGATCTCGAGGCCGCTGGTGGCCAGCCAGACATAAACCCGACCGATGAGGAGTTCGGTCGGGGACGGCGCAGCGGCCAGCAGCTCGAGTCCGGGCTGCACGATCACGCCTCGGCGGACGCCATACGCCAGCGGATACCGGCCTCGATGAACTTGTCCAGCTCGCCGTCGAGGACCGCGGTCGGGTTGTTGTCCTCCACGCCGGTTCGCAGGTCCTTGACCATCTGGTACGGGTGCAGCACGTAGGAACGCATCTGGTTACCCCAGCTCGAGCCGCCGTCGCCCTTGAGGGCGTCGAGTTCGGCGCGCTCCTCCTGACGCTTGCGCTCGAGGAGCTTGGCCTGCAGCACGCGCATCGCCGACGCCTTGTTCTGCAGCTGACTCTTCTCGTTCTGACAGGTCACGACGATGCCGGTCGGGATGTGCGTCAGGCGCACCGCGGAGTCGGTGGTGTTGACCGACTGACCACCGGGGCCCGATGAGCGGTAGACGTCGACCTTGATGTCGTTCTCGTCGACGTCGATGTGGTCGGTGGTCTCGACCACCGGCAGCACCTCGACCTCGGCGAACGAGGTCTGACGGCGACTCTGGTTGTCGAAGGGGCTGATCCGTACGAGGCGGTGGGTGCCCTGCTCCACGGACAGGGTGCCGTACATGTAGGGCGCCTTCACGGCGAAGGTGGCGGATTTGAGTCCGGCTTCTTCGGCATAAGAGGTGTCGTAGACCTCGACGCCGTAGCCCTTCTGTTCGGCCCAGCGGATGTACATGCGCATCAGCATCTGCGCCCAGTCGGCGGCGTCGACGCCACCGGCGCCGGAACGGATGTTGACCACGGCCTCGCGGGAGTCGTACTCACCCGCGAGCATCGTCTTGACCTCCATGGCCTCGATGTCGGCGCGCAGGCCGGCCCGCTCCTGGTCTGCGTCGGCCAGGGCCGCGGCCCTGTCCTCACCCTCCTCGGACTCGGCGAGCTCGTAGTGCACGGGCAGATCGTCGAGGCGCTGGCGAAGCTCGGAGACCTTGCGCAGTTCGGACTGTGCGTGCGACAGCTCGCTGGTGACCTTCTGCGCGTGGTCCTGGTCGCTCCACAGGTCCGGATCCGAGGCCTGCATCTCCAGCTCGTCGATGCGACGGCGGAGCTCCTCGAGGTCGAGCACCTTTTCCACGGTGGTCAAGGTGGCGTCGAGGGATTCGAGGTCTGCGGTCACGTCGGGATGCACAATCATCCAGAGTACCGGCCGCGGGCCGGGTCAGACAGCGTCAGGCCCCGCAGTTCAGAAGCCGCCGGGTCCCGCGGTTCAGAAGCCGCCGGGTCCCGCGGGCGGCTGCGGATCGGGCAGGACGCCGAACTGCCAGGACGTCACCGCCTTGTTCGGCTTGTAGATCACCGGCAGGTCGTCACCCACCTGCGGCCACGGATCGTCGGGTCCGAGCACGAGGGTTCCGTACACCTCGGTCGGGTTGGTCTCGGGTCCGACGATGGTTCCGGTGATGGTGTGGAAACGCTGCCCGTTCTTGTCGGCGGCGCTCTGCGGATCGGACTGGTTGTCGGAGACGCCGACGATCGTCAGCGTGCCCTGCACGTACTGCGAGGCCTTCCCTGCGGACATGGCCCGCGGATTGCGTCCCCGCTGCCACTGCAGGACCAGCACCACCACCAGTGCAGCCAGCAACAGGGTGAACGTCACGGTGAGCAGCATGAGGGCTACCCTACCGGGCATGTCCGCCGACTCCGGTCCGAGAAACCCCAGCACCTCACAGAGCTACGACGACGACCTCGAACTCGCGCTGTCGCTCGCCGACTCCGCCGACGCGCTGACCACGGACCGGTTCGGGGCGGTCGACCTCCGCGTCGACGACAAGCCCGACCTCACGCCCGTCTCCGACGCCGACCTCGCCTGCGAGACACTCATCCGCGAACGGCTCGCCGCCCGCCGGCCCGCCGACATGGTTCTCGGTGAGGAGTTCGGCGGGGACGCCACCCTGTCCGGCCGTCAGTGGGTCATCGACCCCATCGACGGCACCAAGAACTTCGTGCGCGGCGTCCCGGTCTGGGCCACGCTGATCGCCCTGCTCGTCGACGGTGTGCCCACCGTCGGCGTGGTGTCCGCCCCAGCCCTGCGCCGGCGCTGGTGGGCCGCCACGGGGCTCGGCGCCCACACCTGCTTCGACGGCGAGGACGCCCGCGAACTCTCGGTGTCCGGAGTCGGCGACCTCTCCTCGTCGAGCCTGGCCTTCTCGAGCCTGTCGGGCTGGGCCGACCGCGGCATCCGCGACCGCTTCGTCGACCTCACCGACCAGGTCTGGCGCGTTCGCGGCTACGGCGACTTCTTCAACTACTGCCTCGTCGCCGAGGGCGCGGTCGACATCGCCGCCGAACCCGAGGTCTCCCTCTGGGACCTCGCCCCCCTCGACATCCTCGTCCGCGAGGCGGGCGGCAAGTTCACCGCACTCGACGGGACCCCCGGCCCCGCCGGTGGCAGCGCCGTCGCCAGCAACGGACTCCTCCACGACGAGGTGCTCGCCGCGCTCAGCCCATCCGCTCCCTGACGTGCGAGGAGCGATAAGCGACGAGCCACGCAGGGCCGGTGAGCCGACCTACAGTTCGGTACCGGCTTCCTCGTCGAGCACCTTGAACTCGGTCGCCTCGTCCTTCATGTCGGCCAGCCGCGCATAGTGGACGGCGGACCCGGCGTCGGACAAGACCGCCTGGTGGATCGGCACGGCGACCCGCGGCGCCATCGCGCGGAGGTAGTCGACCGATTCGCTGAGCTTCATCCACGGCGCGGCCGACGGCAACGCGAGGACGTCGACCTGCTCGAAGGGGATGTAAAACGAGTCGCCCGGATGCATGAACTGTCCCGGCTTCTCGGCGGTGCCCAGGATGTAGGCGACGTTGTCGATGACCGGGATCTCCGGGTGGATGACCGCGTGCCGGCCGCCGGTGAATCGTGCGGTGAGCGAACCGATCTCGATCTGGTGGCCACCGCGCGCCGCGGTCCAGGCGCCGGCCACGTTGTCGCCGTTGAGCTGCGCGGTGGTCTGCGGGTCGGCGTAGAGGACGGCGTCGGGGTTGGCAGCGACGAGGTCGGGCAGCTTCGCGACGTCGCAATGGTCGGGGTGCTGGTGGGTGATGAGGATGGCGTCGAGACCGTTGATGCCCTCGAAGCCGTGCGAGAAGTTGCCCGGATCGAAGAGCACCTTGGTCCCGTCGATCTCGACGAGCAGACAGGAGTGGCCGAAGTGGGTGATCTGCATACGTCCACTCTGCCTTCTTCACACCACGATCGGGAAGATCCCCCACCCCGCCGCGGCGTCGACCACGCGCACCAGTCCGTAGGTCAACCACGTCCCCAGGAGGACGGCGCCCGCACGACCCAGCACGACGTCGCGCCAGCCCTCGAGCGGAGACCTCCTCCGCCGCACCAGGGTTGCGACCGCGACGAAAACGGTGACGACCGTCAGGACGAGCAGGATCGGACCGAAGACGTTGAAGCGGAACGACGCCCCGACGTCGCCGTGCATGAAGGCCACCCAGCTGCGGGTGAGTCCACACCCCGGGCACGGCAGGCCCGTCATCATCGCGAACGGGCAGATTCCCGGACCATCGGCGATCCCGGCAGGCGTGAACACGCAGGCGGCTCCGACAGCAGCGGCGCCGGCGAGTCCGACGACCGCCGCGCCCAGTGCGCCGCTCGACGATAAGCGCAGGTCGGAGCGGGCTTGCACGGTCACCCGGCCAGCCTAGCGCGCAGGCCGTACGACGGTGTCGGAGAAGTAGGTGACAAACTTCTTACTACGGAGTAAGGTCTGGACTTACTACCGAGTAAGATCGGTCCGCAAAGTCCTGTGCAGAGGCCCCTGACCGGGGCGACTGGAAGAAACGGCTGGTGATCATGACAACTCACACCGAACCGCGCGACACCTCCGCAGTCGGCCGAAACCCACATCCCCGCAACTTCATCGGCACCGCGATGCGGGTGCTCTCGACGGTGACGGGTTCGGAGTTCGCCGAGAAATACAAGATCCGCGAGCCCATCAACCGCGTGGCCTACCAGGCCACCAAGACCGGGTTCCAGACCCTCGGCGCGGCGAACCGCGCGTTCAAGTCCGTCCAGGGCGGTTCGGGTGACGCCAAGCGTCTGACCACCGCGCCCAAGGACTACTTCAACCTCACGCCCGACGACGAGCAGCAGATGATCGCGGAGACGGTGAAGGACTTCGCCACCGAGATCCTGCGCCCCGCCGCGTACGACGCCGACGCCGCGGCCACCGCGCCCGAGGACATCGTGAAGCGCTCGGCCGAGCTGGGCATCACGATGATCAACGTGCCCGAGGATTTCGACGGCGCGGCCACCGAGCGCGGCGTGGTCACCAACGCACTCGTCGCCGAGGCGATGGCCTACGGCGACATGGGTCTGGCTCTCCCGCTGCTCGCACCGAGCGGCGTCGCCACCACCCTCACCAACTTCGGCACCGACTCCCAGCAGCGCACCTACCTGCCCGACTTCGCCGGCGAGAACGTGCCGCAGTCGGCTGTCGTCATCGCCGAGCCGAAGCCGCTGTTCGACGCATTCGCGTTGAGCACCAAGGCAACCCGCGTTCCCAGTGGCTACCGCCTGAACGGTGTGAAGTCCTTCGTTCCCGCCGCGGGGTCATCGGAGCTGTTCGTCGTCGGCGCGCAGCTCGACGGCAAGCCCGCACTGTTCCTCGTCGAGTCGGACTCCAAGGGCCTCATCGTCGAAGCCGATCCCGGCATGGGCGTCCGCGCCGCCGGAATGGGTCGCCTGCTCCTGCAGGATGTCGCCGTCCCGGAGTCGGCGCTGCTCGCCGGCGAGGGCGACGCCGCCCACGCCGCATACCGCGACGTCGTGCGCCTGTCGCGCCTGGGCTGGTCGGCACTCGCTGCCGGTACCGCGCGTGCCGTCCTCGACTACGTCATCCCCTATGTCAACGAGCGCGAGGCGTTCGGCGAGCCGATCTCCAACCGCCAGGCGGTGGCGTTCATGGTCGCGAACATGGCCACCGAGGTCGATTCGATCCGACTCGTCACGCTGCGCGGGGCCGCCCGCGCCGAGCAGGGCCTGAGCTTCGCCCGTGAAACGGCCCTCGCTCGCAAGCTCACCATCGACAAGGGGCTGCAGATCGGCCTCGACGGCGTCCAGCTCCTCGGCGGCCACGGCTTCACCAAGGAGCACCCGGTCGAGCGCTGGTACCGCGACCTGCGTGGCGCCGGTATCGGCGAAGGCATCGTCGTCCTCTAGACCGCTTGTGACCCAAGGAATCTGACATGAGCATCAATCTCGAACTCCCGAAGAAGCTGCACGTCACCATCGATCAGGCACATCAGGCGGCGGCGGAGATCTTCCGGCCCATTTCGCGCAAATACGATCTGCGCGAACACGATTACCCGGTCGAGCTCGACACCCTGGCCAGCCTGTACGACGGCCTCTCGGAGACCGGGCAGGCCGGCGCGGGTGCCGACGGCGGCCGCAGCCAGCAGAAGAAGGCCAAGCCCAAGGCCGAGGGCCAGGTCGTCAACGGCGGCAACATGCAGTCCGTCGTGAACGTCATGGAGACCTCGTGGGGCGACGTGGGACTCATGCTGTCCATTCCCTATCAGGGCCTGGGCAACTCGGCGATCGCCGCGGTCGCCACCGACGAGCAGCTCGAGCAGTTCGGCAAGGTGTGGGCCGCGATGGCCATCACCGAACCCAGCTTCGGCTCCGACTCGGCCGCGGTGAGCACCACCGCGACGCTCGACGGCGACGAGTACATCATCAACGGCGAGAAGATCTTCGTGACCGCCGGCTCGCGTGCCACCCACATCGTCGTGTGGGCGACCGTCGACAAGAGCCTCGGCCGTGCCGCCATCAAGAGCTTCGTGGTCCCGCGTGAGCACCCCGGCGTGGAAGTCGTTCGCCTGGAACACAAGCTGGGCATCCGCGTCTCCGACACCGCGGTCATCCGCTTCGAGAACTGCCGCATCCCCAAGGAGAACCTGCTCGGCTCCCCCGAGGTCGACACCAAGAAGGGGTTCGGCGGGGTCATGCAGACCTTCGACAACACGCGCCCCCTCGTCGCGGGTATGGCCGTCGGTGTCGCGCGTGCGGCACTCGAGGAGCTGCGCCGTATCCTCGACGAGGCCGGGGTCGAGGTCGACTACGACCGTCCGGCCGCCGACCAGCACGCCGCGGCCGCCGAGTTCCTGCGCATGGAAGCCGATTTCGAGGCCGCCTACCTGCACACCATGCGCGCCGCGTGGATGGCCGACAACAAGCAGCCGAACTCGACCGAGGCGTCGATGTCGAAGGCCAAGGCCGGACGCACCGTCACCGACATCACCAACAAGGTGGTCGAGCTGACCGGCACCCTCGGCTACTCGGAGCGCCTTCTGGTGGAGAAGTGGGCGCGCGACTCCAAGATCCTGGACATCTTCGAGGGCACCCAGCAGATCCAGAACCTCATCATCGCCCGCCGCGTGCTCAACAAGAGCAGCGCCGAGCTCAAGTGAGTTTCTGAGACAAGCGCATTCGGCCCCGCGACCTCCCATCGAGGTGCGGGGCCGAATCGGTGTAGCGGCGCGTCTGTCTCAGACCGCCCAGACCAAGGCCAATCCCGCCGCGCACGCCGCCACCGAAGCGAGCAGGGTCACGAGGGCGTACGCGCCGGCGACCAATCGCTGCCTGTTCTCCGCCAGCCGGACGACCTCGAAGCTGGCGGTGCTGAAAGTGGTGTAGCCGCCGCAGAATCCGGTCCCGATGACCGCCTGCAGCTCGTGTGGCGCACCGCGGAAGAGCACGAGTCCGGCGAGTACGCCGAGCAGCGCCGAGCCGCTCACGTTGATGACGAAGGTGCCCCACGGCGTGATGGTCGGCCACTTCCACTTGACCGCGCCGTCGACGACGAAGCGCATCACCGCGCCCAGAGCTCCCGCCACCATGACGGCCAGCGCGATCAACGTCGTGCCCATCGGGTCGCTGATCTCGAGGCGAGCGTGATGCCACCGGCTGCCGCCAGCAGGCCGAGGACGACGCTGACCGCTGCGTACGCGAGTGCCGTCGCGACCGCCGAGGCTCGGGTCAGTTCCGAGATCTCCAGGGCGAAGGTGCTGTAGGTCGTCAGCGCCCCACAGATTCCGGTGCCACCGAACAACCTCACCCGCTGTCGCCATCCCTCGTCATGCCCCAACCGGGCAAGCAGTTCCAGCAGCGCACCGAGAATGAAAGCACCGATGATGTTGACCGCGAAGGTCGCCCAAGGCCAGTGTCCCTCGACGGTGGGAAACGTCTCCTCCGCCCAGTACCGCACACCCGTACCGATCAGTCCGCCCGCGAACACCCACACCAGGGCGTGCACGCGCAGGTGCAGCGGACGTTCGTCGGGGTCGACGGGGAGTTCGCCGTGCTTGTCCACATGCACGCGACCCAGTCTGCGCTAGGTGACGACCGTGTACAACACGACCAGGTAGACCGGTACCAGGACATCGAAGAAGAAGATCGGTCCGGCATTGCCCGGCTTGAAGTTTCGCCTGGTCACCATCTCCCGCACGTGCCCGACCGCGGCGCCCAGGTAGAACACGGAGAATGCGATGATCGTGGCCAGGGTGAACTCGTCGTCGAACCCCGATGCGATCACACCCAGGACGCCGGTCGCTAGACTCGCGAGCCCGACCTCCCACTGCCACGGCGTCTTCGACGGCCAGCCGATCGACTCCGCGATCGGCTCGCCGAAGAACATGTGTCCGCAGCCGGTCATCCAACCCTGTACGCCGATCATCCACAGCACCGAGTTCTCGAGCAGATCCCGGCCGAGGTCACCTCCCGGTGACAGCAGATCGATCACGGTCATGACGATCGTGCCGACGAGCCCGACGAACGGGACGACGGCTATCGCGGTACGGAGGACTCGGTCACGCACAGCGTCGGGCCTCCTCAGCCCTTCAACTGTTCGGCCAGCGCGGTCAGTACATCCGGGTCCTCGATGGTCGACGGCACCGTGTACTCCTCGTGATCGGCGATCTGGCGCATCGTCTTGCGCAGGATCTTGCCCGACCGCGTCTTGGGCAGAGCGGGAACCACGGTGACGTCACGGAAGGTCGCGACCGCGCCGATCTCGTTGCGCACCTTGGCCACCAACTCGCTGCGCAGCGTGTCGGCGTCGATGTCGACTCCCGACTTGAGCACCACGTAACCACTGGGGCGCTGCCCCTTGAGGTCGTCGTGGATGCCGATGACCGCGCATTCGGCGACGGCCGGATGCGACGCCACCACGGCCTCGATACTTCCGGTCGAAAGTCGGTGTCCGGCAACGTTGATCACGTCGTCAGAGCGCCCGAGGACGAACACGTAGCCGTCGGCGTCGACGTAGCCGGAGTCGCCGGTCAGGTAGTAGCCCTCGAAGGCGGCCAGGTAGGACTTGCGGTAACGCTCCTCGTCGCGCCACAGGCCGGCGAGCGTGCCCGGAGGGAGCGGCAGCTCGATGACGATGCTGCCCTCTTCGCCGGCGGACACCGGCTTGCCCTCGGCATCGACAACGCCCACCGCATATCCGGGTACCGGCACGGTGGGCGAACCCGCCTTGATCGGCATCGGTTCCAGGCCACGGAGATTCGCCGCGATCGCCCAGCCGGTCTCGGTCTGCCACCAATGGTCGACGACCGGGACGCAGAGGGTCTCCGACGCCAGGTGAACGTGTCGGGGTCGAGTCTCTCGCCTGCGGCGAACAGCGTCTGCAGGGTCGACACGTCGTACTTCGGCAGTTCCGCGGCATTCGGGTCGGCCTTGCGCACGGCGCGGATCGCGGTCGGCGCGGTGAAGAGTGCCTTCACGCCGTGGTCGGCGATGACCCGCCAGAACGCGCCGGCGTCCGGGGTTCCGACCGGCTTGCCCTCGTACATCACGGTCGTCGCACCGACGAGCAGCGGCGCGTAGACGATGTAGGAGTGGCCGACGACCCAGCCGACGTCGGAGGCCGTCCACCACACGTCACCCGCGGAGATGTCATAGATGTTCTTCATCGACCAGGTCAGCGCGACGGCATGGCCCCCGTTGTCGCGGACCACGCCCTTGGGCTTACCGGTCGTGCCGGAGGTGTAGAGGATGTAGAGCGGATCGGTGGCGGCGACGGGCACCGGGTCGGCGGCCTGTGCGTCGCCCATCGCGGCATCCCAGTCCAGCCAGCCGTCGTGATCGGCTGCGGAACCGCTGATCTCGGGACGGTCCTTGACGATGACGGTCTGCGGGGCGCTCGTGGCCAGCTCGATCGCCTTCGCGACCATCGGCAGGTACTCGACCGCACGGCCGGGCTCCAGTCCACCGGATGCCGTGACGATCGCGACCGGTTCGGCGTCGTCGATGCGGGTGGCGAGCTCGGGTGCGGCGAAGCCGCCGAAGACCACCGAGTGGACGGCACCGATCCGCGCGCAGGCCAGCATCGCGATCGCGGCCTCCGGGATCATCGGCATGTAGATGACGACGCGGTCGCCGGCGGTGATGCCACGGGCGGCGAGCACGCCCGCGAAACGCGACACCTCGTCGAGCAGTTCGGCGTAGGTGTAGCGGCGGACCTCGCCGACCATCGCCGAGTCCCAGATGAGTGCGGTGCGGTCCCCCTGACCGGCTGCGACGTGGCGGTCGAGGGCGTTGTACGAGGTGTTCAGCTCCGCGCCGGGAAACCAGCGGTAGAACGGCGCGGCGGAGTCGTCGAGAGCGAGTGCGGGCTCGGTGGTCCAGTCGACGGCTTTGGCGGCCTCGAGCCAAAAGCCTTCGCGGTCGCTGACCGCCTGGGTGAATGCCTCGCTGTACCGGCCCATGGCCATCCTTTCGTCCTCACGCGCATGGCAGGACACCCACACGTGTCACGCCGCCCCTAGAGCGTATCGGTGTGACGCCCGACACCGAATCAGTTCTCGTGACCTGCGCCGATCGGTAGCCCGGACGCGACGAACGGTTGCCCGCGGTGCTCGATCAGATCTGCCGCAACTCCCCCACCGCGTCGGTGACCTGGTCGAGGAAGGACCTGACGGTGTCGAGGTCAGCCGCCGAGAAGCCGTCGGCGACGGCACGAACTCGGTCGATGAGCGGCCCGAAAAACGCCCACCCCATCTCCCGGGCCTGCTCGGTGACGTGCAGCGTGACCCGTCGACGGTCGGATTCGTCGCGTGCTCGCGAGACGAGACCGCGGCCCTCCAGCCGATCGATCAACGCGGTCGTCGACGCGGAGTTGAGCCCGAGGTGACCGGCGAGCCAGCCTGGGGTCGCGACCTCCTCGGCCCTCGAGCGGTCGAGCAGGGCGATGAGGGCACGCACATCGGTGGCGTGCAGGACGTTTCGCGCCGCAAACTCGGACCCGAGCAACTCCAGCTCGACGGTCAGGGACCGCAGGCGGTGGACCAGGTCGTCGTATGCCACGCAATCACTTTACGACATTCGCTCGATGATCTAATCTCTCGATAATCGAGATACATGGGAGGCACGCATGGCACGACCGTCACTGCAGGAATTCGCCGACTCCCCCGACGGCGCTGGGTTCTTCGCCGCCTACGACGCACTCATCGCCCGCGGAGGCGCTCGCCCGATCGACATCGAGACCGGTTACGGAGTGACTCGCGTCAACAGCTACGGCGCCGCACCGGAGGCGGCGATCGTCCTGCTCCCGGGCGGCGGCGGCACGTCCGCGTCGTATGTGAACGTGGCCGGACGTCTCGCGGAGAGGCGTCGGGTCCTTGCGGTCGACATCATCGGCGACGCCGGCCGCTCTCGCCCAGGACCCGGCCGGCCGCGCACCGCCGACGAACTGTTGTCCTGGCTGGACGCGACATTGGATGCCCTCGACGTCGAAACCGTTGATCTGGTGGGCCACTCATACGGCGCGATGATCGCCCTGGCCTACGCGACCGGCATCAACCACGAGCGGGTGCGGCGACTCGTCCTCCTCGACCCGACTACGTGCTTCGCGGGCCTGCGGTTGGGCTACCTCACCCACGCGTTGCCGACGCTCCTCGCCCCGAACCCGGAGCGGCAGCGCCGATTCCTGTCGTGGGAGACCCGCGACGCCACCCTCGACCGCACGTGGATCGAGATGTACTGGGCCGGAGCACGCTTCCCCACCGGCCGGACAATCGTCCCCAAACGCCCTTCATCAGAAGCGCTCTCGAGGTTGGCCGGCGGCAAGAACGTCACCGCGGTGTTCGCACCACACAGCAGGGCACATGACTCGGCCCGCGTCTCTGCTCGGGTTCGGCAGTACTTACCCGATGCGCGGACCGTGATGCTGCCCAGCGGAACTCATCACACGCTGCCGCTCGAGCCCGCGGACGAGATCATCACCGCGCTGCTCGACGCGGTCGAACCTGCGGAGGAGCGTGTCGAAGGGAATCAGCACAGGATCTTGCGGTCTCCACCACCAGGATCGGATGCCCGACGATCTCCCTGAGACGTGCCTCATCGGTGATGCGCATGTGCACATACTCCCAAGCGTTCAGCGGGAGGCAAGGCCGCGTTGCGGAACGGTCCATCCCGGTGTCCAGCGGAGGGTGCGGAGCGATGCCTCCCGGGTCGTGAACCGGCGACGGTGATGCCGTGTCCCATCGGTGACGACGAGATCCACCTCGGCATCGAGGTGCCGGGCGAGGGACCTCGCCGTCCACCCGGGCCGACGACCGGAGGTACCGAGCACGACCGCCCCGGCGCCGAAGCGCTCGACAGCCCGCTGCATCACCGCGACCGGGTCGCCGAGGTCGGTGGCCGTCACCACCGATCGCGCGCCGAGCCAGATCGCGAGTTCACGCGCGGTCCGCAGCTGCTCGGCGACCGTGGCCTGCCCGCTCAGCAGGTAGGACTCGTCCTTGAGTGCATCGTGAAGTCCGGTCGGGGCCTCGTCTCGCCGGCTGCGTCGTGTCGCGCAGACCAGAATCACGTCGGACGTCCCTCCGGTCGCGCGCACGGCGGTCTTGATGGCCCGACGCGACGCCTCGCTTCCGGAGACGCCGACGACCACCGGGCGTCCCGCGGACAGTCCGTGTAGTTCCGGAACAGCGGGTGACGCGACCCATTGCGGGCCGTTGGGTCCGGGGAGCAGCATCATCGTCTCGTCCTCTCGCCAGTGATGTAAACGTGCTGCTCACAACGCTATGGAGGCGAAGACCCCGAATCGCCATGCTGTGGGATGAACTGACATCCACCCGTGGGTGGAGGTCGGAATCCATCGGTGGGAGGAAGCGGGCGCGGGCTGCGGACCTATTCTGGAACGGTGACGAGCTTCACAGCAGACCTCGGAGCCGAACTGCGGCGTCGGGTCGAACGCGCCGGCGGAGACTATCCCCCGCTGTACCCCGCGGTTATCCTGTCGGCGAGCGTGGTCGTCACGGCGGTCGCGGTGGCGCAGCGATACCCGTTCGATCATCTCGGCTGGGTGATCGCGGGACTCGTGCTCGCATGCCTGACACTCGTCCTCGATCTCAGCGTGCCACCGTCGACGTACGTCTGCTTCACCGTGCTGGCGAGCACTCTGTGTTTCCTGATGGCCCCGGTACCCAACGATGCCGCGCCCCTGCAGTTGACCCTCACGGCGGCCATCGGTGCCGCGATGTACTCACTGCGCACCGGAATCCGCGTCGCGGTCGTGTGCGTCGCGTTGGTCGTGGCGTTCGGAATTTTCGGTGGCCTCGAGTCCCCCGCGTTGTACGCGCTCGGCGTCGCCTGCGGTTGGCTGATCGGATACATGGTCCTGATCCAGAAACGCCTGTCCGACAATCGTGCCCGCGTCTTGCGGGAGCGCGCCGATCGTGCCGCCAGCGACGAGCGCCGCCGTATCGCGCGCGAGATCCACGACGTCATCGCGCACTCGTTGTCGATCACCATGCTGAACGTCACCGGCGCGCGGCGCGCACTGGAACAGGATCGCGACGTCGACGATGCGATCGACGCCCTGACCGACGCCGAACGCCAGGGCCGGCAGGCCATGTCCGAGATCCGGAACATCGTGCACGTGCTCGGCGCGAACGAGACACAGCCGCCCACGACTCCGCCCAGCGATCGCGATCTCGCCGCGCTGATCGACGACTACCGGAAGGCGGGCATCCACGTCTCCCACCGCGTGGACGGCGACCTCGCCGCGCTCCCCGATCCGGTCTCCGCTGCCCTGTACCGGATCACGCAGGAGTCCCTCGCCGACGTCGTCAAACACTCGACTGCCAACCGGGCCACGGTGAGCGTCACTGTGGGCGACTCGGTCGAGATCACCATCGAGAACCCACACTTCGGCGGACGGGCGAGAGATCGCGACGGCGCCGGGATCGACGGCATGACGCAACGGGCCGCCTTGCTCGGCGGCACCTTCGAGACCTGCCACGACAACGGGACCTGGACCGTACGGGCCACGCTCCCGGCCCGGGTCATGACCGACGGGATCGGCGTATGACCTCCACCGGTCCCACCGACATCGGCACCGACCCGATCCGAGTCCTCCTGGTCGACGACCAGGAACTGGTCCGCACCGGACTCCGACGCATACTCCGCCCTCGGGACGGTTTCGACATAGTCGGAGAATGTGCCGACGGCTCAGAGGTTCTCGCGGCGGTAGCCGAACACCGACCGGACATCGTGGTGATGGATCTGCGCATGCGGAACATCGACGGCATCACCGCCACGACGATGTTGCGGACACTCCGCGAACCCCCGCCGGTGCTCGTACTGACCACCTTCGACGACGACGATTTGCTGTCCGGCGCACTGCGTGCCGGCGCCGCGGGTTTCATCCTGAAGGACTCGTCGGCAGAGGCCCTGATCTGGGCGGTCCGGGCCGTGGTCCGCGACGGCGCCTTCCTTGATCCCGCCGTCACCGAACGTGTCCTGAACGGTTTCCGACGCGCCGGGCGTGAGCAGACCTCGATCGCACCGGATCTGACCGACCGCGAGACCGACGTCCTGCGTCTGATCGCCCGCGGCCTGACGAACGGCGAAATCGGTTCGGCACTGGGCATTTCGCAGGTGACGGTGAAGACTCACGTGAACCACATCTTCACCAAGCTCGACCTGCGGGACCGCGCCGCGGCGATCGTCTACGCCTACGACCGGGGACTCGTCCTGGCCGAGTACGACTGACCGGGAGCCACTGGAATCCGCCCCTCAAACGCACCCTCAGCAGGGCTGTCGACGACGACATGTCCGCGGTGACGCTCCAGGTGTGTTGATCTCAGGAGCGGTTTGCAGGGCAGTTCTCAGCCGGCCAGGCGCACCTCGACGCCGTCTGCGAAGCGGTACGGTCCCGCCATCAGCAGACCGCCGAAACGCTTGCGCAGCCGGGACATCTCGGCGCGGACGGTCACCGTCCGATCGTCGACGCCGAAGAGGTGCGCCGACATCTGCGCAGCGGTCACCCCGCTACGGTGCCGCGCGAGAAAGGTGAGTATCTCACCGTGCCGGGGCGAACACCGATGGGTCCAGCCGCCACTGGCTCCCTCGACCGAGACCTCGACACACTCACCTCCGGAAGCGGCGACAACCGTTCGCATCGAGACCCGCGTCGTCGACGCATCCGCGGCATCGGCGACGCGCACGAGCCAGCCGCCCGGTAACGCTTCCACATCGCATTCGCCGAGTGCACCGAAGAAGGACCGGCCAGGTCCGACACCGCGCGGCAACAACAGCCGCGATCGTGGGGACACCGCATCGACGGCCGCCACCCAGCCGTCCACGTCGACGGCCAACGCCGGCCCCGGCGAGCGGGCGAGAATCGGCGCTGCGACCGCCCGGAGGCAATCGAGCCGTCGGTGATGCTGTTCCCGCAGCTGCGACTCGGCCAACCGCGCGACGGCATGTACGAGCGCCAGGGTGGTCGGGTGGATCGTTGCCGCCGGACCGCTGACGTCGACGACGCCGAGCACGTCTCCGGTCCGCGGGTCCTTGATCGGAGCTCCGGTGCACGTCCAGGAGTGGTGGCTGCGGACGAAGTGCTCGGCGGAGAACACCTGGATGGACTTGCCGGACATCAGTGCGGTGCCGATCGCATTCGTGCCCACCGAACCCTCTGCCCAGTCGGCGCCCTCGATGAACCCCAGCTGATCGGCACGACTGAGCACCCTCGACGACCCGCTGCGCCACAGCACGTGACCTCGTGCATCGGCGATGACCAGGATGTTGTCCCCGTCCGCGATCAACGAGTCCAGATTGCGTGCGAGTTCATCGACGACCTCGATCAGTCCCGACTGGCGTCGCCGCTCCTCGAGTTCTTCGAAGTCCAGGCCCCGCTCGACCGCGGTGTCGGCGTCCGGAGAGAGGCCTGCCCTGCGAAGCCGCTGCCACGAGTCGTCGATGACGGCCCGCGGACGTGCCGGCATCCGCCCACCCGACATAGCGGCGTCGTGGACGGCGCTGAGGACGTGGGCGAACTCCCGCGGATCGTCGCCGGCCTGTACGGCAGGCTCCAGATCGGAGACGTGGTCGGAAATCGTCATTACCAAGATTGTGCGTCACATCACAGAAGCGATGCAACGAGGGGACGGGTCGCAACGGACTGCAACCCTTGCCGGCGCGGGCACCCGAGGCGTCTGCTGTCCTCAGCAAGATTGTGGCCCGCGTCACTATCGGCGCCACCCCGAACTGTTTGAGGAGAGACGATGACCCAGACGATGGAGCCGGTTGTCAGCACCGGCCGCACCCCACAGCAGCGTGTCGACGCGTGGCTGCAGGAGTTCGAAGCTGCGCTGGCCGCGCTGGATGTCGGGCGTGCGACGAGTGCGTTCCTCACCGACAGCTACTGGCGCGATCTCACGGCATTCACCTGGAACATCAAGACGGTCGAGGGCCACGAGCAGATCAGCGACATGCTGACCGCACGCCTGGCCGACACCCGGCCGGCGGGCTTCGCGACGACCGAGGACGCCACCGATGACGGCGACGGCGTGGCGTCGGCCTTCCTTTCGTTCGAGACCGCCGTCGGACGCTGCGAGGGCCATGTACGCATCCGTCCGGACGCCGACGGCGTCGACCGCGCCTGGACGCTCCTCACGACCATGCAGGAGTTGAAGGGTTACGAGGAGAGCCGCGGTCCGACCCGCGTGCTCGGTGCCGTGCACGGTTCCGATCCGGACACCCGATCGTGGGCGGAGAAGAAGGCCGACGAGGAGCGCGAGCTCGGCCGGACTGCCCAGCCCTATGTCCTCGTGATCGGCGGCGGACAGGGCGGCATCGCGCTCGGGGCACGCCTTCGACAGCTCGGGGTGCCGTCGGTCGTCGTGGACCGTCACGACCGGCCCGGCGACCAGTGGCGTAAGCGTTACAAGTCCCTCTGCCTGCACGACCCGGTCTGGTACGACCACCTCCCTTATCTCCCCTTCCCCGAGAACTGGCCGGTGTTCGCACCCAAGGACAAGATCGGCGACTGGCTCGAGTTCTACACCAAGGTCATGGAGGTGCCCTACTGGAGCAAGACCACCTGCCTGTCGGCGAACTACGACGAGGACCAGGAACGCTGGACGGTCGAACTCGACCGCGACGGCGAACGCCTCACGCTCCACCCGACGCAGCTCGTACTCGCGACGGGCATGTCCGGTAAGCCCTCGATCCCCACGGTGCCGGGTCAGGACATCTTCGCCGGCGAGCAGCACCACTCCAGCCGGCACCCGGGTCCCGACGCCTACGCCGGCAAGAAGGTCGTCGTGATCGGGTCGAACAACTCGGCTCACGACATCTGCAAAGCCCTCGTCGACAACGGCGTCGACGCCACGATGGTGCAGCGCTCGTCGACGCATATCGTGAAGTCCGATTCGCTGCGGTCGATCGCCCTCGGCGGCCTGTACAGCGAGGAGGCCGTCGCCTCCGGCATGACCACCAAGAAGGCCGACCTGACCTTCGCGTCGCTGCCCTACCGGATCATGCACGCGTTCCAGGTGCCGGTCTACAACCAGATCCGCGAGCAGGACAAGGAGTTCTACGACCGTCTCGAGGCGGCCGGCTTCAGACTCGACTTCGGTGACGACGACTCGGGCCTGTTCATGAAGTACCTACGACGCGGCTCGGGTTACTACATCGACGTCGGCGCCAGCGAGCTCATCGCCAACGGGACCATCAAGCTGGTTCAGGGACAGCTCGATCACCTCACCGAGAACTCCGTCGTGCTCGCCGACGGCACCGAGCTCGAGGCCGATGTCGTGGTCTACGCAACGGGGTTCGGATCGATGAACGGCTGGGCCGCTGACCTGATGGGACAGGACGTCGCCGACCGCGTCGGCAAGGTATGGGGACTGGGATCGGACACCACGAAGGATCCCGGCCCGTGGGAGGGCGAGCAGCGCAACATGTGGAAGCCGACGCAGCAGCCTGGCCTCTGGTTCCACGGCGGCAACCTGCATCAGTCCCGGCACTACTCCCTCTACCTGGCACTCCAGCTGAAGGCTCGGTACGAGGGTCTCGACACTCCGGTCTACGGACTGGCCGAAGTGCATCACCTCAGCTGAGTACCTGAAGACGAGTAATGCCCCGTGACGAGGAGATCGCGGGGCATTCTCATGTCTGTGGCCCGAGCCGGCCCGCACACCCACCCTTTTTCCGTAGATCCACCACCCGGTCAGGGGGTGGAAGTACGGAAAACCGGTGGGTTTCCTCTATCAGCGACAGCCCCGGAAATGCATTGTGGCCCTACACGATTACTCGTGTAGGGCCACAATGGGATGTTGTGTTCGGCGGTGTCCTACTCTCCCACACTGATTAAGGTGCAGTACCATTGGCGCTGGAGGCTTAGCTTCCGGGTTCGGAATGGGGCCGGGCGTTTCCCCTCCGCTATGGCCGCCGTAACTTTATGAAACAATCCACAACGGTTTGTTTGTTTGTTGTGTGTTGTCTCAGAAGATGCATAGTGGATGCGAACACACCAAAACCTGTTGTTTGGTGATGTTGTGGGTGTTGTTGGTAAGTCCTCGGCCGATTAGTACCAGTCACCTGAACACATTGCTGTGCGTACAGTTCTGGCCTATCAACCCCATGGTCTGTAGGGGGCCTTAACCCCGCAA